>CABUQZ010000006.1 GCA_902493795.1 uncultured Clostridium sp.
GTCCCTTTGTTACTTGTAACTCACATGTAGGCATTGTCTTATCTACATATACTTTTACTGGACAATTCTTTGTTCTACCACTTTTATCTGCTATTGTTACATAACTTTCTTTTATAGTGCTAGCAAATGTTCTTGAGAATGTATTACTTATACATCCACTTGACCTATCACTACATTGAACTGTAATTTTCCTATTTGTATTTGTCCATTTTGTTGATTCCCCAGTTATAGTTCCGCATTCTGGATCATCATCGTCATTGGAATACGTTGTACATACAGCATCATCACTTTTATAATCCCCACAATACAAACATGCTGTATATTGAAAATCTGTATTTCCAGAATTTGATATTTCTACGTAACTTATTTCAGTTTCACAAAAACCACTACTATTAGGATCCTTAAACTCATCTATATATCCACTATTAACAAGATCAGATAAATAAATGATTTTTTTCTCTCCTTGCAAAGGTAAAAGACAATTTTTGTCATTTTCACTCACGCACTTAACTACATGATTTTTGGCAGCTTCTCTCATAGAATGTTCATATGACAAAAAAGTTGTCTCAGTTGAATCACTAATGTACTTAATCACAGATGGTACTGCAATTATTGCAATAATTCCAATCACTATAATAACTGCAATAATTTCTACTAATGTAAAACCACGTTGTTTTCTACAAAATATCTTATCATTCATATCATACCCTCTATTATAATCAACATTATATAGTAAAGGTAAAGGAAAAGCAAACAAGATATTATGTAAAAATATTATAAAAAAATAACTAATCATTTAAAACACAGTTATATTATGCTAAAATACAAATTAAGGATGTGAGATATTATGAAAAAAACTATTTTAACTGGAATTAGACCAACAGGAAAAATTCATTTAGGTCATTATTTTGGAGCATCTAAAAACTGGGTAAAACTTCAAGATGATTATAATACTTTCATTGAAATAGCAGATGTTCAAGCATTAACTGATAATTTTAATAATCCTACTAAAGTAAGAGAAAATGTAAGAGAAATTGCAATAGACTTACTTTCAATTGGAATAGATCCAAATAAATCAACTATATTTATTCAATCTATGATTCCAGAAATTGCAGAATTAACTGTTTTCTATTCTAATTTAGTTACTATGGCTAGGTTATATAGAAATCCAACTATAAAAACTGAAATTGCACAAAAGAAAGCAATATTTGGAAACAATGGTGAAAGTGTTACATATGGATTTGTTGGATACCCTATAAGTCAAGCTGCTGACATAACTGCATTTAAAGGAGAATTAATCCCTGTAGGAGAAGATCAATTACCATTGTTAGAGCAATGTCGTGAAATAGTAAGAAAATTTAATAGTATCTATGGTGATACGTTAAAAGAACCTGAAGCATACTTAAGTGAAAACAAAAGAATTAAAGGTCTAGATGGAAATGATAAGATGGGTAAAAGTCTAGGAAATGCTATTTATCTAAGGGATTCAGAAGAAGAAATATCTAAAAAGATTATGAATGCTGTAACAGATCCCTCTAAAATCAAAAAAGATGATAAAGCAAACCCTGATGTATGTATGGTTTTTTACTATCACAAATTATTAAATAATGAAAATTTAGAAACAATATGTTCTGAATGTAAAGAAGGAAAACGTGGATGTGTCGCATGTAAAAAAGAATTAATAGCTAAGATGAACGAATTCTTAAATCCAATAAGAGAAAAAGCAAAATACTATGAAGATCATCCTGAAGTTGTTGATAAAATATTACTTGATGGCACAAATAAAGCAAGAAATGTATCAAAAGAAACAATTAAAGAAGTTAAAAAAGCAATTAAAATTGATTACTATGATTAAAAAATTAAAACGTAACTAAACTTTAGTTACGTTTTATTATTATTTATAAATTATTTTGTAACGAGAATCACACTATTTGTTGAAACACCATCTACTGACTTAGCAGTAATATTAGCAACACCTGGTTTCTTTGCAGTTACTTTACCATTTTCATCAACAACAGCAACACTTGTGTTATCACTTGACCATGTTACTGTCTTATTAGTTGCATTACTAGGAATAATATTAACACTTAACTGACTTGTTCCACCAACTTTTAAAGAAACGTTTCTAGCATTTATCTGAAGTAATATAACTCTAACAAAATTACTTGATGAAACATTTATTAAGCAAGTAGCTTTACTTCCATTTTCAAGTTTAACAGTAATTGTTGTCTTACCATTTTTTAAGGCAGTTACAAGTCCATTAGAAACAGTTGCAACAGTTGGATCACTACTTTCCCATGTTACCTTTCCTATTCCTTGTGGAGTAATTGTTTCAATTAATTGAGAAGTATCTCCTACATTCATAAATAAATTATTAGTATTTAATACAATAGTAGTATTAGGTTCAGTTACTTCAATAGCTTTCTTTACTACTTTAACAGTACATGTTTGTGAAACATCGTTTGTTGTTTTAGCTGTTATTGTAGAAGTTCCAACAGCAAGTGTCTTAACATTACCATTTTCATCAACAACAGCAACTGTTGGATCAGATGAACTCCATATAACTTTCTTATCTACTGCATCATCTGGTTTAACAATAGCAGAAAGAGTATAACCATCTCCAACATACAAACTAATTTCAGATTGATTTAATGTAATAGTTTGTGGTTTTTCTTCTTCTTTAGAACCAACAACAGTAACAGTTAAGTTAGCTTCTTTTTTTCCACCTTTAGCAGTTATTGTTGTATTTCCTTCTTTTAATGTTTTTATTATACCATTTTCAACAGTAGCAACTTCTGGATCTGTGCTTTCCCAAACTATATCAGCTTCTACACCTGTAGGAATAGTGCTATAGTTAACAATATATTCAACACCAACACCAAGTTCAACAACAGATGTATCAAATGTAATTTCTTCGATATCTGAAGTATCATCACCTTTAACTTTTACTAAACAAGTATCTAAATTACCATTATTTGATTTAACAGTAACCATACAAGTTCCAGGTCCTACTACTTTAATAACTCCTTTATCAACAGTTACAACTTTTTCATTAGAACTAAACCAACTAAGAGTATTATCACGAGCATTTTCTGGATAATACTTAACATTCATTGTATAGTTTCTGCCAAGTTCAAGTTCAAGTGTATTTTTCTCCATTTTTACACTTGTAATTTCAAGTTGACTCTCATCAATAGTAACATGAACTTTATAGATAATAATTTCATTATCAGTTGTTACTGTAATAGTAGCATTACCTTCTTTTAATGCACTAATTTTTCCGTTTTCATCAATAACAGCAATATTTTTATCAGTGCTTGTCCAAGTATAATCACTAGGTTTATAAGATAATTTATACTCTCCGCCAGTAGTTAAACTAATTTCTTTAGAAGTTTCTTTCTTCTCGTTAGACTTTTTACCACCAGAAGTAAAAATAGCCATAAAAATCAATAAAACTATCAATGCCACAAATCCAATAATGGCATACTTAATTAACTGTTTCTTTTTATCTTCTTCCATATCATCACCTATTCTTTAAATACATTATAAACGTATATCAAAAAAAAGAAAAGAGGTTTTAATTTTGAGTTTAAATTATTTACAAATTTGTAAAATATAAAAAAAAAGAAAGTTTAATCTTTAAAAAGACTTAAAGATACTTTCTCTTTTTCTAATGATATATCACTAACGTAACAATCAACAACGTCCCCTACAGCAACAACGTCACTAGGATTTTTTACGTACTCTCGTGATAATTTTGACACGTGGCATAACCCATCATTATGTAATCCAATATCTATAAATGCTCCAAAGTCAACAACATTTCTAACAGTTCCTTGAAGCTTATCACCTATTTTTAAATCTTCTATTTTCAAAATATCTTTTCTTAATACAGGTCTTGGCATATCATCTCTTGGATCTCTATTAGGTTTTATTAAATCTTGTACTATATCAGTAAGAGTATATTTATCTATTTTTAATTCTTCACTATATTTGTTAATATCAAAGTCTTTTAAAGATTCTTTTAGTTTCTCTGTACCAATATCATTACTAGATAAATTAAGTTCATTTAAAAGAATTGATGTTTCTTTATAAGTATCAGGATGTATTCCAGTTTTATCAAGAGGATTATCTCCATCAAGAATTCGAATAAACCCAATTGACTGCTCGTATACTTTTGGAGTTATTCCTTTTATATTTTTTATTTCTAAACGATTTGTAAACTTACCTGTTTTATTTCTTTCAGTAATTATAGCATCAATTGCCTTTTTGTTCATACCAGATACATAAGATAAAAGCGAAGGTGATGCAGTGTTAATATTTACTCCAACTTGGTTAACAGCTTTTGTTACAACAAAGTTTAATGATTCATCTAGTTTCTTTGGAGTCACATCATGTTGATATAGTCCTACTCCAATACTTTTTGGATCTATTTTAACAAGTTCTGCTAAAGAATCTTGAATACGTCTTGCAATACTTACTGCACTTCTTTTTTCAACAGTAAGTGTTGGAAACTCTTTAATTGCAAGGTCTGATGCGGAATAAACACTAGCTCCTGCTTCGCTTACTATAACGTATTCTACTTTACGACTGCAATCTTTAATTGTATTTGCAATAAACTCTTCAGACTCTCTTGATGCGGTTCCATTTCCAATTGCAATTATATCAACAGAATATTTATCAATTAAATCTAAAACAATTTTCTTACTTTCTTCTATTTTATTATGTGGTTCTGTTGGATAAATAACACTTATATCAAGTAGTTTTCCAGTAGAATCTACAACAGCAAGTTTACACCCAGTTCTAAATCCAGGGTCATACCCCATAACAACATGACCTTTAATTGGAGGTGTAAGTAAAAGTGCTTCCAAATTGCAAGAGAAGTTTTCAATTGCACGATTTTCTGCAACATCTGTTAAATCACTTCTTATTTCTCTTTCAATACTAGGTTTAATCAAACGATCATAGCTATCTACAATTGCTTCCTTAACGAGTTTTCCACATTCGTTTTCCTTCTTTATAATTTCTTTATTTAAATAACTTATAATAGTATCTTTATTAATATCGATACTTACACTTAATACTTTTTCGTTTTCTCCACGATTTAATGCTAATACTCTATGAGGTTTAATTCTATTTACTCTTTCAGAAAAATCATAATACATCTCATAAACTTTACCTTCATCGTTAGCATTTTTCTTAATTTTAGAAATAATTGTCCCATCTCTATAAGTTAATCTTCTTATTTCTTTTCTGTATTTAGCATTATCACTTACTATTTCAGCAATTATGTATTTAGCACCTGTAATAGCATCATCAACTGTAAGAACTTTAGAAGATAAATACTTCTCTGCCTCCTTATATATATCTATATCACTAAAAGAAAAAATTAATTTACTAAGTGGCTCTAATCCATTAGCAATAGCATCAGTTGCTTTTGTTTTCTTCTTTTCTTTATAAGGTCTATATAAGTCTTCAACGTCAACTAGTTTTTGACAAGCCATAATAGAGTTTTTAAGTTCATCAGTAAGAAGCCCCTTCTCATCAATTAACCTAATTACATCTTCTTTTCTTTTTAATAAGTTTACTTGATATTCATAAACAGTATTAATACTTCTTATAACTTCCTCGTTTAAAGCACCAGTTGCTTCTTTTCTATATCGAGCAATAAATGGAACAGTATTTCCTTCACTTAATAAATTAAGTACTGTTTCAACTTGCTTATCTTTAATGTTTAAATCTTTACTTATTTGTATAATTATATCTTTGTTCATAACATCCTCCATAAGTATTTTATCAAAAATAAATTAAAAATAATAGTAAAAAAAGAACTAGCATATTTGCTAGCTCTTAATCTAATCTTTTAATTAATCTTCGTAAATTGGTTTTCCAGTTTTTGGATCAAATCCCTTTTGTTTAGCATAAATTGGTTTTCCAGTTTTTGGATCAAATCCTGTAACAGGAGCTCCATTACCTTTATTAAATGGTTCATCACTTACAAAATACCATACTACTGAAATAGCAGCTAAAGCAACTCCAACGATTGTATTTAACCATAGACCTACACCAGCTCCATTATTATCCATTGCTAAGAATAAGAATGATAAATGCCAAAGTGTAACAAATCCTACTGCATAATTAGCATATGTAACCCATTTTTCAGTCTTAAATACACCAAATAAATGTAATGCATATAAAGTTATAATTGCAGCGTATCCAAGTAGCATAAAGAATCCATATGAACCAGACATATCCCATAAATTGCTACTAGCATATCCATAATCAGCATATGCAAGGAATGTAAATATGAATCCTAATAATGCTAAAGACATCATTATTATACTAAAAACCTTTCTTAAACTCATTTTCAATTTAAACACCTCTTTTCTCTAATAAAAATATATCACAAAAATTTAAAAAAATGAAGACTAAAATTAAAAAACTAAAATTATTACAAAACACTAATCAAAAATGGGTTCACCAGTTTGAGTATTGTATCCTTTAAATGTTGCATATATTGGTTTTCCAGTCATTGGATCATACCCTTTAATTTGAGTTCCGAAAGTATTATTTTGATAATTATTTAAAACATTATTTGTATTACTCTTATTACCAATTCCATTTCCTACAAAGATTAAAACTAAAGAAGCAATAGATAAAATTGGTCCTAAAATACATCCAATAGAAATATACTCACCACCAGTAATTAAATATGAAACAAATAAAAGAATATAAATAAGTAGTGGAATTGGAATAGACGACAAAGCATATTTGTAATCTTTTGTAACATTACATAGACAAAGAATACAGTTTACTATTCCTAAGATTAAAAAGGAAAAGTAAATTAAAACAGGAAATATAATGATACTTGAACTTTCTCCATAATCTGGTTTAAACAAAATATCATAAAAACTAATAGAAATTTCACCATCACTTGCTAAAGGCAAAAAGAAATTAACTACTAAAAGACATAACATAATTAAAGTAATAATACAACATACTTTTCTTCCACTCATAAAAAACACCTCTTTTAAAAAAATATTATTTTTTAATATACATTTTAAATAATTTTATATTTTATTACCTATAAATAGGAGCACCTGTATTAGGATCATACCCACTTAATGTTGCATATATTGGTTTCCCAGTCATTGGATCATACCCTTTTATTTGAGTATTAGGAGTATTATTTTGATAATAATTTACATTACTCTTGTTTCCAAGGGCATTTCCAACAAATGATAATACTATAGAAGCAATACATAAAAGTGGTCCAAGAATTCCTCCTATAGACATACTAGATCCTCCAACATTAAAGAAAAGAGTCAAAATAAAGAAATAAAATAAAATTGGAATTGGAATAGCTGCTAATGTATATTTATAATCTTTTCTAACATTACATAGACAAAGTATACAATCTACTATTCCAAAAATCAAAAAGGAAAAGGAAATTAACACAGCAAATATAATAACAAATGAGCTTTCTCCATATTCAACGCTAGTTAAAGCACCAAAAATACTTGCATTTTCCCCATTTCCTATTGGCAAAAATACATTAAGAATTAAAAGACATAACATAATTAAAGTAATAATACAACACACTTTTCTTCCACTCATAAAAAACACCTTCCTTAAAGAAAAAGTATATCAAGACAATATACTTTTTTTACATAATTATATAATTTTCTACCTATAAATAGGAGCACCTGTGTTTGGATCATATCCTGCTGGTTTAGCATAAATAGGAGCACCTGTGTTAGGATCATATCCAGTTACAGGTAAAGATCCATAATTTTGCCCATACATCATAGTATTATTCTGTTTCTTTTCATTACTTAATGCATTTCCAACAAATACTAAAATCATTGCAACAAAAGAGCAAAGAATACCTAAATAGAAACTAATAGATAAGTACTCTCTTTGATAATCACCAAGTGATGAAAATAAAACAACACTATAAGTCATAATATAACCTATAGAAAACAAAGAATATTTGTAATCTTTAAGTACATTGCAAATCGTTAATATACATATAACAATTCCAAAAATTAGTTCTCCTAAAACAAGGAAGCATCCAACTTGAGCACCATTTTGATCTAAATAGTCCCAAAAACTAATTGATTCCCTTCCTGCTTCAAGAAATGGTAAAAACATATTAACAATTAATAAAACTAGTAATATCATTGTTATCAAAGCAAATATTTTTCTTAAACTCATAACTACACCTCTACTTTCTACTTTAAGTATATCACAATATAAAAAGAAAGCAAAAAAAAAGAAAAAATATTTTCTAAAAAATACTTTTCTTATTAAAAGAAAGAATCAAATTATATAAATAATCATACTTATTTATATATTCTTTATAGTTTAATAGTCTTTCATAAATAAGCTTATTATCGTTTTCTATAGCATTAAATATCTCATAGTAAATATATCTTAATTCTTCATACTTTTTTAAGTTATACAAACTTTTTAACTCTTTGTTAACATATTTATTTTTTTCCAAGAAATGTCTAGGTAAAGAAAAATCATAATCACTATCGTAATTAGTATAAATTATATCTGTCTTATCTATTTTTAAAGCCATCTTGTTAATTATTTCTTCTTCATCAAAGAATAGTGAACTTTTATAAATAATATTTCCAAGTTCATCAAAAGAAAAGGCTACACTTTTTTCTCCATTAGAAAGTACAACTAAATATTTTATTTTATCTTTCTTATAACACATAGATTTATCTTTAATAAATTCTAAAAATGTTTTATTTACTTTTATTTTATATTTTATAAAATCATTTAATACTTTATTATTAACTCTTAATATTAATGCTTTTTTTATATTTACTAAGTGATCATCTTTTTCCCATTCATAAACATCAAAATATCTATTTACATCAGTAAAATTTAAAACAATATCATAAATATATGTCATTTCTTCTTTCCTTTCAATAAACATAGAACAATAATTAAATAGCCAATAAAGAAAATAATACATTCAAACTTACAAAATATATATTTAACATAATCTAAGAAACTATACCCCATTACTAATAAGTTTAAATAAATAATTATGAAGGATAATCCAATTACAGATAAAATAAATCCTAAAACGAGTAATATATATTTCATATTAAATTATATGAGCAAGTGGAATATTAATTCTAACATCTAATCCTTTCTTACCTTTAGAAATATATTTGATTTCCCCATTATGTAAAGAAAGTATTTTACGTGAGAAATTAACTCCTAACCCATTACCATTTGCTTTAGAAGTTACGTAGTTTTCTCCAAAAGAAGATAGATTATCTATTCCTACTCCATTATCATCTATATCGATAATAACGTTATTATTAGCTATTTTATAATCTATATCTATTGCAACTTTACTTCCTTTTCTTGATTCAATACTATTTTTAATTGTATTAATAATAACCTGTTTAAGTTTTGTATAATCTCCATAGATAAATACTTCTTCTTCATCATAATAGAAATTAATTTTCATATCATATACACTTTCTAATTCTTTATATTCTTTAAATACTTCATCGAGCAATAAATTAATATCCATACATTCTAACTTAACATTAAATCTTCCAAGTTTAAGATATTCTTCAATAATATTAATTGATTCATATACTTCTCTTTCCATAATAGTTAGATATTTCTTAAATTCTCTTTTATTATTATTTAACTTCATAATTTGAAAGTATCCAAGTACAACAGTTAATGGATTCTTAACTTCATGAACAAATTTAAGTAAACTACCATTGTACTCTTCGACAACTTTTTGATATTTATCATCAAGAAATACAGATATTACAAAAAGAAGCACTACTGAGTAAACAAAAATCATAAAGAAATAATTAATAAAATCAAAGTTATATTTAAATAATATTAATGAATAAATATAAATACTTATAAAAACAAAAATATTAACAATATTATTTTTAAAGTGAAATAGTAATGAATAAGCTAAAAATTCTATTAAAAGAAATAATGAATTTTGAAGATTAAAAACTAATATAAATAATGATGTAAAAACAAAATTAACTTTAGAATTCTTAAATAGACAAATAATTAAATAAATATTTGATAAGACTAGCATATAATTATTAACTTGAAATAACAATGTAAACAAAGATGAATAAACAGCTATCCAAAAGATATATTCCTTGTTACTAAAAGTTCCTTCTAAAGACTTATATACTAATAAAGGAAATAATACTAAAATAACTACTTTAACTACATCAATAAAAAAAATCATACTTTTACCTTCTTTCAAGATAATTGTATGATTTTATTTTGTCGAATTTTGTCGAAAAATGTTTTTTATTGTAATTATTTATTCTGTTTACCTTGTAAACTGTTGATATATTTCTTTAATTGTTTAGATTCAGGTCCTAATATAATCTTTAATTCGTTATCTATTTCTACTATTCCTTTAGCACCTAATTTAGTAATAGCTTCCTTATTTGCTTTACTAACATCTTTCAAGGTTACTTTAAATCTAGACAAATTACTTTCTGTTTCGATTATATTATCTTTTCCCCCTAAATATTCAACTAATTTATTTAACTCTAAGTGTACATCTTTTTTACCTAGCTTTAATACTGCTAATAAAATAATTAATATTACAATTCCAATTATTATATATTCCCACATTTTTATCACCAATACCATTATACCTAATTATTTGTTAAAATACAACCTTTCTTATTTTCTACCCTTCTTTTACATATGATATTTTAAGAAAAATAATAAATTAGGTATTAGTAATCACTATTTTTTTACTATTTGAATATTCTATATTAGAAAATAAAGGAGTGATTTAAGTGGAAAATGAGAGAAACTACATATTAGATATTATGACATTAATTAATAAACTTCAGAATAATTATGCAGATAGTGCCAATAATTCATGTACTAAACCATTTTTAGGCCCTAGTAATACTACTTCAAACACAAGACCAATAAGACTATTTTTGTGTAACAATGATGACTTAACAATATCATATCCATCAGGAGCTACAACTGCTACTTCAAATATATTCCGTGTAGAAGATATAAATGGTTCTTGTGTTACTGTTAGACTTTTAGCAGGTACTGAAGGTGCTTTAACTTCAACAAACGAATTTGCAACGATAAACACAGATTGTATTGCTGCTATAAAATGTTTAGCTGATATTAATTTATTAATTTAGAAAGGAGGATAATATGTGTAATAGTGATGGAAACTGCATTGCAGAAACTCTTGAAAAAGTATTACTAATTCAACAACAAAGTAGCAGTGCCAATAATTTAGGATGTGATAGACCATTTCAAGCAACTAACACACCGTTTAACACAAGACCAATAAATTTATATAGTTGTTGCAATAATGCATTATGGACTATGCCATATAACTTCAATGGAACAGCTGCAACATCAACAGTATTTAGAATAGAAAGTATAAACGATAACTTTGCAACATTTAGAATATTAGTACCAGGAGACAATAACACCTACACTGCAACAGACAATTTCTTTACAATAAACCTAAAAAATATCGTCGCAGTAAAATGCTTGAATGATGTATTTATATCTAACATATAAAAAAAATTGCTTAACAAGCAATTTTAATTTACAGAAATAATTGAATCTACATTAATAAACTCACCAGTATCAAGAAGAATAACATCCTCTCTTTTAGAAATAAGTATTCCAGAAACTACTCTTCCATCTTTTAAAGTAAGAGAAATACTTCTATTAAAGTAATTAATTAAAGAATCTTTATCAAATGAAGGAGTATATTCTTCTTTTTTTGTTTCCTTAGGAGGAATTAATTCATCATTATATGAATTAAAAGTATTAAAACTATTCCTATTATTTGAAACAATTCTATCACTGTGAAATATATGAGGTAATCTAGCCAAAAAATCACTTCCTATACTATCTTATGTAAAATAAAAATAATATTTACTAAATTTCACATAATAATAGTGGTGATTATATGAAATCTTTATTTAAAAATAAGGAAATATATTTATATTTATTTATTTTCTTTATTATAAGTATTTTAAGTATTTATAAAGCATCTGATTATCTATCAAGGTCATTAGGTCTTCTTTACATAAAACAAATATATTGGTATTTAATAGGTTTTGCTTTAATTTTTATTGTAAAACGAATAAATATTATTAAATTATATAATTTATCTTTTTTAATATATCTTATCTGTATTCTTCTTTTATCAGGACTTTTTTTATTTGGTGTGGAAGTAAACAATACAAAAGCTTGGTACAAAGTCTTTAATATAAGTATCCAACCTAGTGAATTCATGAAAATAAGTTTAATTTTAATTAATTCATACGTTTTAAATAAGTTTTATAAAAATAAAGATAAAATAAAAACTAAAAAGGAATTTAGACTTATACTTTTATTATTTATTATTCTAATTATCCCCAGTATACTAACTTTTTTAGAGCCAGATACAGGAGCTATAATTAGTTATATTTTAATTACTATTGGAATGCTTTATATAGCAGGATTAAATAAAAAATGGTTTTATTTATTATTTTTAATTGTCTTAGGGTTTATATCTTTTTTCTTTATAACATATTATAGTAATCAAAGTGCTTTAACAAGTCTTATTGGAGAAAGATCAATGTACAGAATAGAAAGAATTATTAACTGGCAAAACAAAGATGGAATGCAACTTAATAATTCTTTAATATCAATAGGAATGGGTGGTTTATTTGGAAATAAAAAAGTTCCTATCTACTATCCAGAAGCAGGAACTGATTTTATATTCACATCTTTTTCTTCTTCTTATGGACTAATTGGAAGTTTATTATTAATAATAACAATTATGCTCTTTAATTTTCATATAATTAAAGTTATTAAGAAAACAAAAAGAAAACAAGATAAATATACTCTTTTTGGTATTTTAGTATTATTCTCATATCAACAGATTCAAAATATTGCAATGAGTATAGGTCTTCTTCCAATAACAGGAATAACACTTCCTTTAATAAGTTATGGAGGATCTAGTCTACTTACCTATTTAATCCTTATTGGAATTGTTTTAAACATAGAAAAAAAGGCTTAAAGCCTTTTATAAATACAATTTAATTTTTTCTATTAAATCTTTCTTACAATCCATAAATTTAATAGCGTTATTCATATTATCAATAACTAAATAATCTGCTTTATCTGGTGGAATATTATCTATTTTACTAGCTACAACAACAGCTCCAGTTTTAAAAATATCACAAATTTCTTCTAAAACATTATCACTTAATTGATAACTCTCAAAGAAAGCATCCATTAAAATATCTTCGCTATCATCTTTTGCAGAATAAAGAGTAACTCTATATGTATCATCATCTACTGGATTAAAGTATATTACTGTATGTCTTCCATCTTTTTCAAATTCATGACTTGAAACATATGCATTTCTAATCATAGCAAGAAGTTCAATAACAGGTTTAGATTCCATCATTTCTTCTTTTTCTATTGGAACTACTACATCTTCATTTTGAACAATATTTGTATGTGTAGTTAAATATGTTACTATCTTTTCTTCAAGTATTATTAATTCTTGCATAACAGTTGGATGATTAACAGCAAAATCTAAATCTTTAACACAAGAAATAGCATTTAATAAGTTATTAATCTTATCTATATCTTGTGATGGAACAGGCATACTGCTAACAAATTCTCTTAATGCTTCTTCTTCACGAAGTCTTTCATCTCTTTCAAATAAGTATCTAGCATTATCTTGAGCTAGCTTTTTAAGTTCTTCATTTTCTTTTTCTAACTCAATAATCTTTCTTGCTTGTTCTTCAGCATCTTGTAAAATCTTTTTATATTCTTTTTCTTTAGTTATAATAATCTTAGCAAATTCTTCAGCATCTTTCTTAAGTTTATTTCTTTCTTCAATTGTTTCAAGAAGTAATCTTGCTTGATCTTCTGCTCCCATTCTTATAGCTTCTTCATCAATTTCAAGTCTTATAGGCTCTTCTACTTCTAAAGGAGTAATAGGATTATTTATTATATTAGCAAATGCTATTTTTTCATCTCTTATTTTCTTCAAATTATTAATTATAGATCTTCCTTTATTTGTATGAGGCAATTTATTTTTTAATTCAACATGCTTTTTATTTTTTAAATCATAGGCATCAATAAAATCAATACAAAGAGCTTGTCTTTGAGAATCTAAAATAGATTCATAATATTTAGCCTTACTATTCCAATAAGTTAGATAACTTCCATTAAAGAAATTAACTTGTTTATTACAAGCTTCAAAAGCCTCAAGTACTACCGCATCATTATAATGTAAGAACAAATCATTATTTTTTTCATATTCAGCTAAAATTAAAGCCTTTGTATAAATATTTTCTTCTTCTATATTATTATTCTTAAATAATGAACATATTTCTAGAACTTTTTGATTATCTTTATAATTATCTTCTATTTCTTCCCAAACATTTTTAAATTCTAAATTCTCAAAAGTATAAGCATATCTTGCTATATTAAGTATCAATAGTTCATCACTATCGTTAAGTTCTTCATTTTCTTTTACATATTGTTTTATAGAACTACTATCATTTTCTCCAAAGAATTTTATTTTATAATTAGCATAATCAAATGCTATATTATACTTCATATAATCATCATATTGTTGATGAGTGTCCTTATTAAAAATAATCTTTGAATCTAGTGAAAGATTAACATTACTTATTTCCTTCAAAGAAAGAGAAAGAAGTTCTAATAAATCCATATTATCTAAAGAACAATTTCTAAGTATTAAAGAATCTTTCAAATCTTTTCTTTGTACGATTAATGTTCCATATGAGTCGTTACCCATAACTTTTCTAACATTTACAGAAACATTTTTAGATAAAAATCTTTGAAATATTTTAGGAAGTACAAATTTTTGAAATTCTTCATCATTTATAAAATCATAAGAGTATTTTTTTTCTTCATTATTAAATAATACTACTAGAGAAACATAAACTTTATTATCATTAAAAAAATTGACATTAAAAGTTACCTTTCCACCACATATCAAACTAGCATGAAGTAAATCATACTTATTAAGTAATTCTTCTACCATCATGGACACCACCTTATTATTCTATCATAAACATTGTAACACAATTTTTTAAAAATATATACCTTTTATTATTTTTTTAATACATCTTTATAAACTTGCTTAAGCTGTTTACCTACTGTTTTTAAGTCACGTTCTATTGCAACATCATATGCTTTGTCAACTAAACTTGGTAATTTACCATTAAAGAAATCTTTTATCTTCTTTTCAAATTCATCAACGTCTTTAGCTTTATAAACGTTTTTCCCATCTTCTAACCAACCTTCAAATATTGGTATATCACGAATTATTGCATTTTGTTTACAAGCACAAGCTTCTATTATTGGAATTCCTTCTGTTTCTTCAAGTGTTGGGAATAAGTAAAGGTCTGCTCCACTCATAGCAGCTTTTATTACGTCTTGTTCAACATACCCTGCCCAAGTTAAGTTTGGAAGTTTAGTGTTTACTGCATCTCTTACAGGTTTAGTAGCAGCTTTTAAAGAACTATACCCAAACCAAATAAATTTGTACTCTGGAAGTCTTTTGGCAAGTTCAACGAAATCAATGATTCCTTTTCTTTTAATATATAAACCAATACCTATTATTACTTTGTCTTTTTTAGTATACCCATAATCTTTTCTAAATTTCTCTCCAGCTTTAGGATCTTTCTTAAAAAACTCTATTTCTATTCCATTAGAAATAGGATATATCTTTTTATTTTCAAGTCCCTTATATCCTTGTAATAATCTTTTAGAATATGGTGTTGGAGTTACTATAACATCCCCTAAACTATAACATTTTATTAACCACCATTTAAACATTTTAGAAGTCTGTCTTCCCATAATGAATCCATCTTTATAATCTTCTTCAGTTGAATGTGCATGGTACACTACTTTCTTTCCTTTTTTCTTTGCTCTTTTAGCAAGTCTATATGATTTAGGAAAATATGTATTTATATGCAAAATATCATAATCATCCTTAGGATTAGTAGTCCATTCAATTCCTTCATTAGTTAATGCTTTCTTCTGATGTTCTATTGCTTTTCCTAACCCACTTTTTCTAACTTTTTTTTCCATCTCCGTATAAAGAAGAACTTTCATAAGTTTCACCTCATCATAAGTATATCATTAATAAAGAAAAAAAACTAATCTATAATCGTAAAGATTAAGATTAGTGCTAATTTTTTTTTGAAATTCCGTTATTTAATTAAAAACGGAATTAAGTCTGATTATAGTATAATATATGATGTTTCTATGCAGCTTTAAGGAGGTATTGAAAATGGAAACATAGAAACATATAAACCTTGAACAAAGAAAAATTATTAGTTTAGGTATTGATCATAATGATAAATTGATTGAACACAGTGAAAGGCTTGGTCTCGATCCCAGAAGCATCTCAAAAGAAGTTAGAAAAAACAGAATTCCAGTTGATTATCATTATGATGATATTAAACCAAAATGTCCAACACTTAATAGATGGCCTTTAGTTTGTACTAAATGTAAGTTTAGATATTCTACCAACTATAATTACATTAAATTTAAGTACGATGCTAAGCCCGCCCAAAGAAAAGCCGACACAAATCTTATTAATTCTAGACGTGGTATTGATATTGATTCCGATGAATTTAATCGATTGGATTCTATTATTAAAAAGGGAATAGATGAAAACAAATCTATCTATCAAATCAAGATTGAAAATAGTGATGAAATTGATAAGTCAATTATTACTCTTTATAGATATATTAATAAAGGATATCTTACTACAAAAAGAATGGATTTACCATATGCCGTAACTTACAAAAAAAGAAAACATAATAAAAAGTATGAGTATTCTGAAAACAAGAAAATTGACAGAACAGGTCATACTTACATTGATTATCTTGCCTATATTCACAAACATCCAGGAATCTACGTCTGGCAACTAGATTTTCTTGGAACCATTAAGACAGATAACAATAATATTTTATCATTTATTCTACCTAATTTGCAATTTATTATATTAGATTTAATAAAAGATCCAAATCAGAATAAAGTTGTAGAATTTTTTGATGAATTAGAAGAAAGAATCAGGACAAATGCTTTTATTGAATTAATACCAGTTATTTTGACTGATAGAGATCCTAATTTTACAGCTATTGATGAAATATGTTTTTCAAAAATAACTGGAGAAGAAAGATGCAAATTATTCTTTTGTGATTCTTATGTATCTAATCAAAAACCGAATGTAGAAAACATAAACAAACAATTAAGGAAATTTTTCTCAAAGGGAAAATCAGTAGATCATTTGTCTAAAAGAGATGTTTTAAAAAAGAATATAACATTACTTGATACGCCAATTAAATCTTTAGATGGAAATACGCCAAAACAGGCTTTTAAAACAATATATGGTGAAGATTTGTTTTACAAAATATTTGATGTTGTCAATGATTAAAATGAACTCACTTACGTTCGTCATTGACAACATATACACAATTTAAAATATTTAAACAAATAAAGTGCTTCTTTATTTGTTACTAAAAAAATAAATTTCTGCATAGAAACAAAAACGGAAATAAGTTTAAAAACGGACTTTAGTCTAAAAATTTACGTCGAGAAATATTAAAATAAAATAAATTTAAAAGTGCACAATGTGCACTTTAATCTTTGTAACTTTATTAAAATTTTCATCACAAGTATTCTTACTCAAGGACTATAAATGGATTATCAATAGAACCATTACCTAAACTATAATCAGTAAGAGGTTTAAGTGAGATTAAAGGTCTAATACCATATATTCCATCTACTCCTCCATCACTTAAATATCCATCATAATCAACTTTATATCCATCAGCGTGATAATCACGAAAAGCACTAGGAGAAACAAGCCAATAAGAAGCACCTGTCGTTCTTTGACTTATTCCAATCAAATCAGCTTCATCCTTTGTAAGAAGTCCAACTGGATATGTTAATCTGCCATTTCCATTAATCGCACTTGTTGTAAAGCTATCAATTCTATTTTTACAAACTAAATCATATTGATTAGTAAATAATCTACCATTAGCCCCATAATATAAATGATCTGTTATAACTCTACCATTAGAATTCCATCCATTTAAATTTGAAATACTTCTATCATTACAGAATACAGTATCTTCTAACATATTTGTATAATCTTTTAAATTGTTATGAAACCATAGATCTACAACTTCTTTAATCGAAGAATCTTTATTATTTATATTATCATTTTTTAACATTTCATTTAAAGCATCTTCTACACTTTTACCTTCTGTTAAATTTATGTAATATAAACTACCATCATTAGAACTATAGTAATATATATATGATAGTGTTGAACAATCACCATCAAAACAGGTGTAATGCCTATTATTTAACTCACTATAATCTTTCTTTAAATCCCATATTTGTTTTGTATTAGTTAATTCATATTTTCCATTACTATATATAAAAGAGTTTCCATAACTATAATTATTATTAGAACTAAAGAAATTATAATAATTATTATGAGAAGACGTTATTGAATATACTTCTTCACAAGTAGTACTTACTTGATCTTGACATATATAATAATTTTTATAAGTATTATAATTTGTAAACCAATCATTCTTAGTAATCGTTAAAGGACTTTGAAGTGTATAAGTACCATCATCATTTTTGGTAATATTTCTACTTAACGTCATATGTCTTACGTCATCCAAAGTATTTTCACTTGTAATTAGAAGAACATATTGATAATCAATACTTCCACCTACTACATAATAAACATTAGAGCACTCTTTATCTATGTCATTTAAACACGTATAATAACCAGAAAGTGTGTTATAGTTATCACGCCATAACTTTTTATTTACTTCACTTCCATCATTGTTTATTAATCTATATTTACCTCCAACTTGTACAATATTATCTCCATAATAATAATTTGTTAAAGATACATCTTCTCTTGAGATTAATACTTCATATTGGTTATATAATCTTTCTGAAGAATAATTAATAGTACCATTATACATATAACCTACTTGTCCAGGAGATTTAAATGAGCTATTAAACTGACCTATACCTATTTGAGTATCAAAACCTGTATTATTACATTTTAAATCTTGACTAGGTACTCCATTATATATAAGTTTTACTCCACCTGTTTCAGTAGTTCTTACTATCTTCCAACAAAAATTTCCAAATATTACATTATTATTTGTTGTTTCTATATCACCATTATAGTAATAAACTTTGTTTTGAAAAACACTAGATCCATTTCCGATATATAGTTCTGCGCCATTACCATTTTCTGCTGCATTTTTAACTTCTTTATATAAAGATATTTTTTCGTGTACTGTTCCATCCATTGATTTAGCAACAGACTGTTTTGCCCATATTCCTCTTATTGTTATGTCATGTTCTGGCATTACAAAGACATCATCATTAACTTTCTTTATGTCTTTTGAATCATTAAAATCTATTT
This sequence comes from uncultured Clostridium sp., assembly GCA_902493795.1. Classification (GTDB taxonomy): domain Bacteria; phylum Bacillota_I; class Bacilli_A; order RF39; family UBA660; genus RUG13868. Next base: position 19,529 of record CABUQZ010000006.1, read on the forward strand.
CCCATCCTTTAAATTGATATCCATTACAATACAATTTGATTTGTTTTTTAATAACATTTTCATTGACAAAATACTTTTCTATTGGAATAGATTCTATACTACATCCAGATGGTGTATTATTATCATAAGTTACTTCATAATAATTTTTTAGTAAAAGTGTATTACTACTATTAACAGTTTTTAACTCTTCTTTTGGTAATTTTGTTTCAACTGCTTCTTTCTTATTTGTTTTAAAATATCCATAGTTTTCTTCTTTCATTGAAAGGTTAAAAGTCATCTTAGCATTTCCACCTGTTATGAATGAATTATCTCCAAGATTCCATATTATTTTTTGTACTCCATCATAAGATTCTAAAATAACATTTCCAAAAGATACCTTAATATCATCAACAGAATCAACAACAAAATAATCATTATCAACATAATCTGTTACTATAAACTTTTCATAAAGTACTGGGGAAATTGAAGATTCAAATAACACATTACTTAAAGATGACTTATCTGCTATCCAAACAGAATCAGTTATTTCTCTAATCTCTTTGATAACTTCTAACCCCATTTCATATTGAATACCATTAATAGACATAAATGGATATTTATCTTTTAATAATTCATATGTACCTATCTGATTAGGAGTATCAACATATGGATATCCACCTATCAAAAATAAAGTAACCACATCTTTTCCAGTTTCTTTGATATACCCATCCATTACACTATCAATGTTTAATAAAGCTGCATTATAATTTCTTGAATTTTGAAGAGTTAAAGTATCTATCTTAGCAATTAAATCATTTTTATCATTTGAAAATCTAGATATAATTTCTGAAGTATCACCACAAGTTATTAGTGCGACTCTATTATGAGAGCTACTTAAAAGAGAAGAAACAAGTTCTTTTGAGTCACTTTTTACTTTATCAAATTTCTCACCCTTAATAGAATTAGAAACATCTAAAACTAAGACTATATCTTTATAAATACCCTCTGTTTTAATAATAGAATTCACATCAAACGTTACTTCTACTTTACCAAGTCCAGCCCACTTAGCACTTTTATTTATATGCCAAGAACCAGGATTAGAATAATCACTTGACTCTATCTCGATACTTCTAACTTCTGTTGTGTATAATCCTAGATCCTTTAAGATTCTTTCTGCAATATATGTTACTACATTAGTCTTTGTTACAAAAGAAATAAAAAATAATAATAAAATGAAAACGAAAACTGATGTTCCAAAAAATATAATTTGATTTTTAAATAAAGGAAGATATTTTTTTTCTTTTTTCACAACTTTCTTTCTTCCTAAAAACATATTACCTCCATTCCATAAATAAGTTTTACATAATTCTGTCAAAGCCTTTCTATTGTAACAATGTTAACATCTAATACCCTATAATACAAGTCATTAAGAGCATTTTACATAATCTTGTAAATTTAGATTTGAACTTTTGAAAACAAAAAGCATTAGAGAACATTCTTTTTTAAAGTCTCTAATGCTTTCTTTTCTATTCTTGATATTTGTGCTTGACTAATATCAAGCTCACTAGATAATTCTACTTGTGTTTTTCCTACAACAAATCTTTGATCTAGAATATACTTTTCTCTCTCATTAAGCTCATTAATTGCTTCTTTTAAAGATACTTTAGTATTTACATCTACTTTCTCAGTCTTATCTTCTATTTGATCACACAAGAAAATAGTATCTCCACCATCATTATATATAGGTTCAAAAATACTTACAGGATCTTTTCTAGATAAAAGAGCATCCACTACTTCAAACTCACTTACTCCTAAATCTTTAGCAATCTCTTCATAAGTTGGACTTCTTCCTAAAGAAAGCGATAACTTTTCTTTAGATTTATTACTTCTATATGCTAAATCCTTTAAAGATCTACTAACACGAATACTAGAATTATCTCTTACATATCTTCTTATTTCTCCTAATATCATAGGAACACAATAAGTAGAAAACTTTACTCCATAATTAGGATCAAAATTATCTATTGCTTTCATTAATCCTACACATCCAATTTGAAATAGATCATCTTTATTTTCATCAATTTGATAAAATTGTTTAAGAATTGATAAAACAAGCTTTAAATTACCATTTGCAATCTCTTCTCTAGCCGTTTTATCACCATCTTTTAATCTTTGAAATAAAATAATCATTTCATCATTAGATAATACTTTGATATTTGATGTATTCACGCCAACAATTGAAACTTTATGACGTGACAATAAAATAATCTCCTTTCCTAACTATTATGTTAGAAAAAGAGATTATTAATACATTTTTATAATTTTCCTAATGCAAGAACAATTAAAAATCCTAATATTACTAAAAGTATAGCAAGTACAATTTTTAAATCCATATTCTCAAATGCTTTTTTATCAGTACTTTCACTACTTTCATCTTCAAATCCATAACTTTGTTGTCCATCGTTATTTGAAACATCATACTTATCTTTTTCAAATTCATATGTTACTTCTGTATTTTCTTGAAGAGCATTTTCTATTGAACTACCACATCTTTGACATAAATTCATCCAATCTTCGTTTCGTTCACCACATTTAGAACAAATCTTCATATGATCCTCCTAGCTATTCTTTTTAACAAAATTATATGAATCTTTACACATCTGTTCTATTTCAAGTTGAGCTTTCCAATTTAATTCTTTAAAAGCTTTATCTGTAGATGCATAACAAGAATCAATATCTCCAGGTCTTCTTTCTACTATCTTATATGGTACATCAACATTATTAACACTTTTAAATGTATTAACTATTTGAAGTACACTATAACCTTTACCAGTTCCAAGATTATAAGCATCTACTCCTTTATCTTTATTAAGCTTTTCAAGTGCTTTAATATGTCCTTTAGCAAGATCTACAACGTGGATATAATCTCTTACACCAGTTCCATCAACTGTATCGTAATCATTTCCATAAATACTTAATTCTTTTAACTCTTTATTTGCAACTTTAACAATATAAGGCATTAAATTATTAGGTATTCCATTAGGATTTTCCCCAATTAACCCACTTTCATGTGCCCCAATAGGATTAAAATATCTTAAAATTGCTATACTCCAATCATTATCTGATTGATATAAATCTTTTAGAATTCTTTCTATCATCAACTTTGTAGTTCCATATGGATTAGTTGTATGAAGTGGAAAGTCTTCTGTAATAGGTAATTTTTCTGGTTTACCATATACAGTTGCACTAGATGAGAATACAATTTTCTTACAATTATATTTACTCATAACTTCTAAAAGTGTAATAGTAGAGTCTAAATTATTTCTATAATACATAAGTGGCTTACTAACACTTTCTCCAACTGCTTTATACCCTGCAAAATGAATAACAGCATCCACCTTTTCTATAGAAAATATTTTATCCATCCCTTCATAATTACAAACATCTTCATTATAGAAAGTAACACTCTTTCCAGTTATTTCTTTTATCTTATCTATAACATCTAAAGAAGAATTAAAAAGATTATCAACAACTACAACATCGTAACCTTCATTTAATAATTCTACACAAGTATGGCTTCCTATATAACCACAACCACCAGTAACAAGTATTTTCATTTTACCTCCAACTACTAATATAAGAATTAATTCTTATATCACGTAATACTTTTTTTATATATTTAACTATATATATTAATAATAATACAAAACTAAAAATAAAACAAATCATATAAGTATTATCCATAGATAATTTTAACCCTTTTAAACCACCAAAATATGTATTACTTATAAATTCATAGTTAAAAAAGTTGTTATTTAAATAGTAAATAAAGAAAGAATAGATAAATGTAATTATCCCACTAATTAAAAATCCATTTCTTTTTTCTTCTATTATTATACCTATTAATAAAAGTATTAATATTGAAAAAGCTATAGTAGAAAAAAAGCTACTTGAGAAAAACTTAAAGAAATTCATTGTATTTAAGAAATCATTATTTATATATTGAGATACTTTATATGAATATAATTCTATATCATTATTAACTATCCCCATTGTGTCTACTCCATTTTTGATTTCATAAGAAAATACAGATCTTTTTAATAAAGAAGTAATTTCTTTTTCATCTATTAGATTTTCACTATTATTATTAATGTTTTTAATTATATTTTCTTTTAGTTCTTCTTCTTTTTCTTTATTTATATAACTAAATACTAAAGTAGAATACTTATATTCTCTAATATGTTTTTTTATATTTGTATCTTCTAATATTGTTTTATTTATATCATATTTATTTACTATTTTTTCTGTTATTTCTTTTGTTGTTATAGCTTTTCCAATAAAGGTTAAAGAAAAGAAGATTAAATTAACTCCCAATAACACAATAAATATAATTGTAATTAAAGGTTTTTGTAGTTTCATTAATCTTCTCCATTTTTACTATTTTGTTTTTTGTTCTTCTTCTTGTTTATTTTTTGCAAGATTCTCGTTTATAAGTTTTTCACATAATGCTACTATTTCTTTTTCAGCATTTGATATTTGGAATGTTTTTTCATTTGTTCCAAGAACTATTAATCCACCTCTATTTGTATTAGGTACATCAAATGTTTTATTGTAATATGGTGTGTTATCTCTTGCATATAAATCACATACTACTGGAATTATTTCATTAACTATTTTATCTTTATCAAATGTTCTTTGATACATTACTGTTTCATTTTCATTAGTTCCATTTGAAATGATTAAATCAGCAACATCTGGTGTATTTCTATCAAAGAATAATTTAATTGTAGTAGGTTGATCAGGTGTTGCATATGTTTCTACAACCTCAACAGCATCTTCTATTTCTACTATTTCAGGTACTTTTTCTTTTTCTTTCTTTTGTTCTACAACTTCAAACAAAGTATCTTTTAATTGAGTTAAAAGTTTAGCTTGTTCTTCTGCACCTTTTTTAAGATCATCTTGCTCTTCTTCTGTATTATTAAGAGTTGAAGATTCTTCTTTATCACTTTGAAGTAGTTTTACTGCTTCCTCTTCTGCTCCTTGTAAAATCATATCGTGCTCTTCTTTTGCAACAATGCGTTTTGCTTCTTCATTAGCACCTTCTACAAGTTCATCATGTTGAGCTTCCTCGACAATACGCTTTGCTTCTTGTTTAGCGCCTTCTACAAGTTCATCATGTTCTTCTTTTTCAACAATACGTTTTGCTTCAACTTTTGAGCTTCTAACTATTTCATCATACTCTTTTTTTGCAACAATTCTTCTAGCTTCTTCATTAGCACCTTCAATTAACTCATCATGCTCATTCTGTTTAATTGCTTCGCTAAGTTCTCTTCTATAAATATCATGAAGTTTTTGTAAAGCTTCTTCTTTATCTCTTAACTCACGTTCTAAAAGTTTATAAAGATCTGAATTTTTATCTTGAACTGCATCAAGCTTTTTCAAAGCTTCTAAAACATTATTATTAGCTATTTCAAGTCCAAGTACTTTTTCATTAGATTTTAATTCTTCTATTCTTGAATATCCTTTAGGAGGAAGTTTACCCTTACCTCTTAAAATATCAAGTCTAAAGTATTCACATAATTCTCTATCTTCTATAGATAAATCAACGTTGTGTACTTCTTCTTTTTCTTGAAGTTTTGTATCTAATTCTTCTTTTGCTGCTAGTAACTCAGTATATAAACTAACAAATTTTAAATACTCTTTATAATACTTTTCTGGATTTGTTTGACTCTTCTTTTCTAACTCATCTCGTAAAGCTGTAAATTCACTAACTTCATTATCAAGTTCTTTTGCCATTTTTTCTTTTTCAGAAAAAGGTAATTGTTCATTTCTACATAAATCATATAACTTAGAAATAACAGATTTCATTTTTTCTTCATCGAATAAAGCTTCTTCTACAACTGGTTCTAAAGTAGTTGTTAAATTCTCTTGATTTAATTGTTTTCCAATAGATTTTTCATAATACTTAGTTACATAATCTACATAATAATTATTTCTAAATAATCTATTAAATATTGCATCTGAACCCTTTACTCCGCTGTTTTCGAATTGTTTCTTTAATGACTCAATATCAACTGGTATACCACGTTTAACAGACTCTCTAAATTGAACATCTAAAAGATCAAATAATTTTTTATTTTCTTCATTGAAGGCATATTTTTCTCCAACTACTACATCTTCTTTATCTTCTTCAATGCCAGCTGAAACACCCCAGTATATAGCAAATTCTATGTTATTTTTCTCAGCTTCACTACTTGGAATATATTCTTCACCAGTATCTCTTCTATAAAGTTTAAGTTCACCACTACTATTATCTATTTTATATGTCTTAACATACTCATGTAACTTGTCAAATGAAACAGTTGCATCTAGCATTATTTCATCTTGTTTTCTTGCTTCACCATTAATTTGTTCTTCAAGTCGAGCAAGTTTTTTTAATAAATCTTCATCAAGAGGTATTTCTTGCTTATTTTCTTCATTCTTTGAATCAGGAACAACCTTAGTAGAATGAGGATATGCTAGTTCATCACTAGCTTGTTTTATCAATATTTCATTTCCATCACGAGATTCATGAAGTGCATGTTTAACAAGTCCTAAAGTTGGAACATTAACTGCATTTATTGTTGATAAAAAGTTAGGATCTTCTTCTCTAATGTTTTCCAAAGTTTTTTTGAATTCAGAATCAAACAAAACTCCATCAGTAAATTTAAACATAAATGAATCGTTACGAGATACACCATCTAATATACTAATTCTTACCAATCTAGCATTAGAATCCAATCTATCTGGTTCTACTACTATTTCATAACGTTCATCATCTAATTTTCCATATCTTACTAAATCCAATGTTTCATAGAATTTCTCATAAGAATCAACGATATAGTTATTATTAAGTTCATTATTAACAATGATTTCTGGTTCTTCTACTTTAGTTTCAACTACTCTATTATTGGCCATAGCCTTAGTATTAAGATAAGATAAAATTTCATCACAATAATGTTCATATTCACTATTATTTCCATAGTTTGTTTTTAATTTTTGTAATGCAAGAGGTTTGCTAGATTTAAATACTCCATTCTCAAACTGAGCAAGAGAAGCATTTCTTAAATCAAAATAACCAACTTTTTCAAGTTCAGTAGTAGCAAATTTTATTCTTTCAGCTATAGAAGGATTATTAACATCTACTCTTCTTCTAATTCTTTTTTCAGCAGTTGCAAGTTTAGCAAGTTTGCTAAGTTCAACAGAATTATTTAATTTATCTATTAATTCATCTGTCAAACCTAAACTTTTCAATTTATCTCTATCTTTAAATATCTCTTCGATAAATTTTTGCGTATTCTCTAATGACTTTCTTATAAAAGTTGTATTAACTCTTTTTTCATTTGATAAATTAACTACAAAATTATAAACAGCTTTTTTTTCTTCGTCAGTATATGACTCACCATTATAGAAGTCCTGAGTCATTCTTCTACTTTTAGCATAAAGAATAATCTCATCCCATACTTTCTCACGATCATTTAATTTAACTTTTTTATAAGTGGTATTTACTTGAACATTTTCCTTAGCTTCTGTTACCTTATCATATATATCTTTATCAAAAGATTCTAAATAGAATAAGTTTCCAGACTCAGTTTCACTTACTCCTTTATTAGTAACATTCTCTACTTCAGGTATAGTAATATCCCATTTTCCCAAAGCATCATCTTGTTCATAATAAGAGACTAACAAAGGAAGAACTTTTTTATCAAATTCTTCTGCATTTTCAATTACAATTGAATCTCTATCACGAGAAAAACCACCTTGTAACCCAATTGTTAATACTCGTTTAGAATTATCCCACTTTCCATTTTCCTCATAAGGAGTTACGATAATTTCTACCCTTTCACCATCAACAGATGCATACTTATATAAGTCAATTAAATCATAAATTTTTTTAATATCCAAAGACGTATTCATTTTAATACCTCCACTTATTATAAGTTTATCAAATTATATAACAAAAAAAAAGCATTTACAGTAAAATACTTATTTTTTTTTGTAAAAATTTGTATTTTTTTGACTGTTAAATTGCTTTATTTTTAATTATTATTTGCATTAAATCTTTTATATGTTTTTGTTTTTCCTTTATATTCACTAATATTATTAGTTATAAATTCTCGTTCTAATTCTTCTAATTGTACTTTGTCTATTTTTTCTAAATTATTTTCAAAACGATATTTTGTTACATACACGATAAAGTCTTTTAAATAATTAGGAAGTTCTTTATTAACTACTTCATAACCACAAACATTTATATTACTACCATCTTTATAAGTACTAAATATTGTTGCAAGTTGAACATCGTTATTTAAAGGAATAAAAGGAAGCCTCTCACACCCACAAGATTTAGAAATTTCTATATGATCACTAGGTATATATTCTAACATAACTTTATCACAATCATTTTCTTTTAAAATTACTGCAAGATGATTTTCTACACGTGAATTTGAATCACTTTGTTTTACTTTAGTAAATACTCTTTTTTCATCATCACTTTCAAATTGTGAAACAAGATTAGCAAGAACATCTCCCATATCATCTAAATTATAAATTCCATATTTAAAACAAGAATCTAAGCTTTCAAATGTAGAAGCATTTTCTTTTAAATATTTTCTTTTTGAAAACGATAAACTTAAATACGCATTTTGTAACCTTTCATATTCTATCGGACTACTAGCAACACTAGTATAATTACTTTTATCTAAATACATAACCAAAACCTCCTAAAAGTTTTTCCGTTAATTATTCTATTCTATTTATATTATTTTATCAAGATTTTTTTATACCAAAATCCTATAAGTCTTCTCTTTCAAATCCTAAACTATTATATACTTTTTTATCAAATGATAAAAATTAATATAGACACTTTTTATTTTCAAAGCATCATCCTTCAAAATGTGTAAACAAAAAAAGTTAAAAAATGTAAACAAATAAGTATTATAGCTTTATTTTAAAGATATTATTTTTCTATTACTTTGTTTTAATTTGTAAACATTTTTAACTTTTTTATTTAAAGAATATTATTTAAGATATTTATTCAGATTTATTTTCTTTTTCAATTTGAGCAATTTTTTCATCTATCTTTTTTATTAAATCTTCAGTTTTTATTGGGTCGCTTTTAATTGGTTTACTATTATTAGTATTACTTAAATTAGCAATATCAATATTAAGTTTTTCTAATTGTTTTACTTTGGCATTTTTAACGAATTTTTCAAAATCGAACAATTTTATATCCGTAATATTTAATTTTGGATATAGAATATTACTACTTTCTATATTAACAGAATCAAAATCTTTATTCATTTTTTGTTCGTCATTATTAATAACTAATTGAATACCATCATTTTTAATAGATAATAAGTCACATAATACTGTCATATAGCTTCCATATATATTTATAAGTTCTTTTAATGAACGAGTTGCAATATAGGTTTTTATATTTCTTGAAATACAAGATCCTAGTATATCTACTAAATCATTGCATTTTTCAATAATATCAAAGTTATCTAAAATCAAGTTAAATTTATTATTTGTTTTTAAATCAACTAACACTGCATATAGTTGTTCGATAAACATAGAAGGCAATCTATTTAATGACTTATTTTCATCTCGTGCAATTAAAATTATTGCAGATGGCTTATTAGTGATATCTTCAAAACTAAATGTAGTTTTATTCATAAGTTGTGATAATTTTTCTCTTGATACAAAAGCCATTAACTTTTGTCTAGCAACTGATACAATACTTCCTTTTGTGTCATTTGGGGCTAAAAATGTTGATGAAGCTAAAATATAAGGTTTTGATGCCACATCTTTAGATTTAAAATATTCAGTAATATAATCTGTTCCACAAAACTTTTTATTAATTCCATTAAACATATTATTAACACTATTTAAATTTACTTCATCTTTAGTTCCATCTTCAAATAAAGAAAGTGTTAACCCTGTAAAGAAGTCAGCTGCAGTTAATGCCCAAAATGGATCTTGATTAGAATTTTCATAAAACATTGTTTTTCCTATTTTTTCAAGATATTCCTGTGCTTTATCTTTATCACCATTTTTATATAGATTATATGGATACTCTAATGGATTCCAACCTTCACTTTTATCTAAATCTCTTAAATTTAGTATTATAATATTATAGTTATTTGCTTTTAACTTATCATAATATTTATTAACATATTCTTCTTTCGAATCTAATATAAATAAACTTTCTTTTTTTTCTATAGCGTTATCAACGATTGGAAACAATACATTTGTACTCTTTCCTGATGCAATATCTCCTTCAACTATTAAATTTTTATGTGCATTAAGCACCTTTTCCAACATTTCTTCTTTCATACTTCCTCCTCAATACTTTTTCTTCTTCTGTTTCATTAACTCTTGTATAACTCTTTTTACTTTTTATTTCTTCAAGCATATACGTTAATCTTTCATACTTTAGTTTTAACAAATACATTCTTTCTTCAATTTCTTTTTTCTTTTTTTCTAATATTTCTTGATCTACATTATCTTTATATTCAATAATTTCATCTAATGTAAAATCTAATGATTTTAATAATTTGATAAGTTCGCATTCAATAACATTTTCTTCACTATAATACTTATAACCAGTAAAGTTATCTACTTCGCTTGGTACTAATACACCATATTCTGCATAGTATCTTAAAGTTCTAACAGGAATATCAACTATTTTAGAAAAATCTCCAATTTTATACATTCATGATCTACTCCTTTACTAATAATTTCCTCCTTTCACCCTAATACTAACAGAGCAGTTGACTGCCAAGTCAATACCTTTTTAATTGTTTATTAGAATATAATTTAGGAATTCAAATTATTAGTTTTTTATACGTATATTTTAATTAAATAACAGAATATGAGTGTTTGTAATATAATTTCTAAATATTATAATTTATTTAACTACTACTCTTACTTACAATTATAACACAATTAATTTATAAAATTTAACCCAATTACTAATACCCCAAACTAATTTTTTTCACATAAAAACCTCATTTCTTTTTTGAAACAAGGTCCATAATTTAAGTATATATAATTAATTTTCTTTTGGTTTAATAACTTCTAATCCACCCATATAAGGTTGTAATACTTTTGGAATTAAAATTGAACCATCTTCTTGATAATTATTCTCAACAAGAGCAATTAATCCTCTTGGAGAAGCAAGTACTGTATTATTTAAAGTATGTAAGAAGTATGTTCCTTTTTCTCCTTTAGTTCTAATTCCTAAACGTCTTGCTTGAGCATCTCCTAAGTTAGAGCAAGATCCAACTTCAAAGTATTTCTGTTGTCTAGGGCTCCATGCCTCAATATCACAAGATTTAACTTTCAAGTCTGCTAAATCTCCACTACAACATTCAAGTTGTCTTACAGGTATATCTAAGTTTCTAAATACTTCAACTGTGTATCTCCACATCTTCTCATAGAAATCCATTGATTCTTCTGGTTCACAAATAACTATCATTTCTTGTTTTTCAAATTGGTGAACACGATATAATCCACGTTCTTCAAGTCCGTGAGATCCTCCTTCTTTTCTAAAGCATGGAGAGTAACTTGTCATTCTAACTGGTAAATCTTCTTTCTTAACAATTTGATCTTTAAATCTACCAATCATAGAGTGTTCACTTGTACCAATCAAATACAAATCTTCTCCCTCTATTTTATACATCATAGCTTCCATCTCAGGGAAAGACATAACTCCAGTTACTACATCACTATGAATCATAAATGGTGGAATTGCATAAGTAAATCCTTGATTAATCATATAGTCTCTTGCATAAGAAATCATTGCTTCATGAAGTCTTGCTATATCTCCTAATAAATAGTAGAAACCTTCTCCACTAGTTCTTCCAGCAGCTTCTTTATCCATTCCATTTAATCTACAAATAATATCAGCATGATATGGAATTTCATATTTAGGAACAACTGCATCCCCAAATCTTTGAACTTCAACGTTTTCACTATCATCTTTTCCAATAGGAACACTTTTATCGATGATATTAGGAATTACCATCATACGATCTTTAATTTCTTTTTGAAGTCTTGCTTGTTCTTCTTCAAGATTTTTAATCTCATCAGCCATCTTAGCAATTTCTTCTTTTACTTTATTAGCTTCATCAACAAGCTTATCCTTCATTAATTTACCAATTTCACCGCTTTTTTTATTCTTATCAGCTTTTAACCCATCACATTTAGTTTGTACTTCACGGACCTTTCTATCCATTTCGTAAACTTCATCAACTATAGGTAATTTCTCATCTTGAAATTTCTTCTTAATATTTTCTTTTACTAAATCAATATCTTCTCTAATTAATTTTATATCTATCATTTTTCTATCTCCTTTAATCTATTTACTATTTTTGTATGTGTTGGAATATATCTTTTTTCTACTCTTTGATAATCTTCCATAGTAGGATTTTTAATTCTTGTTAAATCTATATTATTTTCAAGGTCTGCAAGCTTAACATGTAAAGCACGAATGCTTCCATCTTTAATTAGATTATCGATATATTCATTATAATCCATAGGTCTAATACGAGTTAAACTTGTAACGTCATCAACTATTTCCTTAGGAAATCCTACTTCTATTAAATCTTTACTAGAAACATCTTTATCTTCAATAACATCATGTAAAAGTGCAACTACTTTTTCTTCTATACTCAAGACATGCTTATAAACATATGTAATATGTAACATATAAGGAAGTCCACCCTTATCTAAATCATTTTCAAATAATACTGTTACAATTTCTAATGCTTTGTAAATTAAGTTATCACTATCTTTTATTTCTTGATACTTATATTCATCAAAATAATCTCTTAACATCCTTTTCCTCCCAAAAAAATAAAAAGACCAAACATAGGAGTGATTAACACGGTACCATCCTACTTTGATCTTAATTTACATAACGGCTTTCACCGGAAATACTTTTAATATTTCACTCAAGAAGTAGATTCAAATAATATTACTATTAACTTTCACCAAACGTTAACTCTCTACAAATAATTAATTATTTTACTATTCTTCCTCATCGATTTCATTTTCTATTCTATCACTTTATTTATGATTTTACAACTACGAATAAATCATACATAGCTTTAGCATACCAATTTGGTTCTTCTTTTAGTGTATATTCACATGTTTGACTCAATTGTACTTTTCCTTCACTATTAGCTGTTATAATCCAGTCATAATGATTTTGATGTAAATCAACATTTGGAGGAAAATGATTAGAGTGTGATTTGTAATTTACAAAATCAATGTTATTTGGATCTGGGTCTACATCACTTTGAGCAGTAACAATCTTACCAGATCTGTAAACATCATCACCATCTGCACTAGTTCTTTTTATCTCTCCAATAGGACCAGTATTAGTAGGAAGCTTTACAGTAATAATTCTTGTTTCTCCAGGTTTTAAAGTTATAGTTGATCCTTCTTTTAGAATCTCTCCTGTTGTATTATCAAAAGCAACCATTTGTTTTCTCATAGTTTTATAATTACTCTTTTGAGTATATTGACTTAAATCATCAACATCACCTAAGAATGCTGCCTTTCTTGCTGCAATAGTTCTAGATGCTTCAGAAAGACTTTCAACTGTACCCATTTCTTCTTGCAACTTTTCTACATTAATTGAATTAATTTCATTTATAATTCCATCAATTTCATTTTCTAAAGTATTAATTTTTGATTTATAGCTTGGTTTATTTTCTTCGCTAGCACCATCATAAGCTCTACAAGCTTGATCTAATGATGCAAGTTTTGAAACTAATGTTGAACATTTACTAACTGCACTTTTTAATGATGTAATTCCATTTTCAACAGCACTTTCCATTTTCATCATCTTAGGAATTGTTGAATTTTGTAAAGTAATAAGTCCAAGTTCTGACCATGATTGTGAATTAGATATACTATTAGAAACACTATCTAATTTAGATTTTACTGTAGACATTGTAGAAGAATACTTTGAAGTATATGTACTAAAGTTTTTATCTTTTAATTTATCATAATATTTTTGATACTTACTATTCATAATTTCCTCCTACGCAGTCTTTAATACTCTTAATCTATATCCTGAGTATTCTTTATGACAATCCGCACCAGATGTCATAAATCTAGAAGTGTTTGTATCCATTCTTTCAATTTGACCATCCCAACTGTCTATTATTAACAAATCTTTTTCAGTTAATTTGGTTGGATCAGTAATACTTGATCTAAATCCTACTACTGTAACAAAATGTCTACTAGTACCAGCTTTATTACCATTTACTTGTAATATAACAGGTCTTCCACTTAATATTTCAGTATATACTTTAGAAAGTACAGCATTTTTATTATCATCTATAAAATCAGTAAATGCACCAGCATGAGCATAATTTCCAGCCATTGATGCAGTACCATTTGTCCCATTAAACAAATCATATGCATGAACATAAGAAAAGGCTAAGCAATAATCTCCATATTTACTAGTATCAATATTTTGCCTAACACCATTATTAGCAATGTAACTTGCATAACTTGCTAAATCTCCTTTAGTTTTAGCAACAGTCCAGTTTTCATTAAGCATATTAACTTGAACAACATTGTCACTTCCATAAACAATTTTGCTCCATTCACTTTCAGTATTAGTAGCCTTATTGATATTTTCTAATGCTTCTTTTTCAATTTGTGATTTTCCTTCTTCTGTAGTAATATCAACATTTTTTGTATTTAAATAAGATAAAATAAGTTTTTGAATCTTACTAGTTTCTTCTGTAGCAGATGTATCTATATCAGTAGATGTATCTCCTAAAATCTTTTTTAAAATTGACACAAGTACTCCAGACTTACTCTCATCTGTTAACAAATTACCAATAGATTCATTTCCTTTTCCATCATATATTTTCTTTAATAATATAGGTAAAGTTGTACTATCAAACTTAGAAACCACACCATTTACATCAGCTGTACTTACACTAATACCTGAGTTAATTGGATTTGTGTGAGAGCTACTACCATAACTACTACTAGC
Source organism: uncultured Clostridium sp. (assembly GCA_902493795.1). Lineage (GTDB taxonomy): Bacteria > Bacillota_I > Bacilli_A > RF39 > UBA660 > RUG13868. The sequence continues at coordinate 34,572 of CABUQZ010000006.1, forward strand.
GTGTCCTCCACTACTTCCACCACTATAACTTCCTACACTAGCACCAACATACTGATTAATTAATGCTCCACCATCTTCAGTTTGATTAACCCAATCATTTTTGTGTTGTTCTAATAAGCTAACAAAAGATTCATGCCCTTTAACAAGTTCATCAACTAACTTTTTTATATCAGAAAGTTGATTACTAAATAACCCAAGTTCTGTAAAAGCACTAAAATCATTCATTAATGTATCTGCAAAATCACTATTTAAAGTAGTTAAAGATTCATTTAATATTTTAATATTATCATCAACTACTGAAGAATCATATTTAATATTCATAAAACCTCCTACTCTACATCTAATCTTTCTTCAAGATTATCTATATCTTTAGAAATATCTTTATCTCTTTGTTCATAATTTGTTACTGTATCACTTAAAAATGTATGATATTCCTTTAGTTTTTCAATATCTTTAGGTAATTTATCAATAATTTGTTTTAAATAACCATAAAACAATTCTTGATTATCACCCTTCCATGAATCACTAGAACCATCTATTTCTGTGCATTTCGTTTTTAATTCTTCATTTATGCTATTAAGTGAATTTATTTTATCATTTAATTTGCTAACAAGAGTTTTCATCTCATCAGTATTCATATACATACTATTCATCTATCTCTTGCTCCTTTTTCATTATATCTCTTACCCATTTATTATCTTGTTCACTATATAGAGATGATAATTTTTTTAAAACTTCACCACTAACTAATAAATTTTCGTTTTCTTGTCTAGTAACTGTGACAAAATCACGCATATTACCAACATAAATTGAAGAATCTTCACTTTTCCAGTTTTCATCTATTTGAGAACATAATTCTAATATTTCAGAATATATATCATCAATTTCTTCGCTTTTATTTACAATAAAAACTCCAAGGTCTTTTAATTTTTCATAATCGACACTAAACTTCATACTATCACCTTACCATCCATATTAAATATAGCAAAAAAATTTAAATTTTGCTATTATTACTTAAAAATCTTTTAAAATATTATCAAGTTCTTCTTTTTCTTCTGAAGATATTTCCTGCTTTTCTATATTTTTTTCAAACCATGAAGGAAGTTCTTCTTTAGAAGTCTTATTTGTTCTTACAGTATCTTTTTCAAGTCTTTTCTTTGTCTTTTTATGTTCTTTTTCAGCAACTCTCATCGCATCTTCAACAGTTTCAACGTTTAACCTACACCACTGAGATGCAACTGCTTCAACATAACTTCTTGTAAATTTATTATTGTTTACTTTTAATACGTAAGAGATTAGCACGTTAACTACTCCAGGTTTCATTTTCTGTTTAACCATCAAATCTTCTATTATTTGAAGTTCTCTTAAAGTTGGTTCTCCTGTTTTATACTTACTACGTAAATAATCATATGGAGTAAGATTTTCAAATGTATAAATAATCTTAGCTCTATTTGATGTGTCTCCAGTTGGATTCTTTAAGTAATCAGGTTGCTTTGAATAAATCATCGTAGGAAGCTTACCAGCATTATCAAATTGGTAAAAATCTCTTGCACTCTTAATAAGCTCATTTTTATCAATTAAACCTTTTTCATTTAAACTATTTCTAACAAGTCCTTGCATATTAAGGTCATCAATATTGTAAGTAAATGCCAAAGCATTAATTAAATCTTTTGTATCGTCATTAAAACATTTATCGTTTACCAAGCTTTTTGGAATACTAGATATAAGTAAATCAAAATCTACTTTTTCATCTATATTGATTGATCCAATATTTTTCTTTATTACATTATCATTATCGATAAATATATTTCCACTAGTTACAGTAAATACTGATGAAAAACTAGCAGTAATATCTTTATAATCTTTTAGATTAATTTTAGGTACTTTAAAATAATTAATAAGTTTATCAAACTCTTTTTTTCCTAAATTATTATATAAAACAACACTTAACACTGGATGAGAGAAAAAATCACTTATAGATAAAGGAGAATACAAAACATAAACATAATTATTTACATTTTCTTCTTTTACAAATGTCTTTAAAAGACCCACTGCTTCTAGTTTTTCTCTTGCAATAATTATATCTGTTAATTTAAGTTGCATTGTACTTACTAAATGATGATGAGTAAGCTCTGAACTCATAAACTCTCTTTTTTCTAAATCATCTGCAAGTGTAAAATAAAGACTAACAGCTGTGTGACCTATGATTGGTTGATAAAGCATCGTAATCTTTTTTTTATCTTCAATTGATATAATTGTTTTATTTACAACTATATAAGTATCAGCAGGTAAAAGTTTACCATTCATAAAATCACCACCCATAAAAGGATTATATCACAATTAAAAGAAGAAAAAATAAGAAATTAAATTACTTTAATCTCTTATCAGCATTTTCTATATATTTATCACATTTTTTTAGAAAATCTCTTAAAAATTCACTAGTTATGTTGTATTGTTCCTCAATTGGAGTATTAATATCAAAAACAGAAACTAGCTCGACTCCATTCATAAGATCGGTCATTTCTCTTTCCCAAACATTAACTGCTACTGAATCAATATGCTCTTTTGTATACCATGATAACTGAAATTCAGAAGTTATTAAATCTTCGTCTTTAAACACGTTCTTCTTAAAAACATCTTTTTCTTTTTTAGAATGCATAATTGTCGTAATATACCCCATTCTATCAAAAGAATAATCAAGTTCCTCAAGATATTCTATTATACTAATTATATCGTCATATAATTTTTCGTGATTCTTACTTTTATAAATTATATTAATGTCAGTTATACTAACTGTTAATTCAATTATTCCTTGATTAAAAATAACTAATGGTTGTGAAGGATCTTTAGGATTAAAAGGAATAACAGTAGGCGCCCCTAAAAAGTTATATTTACTACTTAATTTAAGTGCTAATTCTGGTCCATTAACCATTGTACCCTTTCTAAAAAATAAAACTATTTGTTTTTCTTCATTCATAATATCACCATCTAAATAATAACATATTTTTTATCTAAAATAAAACTAATAGATAAACTATTAGTTATATGTATACTTCTTGTTTCTTTTTTTCTTTTTTCTTTTCTTCTTTTTCGTATAAAACTACTTTAGACTTCTCTAGCGACTTAGATACATCGATAAGTCTTTGGTTTTTTGAACCTCTAAACTTTACATCGTAGCTTTTTAGTTTTAGGATAAATGGCCCATCTACAAGAACATCTATTTCTTTTAAGAAATCCATAATACTAGGGTTTTCTTTAGCTTTTTTTAGTAGTTGTTCATAAGTATATCCAGTATAGCACCATACGTTTAATTTAACGCTATGTATGTATCTTGCAAGTTCAGCACATGCTTCAGGTTGTTCAAATGGGTCTCCCCCAGAAAACGTAACACCTACTTCGTCATCTAAAGAATTGATTTCTTTTTTTAATTCTTCAACGTCACAAGAAAAACCACCATCATAGTCCCAAGTTTCAGGATTTTGACAACTCGGGCAATGATGAGGACAACCTTGTGTCCAAATAACTGCCCTAATGCCTTCTCCATCTACTATACTATTTTTTAATATTTTACTAGCTAATCGTATCAACATAATTAAAATGAATGTTTAACTCTATCGTGTTCTTCAGCACGTTTAGCATCGTTAAATCTGTCTACAGTTCCAACAAGATATCCAGTAATTCTTCTAATTCTTTCAAATCCAACTCCTTCTCCTGTTGTCTTCTTTTCCTTTGTTTGTACTACTTCTACTTCTACTTCTTTTTTCATAATTTTACCTCTCCTTTTCTATCTTCCACAATCACAATCAAGTGATGTTATTCTCTCTAAGCTTACGCCTTCGCCTTCACGACGACCACATTTTGGACATACGTCCTTAATAATTCCAATATATCCACATACTGGATCTCTATCAACTGGATGGTTAATTGCACCATATCCAATTCCAGCTTCTTTCATAATTCTTACAACTTTTTCAAATGCTTCAACATTTTCTGAAGGATCACCATCAAGCTCAATATATGAAATATGTCCAGCATTTGTAAGTGCATGATATGGAGCTTCCAACTCGATTTTCTTCTTAATTGTAATATTGTAATAAACTGGTACATGGAATGAATTTGTATAGTAACTTCTATCTGTTACTCCTTTAATTTTTCCATATATAGCTTTATCTATATTTACAAATCTTCCAGAAAGTCCTTCAGCTGGAGTAGCAAGACAAGTAAAGTTCAAGTTATACTTTTCACTATATTCATCGCATCTTTGTCTTATTCTTCCAATTATTTTTAATCCTAGTTTTTGAGCTTCAGCACTTTCACCATGATGCTCACCAGTTAAAGCTTTTAAGCATTCAGCAAGTCCAATAAATCCAATACTTAAAGTACCATGTTTTAATACTTTTCTTAATCTATCTCCATTTTTTAACTTCTCACTATCTAGCCATACACCTTGACCTAATAAGAATGGGAAGTTATAAACTCTTTTATTACATTGAACTTCAAATCTTTCAAGTAACTGATCTTTAATAAGTTCTATTAATTCATCAAGTTCTTCAAAGAATCCTTTCATATCAGCTTTATCTCTTTGTTTAGTAGCAATACCATGCTTTAATCCAAGTCTAGGTAAGTTGATTGATGTAAATGATAAATTTCCACGTCCTGGAGTTATACATCTATCTGGATCTACAACATTACCTATAACTCTTGTTCTACATCCCATATAACCAACTTCTGTTCTATAGTCACCTGGTTTATAGTATTGTAAGTTAAAAGGTGAATCTATAAATGAGAAATTAGGGAATAATCTTTTTGCAGATACTCTACAAGATAATTTAAACAAATCATAGTTAGGATCTTCTTTGTTATAGTTAACTCCTTCTTTTACCTTAAATATAGATATTGGAAATATTGGAGTTTCAGAGTGCCCTAACCCTGCTTCTACTGCAAGTAAATAGTTTTCTATTACCATTCTTCCTTCAGGACTAGTGTCAGTACCAAAGTTAATTGAACTAAATGGTACTTGTGCTCCTGCTCTACTATGCATTGTATTTAAATTATGTACAAAAGCTTCCATTGCTTGGTAAGTAATTCTATTAGTCTTTTTATAAGCCTTTTCTAAAGCCATTTCGAATAATCTTTCAAGATTTTCATTTTCTTTTATAAATTTTTCAAAGTATTCTTTTTCTACTTTAATTGTATCAACCTTATCAATTTCTTTAACTAAAGTATTCATATTGATAAATGTATCAAACCCTGCATAATCAAGTAAATCTGAAAGTGTTTGTTTTAATTGTTTTTTATATGTTAGTAATACTCCAGGAGCTAGATAATAATCAAATGCTGGAATACTTTGTCCTCCATGTTGATCATTTTGGTTAGATTGTATTGCAATAGCTGCTAAAGCTGAATAACTCATTATATCTTTAGGACTTCTTAAATGTCCATGTCCTGTTGAAAATCCATTTTTAAATAGTTTATCTAAATCTATTTGCATACAAGTAGTTGTACCCATAGGCATAAAATCCAAATCATGAATATGAATATCACCATCATCATGAGCATCTGCAAATTTCTTTTTCATTAAGTAAGATTTAGCAAATTCTTTTGATACAGTAGAACCATATTGAAGCATAGTTCCCATTGCTGTATCACCATCAACATTAGCATTTTCTCTTTTAGTATCATCTTCGTGTGCACTTTTAAGTCCTAATCCTTCAAGAGTTTTCAAAAATTTATGCATTCTTTTATCATCGAAGAACATTTCTCTTGATTGAGCACGACGTTCACGATACTCTTTAAATGACTTAGAAACTTCAGGATATCCTTTCTTAGTAAGTTCATCTTCAATCATATCTTGAATATCTTCAATCTTAATCTTTTCTTCATCTTTATATTCTTTAACAATTCTATTAATTACTGCTTGATAAACTTTTTGCATATCTTTTTCAGAATACTCTTTTAAGTTTTCTTGCTCTTCTTCTGGAAGAGTAACATTATCAAATCCTTTTTTAATTGCAAGAGCAACTTTAGCCCCATCAAAGTCAACCTTTTTTCCGCTTCTTTTTACTACTTTTAAATTTTCCAAAACTTCTTCTTTATCCATACCATTACCTCTTCTTTTTCGGTCTTCTATAACTCAATTTTATAATAACATTTTAATAAGTCAATTCCCTTTTTTTAAGTTTTTTACAAAACCCTTATAAAATAAGAAAATTATTTTTTTAAGAAAAAGTGTAAACCGTTTTTTTTGATTTTTTTCAAAAAAATAAAATAACCAATTTTGATTTTTCTCTTATTTTTCAAGGATTTTATAAAATTATCAAAAAATATTTTTTCTAAAAAATTCAATTTTTTGATTTTTTGATTTTTTGATTTTTTTGATTTTTTTCTCTTTTTTTCTAGATATTACAAGCAAAAAAAGAGAACATTACCAATCTGTAAAGTCCTCTTTTTTGTTCGTTTAATTATGTAAAAAAATTTATACACTTTTAGACATTATTTTTGTAATAAAATATACTTAGGGTCAACCTTCTTAACAGTGTAAGTATCTTCTCCAACAGTTACATTTAACCCTACGTGAGCACCTCTTGTGTTGATTATATTTCCTACAACTTTATCATGCTCTACTACAGAATCTTCATCTAATAAAGAATATTCTGTGTTATAAATTGCATTACCACTATTTTCTACTAAAGTAACATAATATTTATACTGGTGTTTATTATTTACTATTGCAACATAACAGTTATCCAAAACTAATTCACCATATACTGTATTGTAATCATCATTTTGATCTACTCCAGTAAGATTATCAACTCTTATAATAAGAGCTTCATTATTCTTTGGTTCTACTGGAAGTTTATCTGATGTTCTCATAGCAGAAGCAGAATCAGCATAATTTCTTGCCATATTTACAAATGCAGCCTTTCTAGAGCTTCCTACAGAACTAGAAATAGAAACAATACCAATAGTAGCAACTATACCAATAATTATAATTACAGCTAACAGTTCAATTAAAGAAAAACCTTTCTTATTCATATAACCTCCTATTTATCCATATGTACATCAAGTTGTGGATAAGGTATTTCAATCTTATTTTTATCAAATGCAATTTTAACATTTTCTAGCATATTAAATTTTACATTCCAGTAATCTTCATTTTTTACCCAAACACGTGTTGAAAATACTAAAGAGCTATCAGCATGAGAAGTAAGTCTTACAAAAATATCTTCATTTTTTAATACTTTCTCTTCACTATTAATAACTTCCAAAATAACTTTCTTTACCTTATCAACATCACTATTATAACTTACAGAAAAATCAATATCTAGTCTTCTCTTCTCGAAATGCGAATAGTTTACAATAGCACTATTTGCTAAATTTCCATTAGGAAGAACAATACTTTTATTATCAGGTGTAATTAAAGTTGTATAAAAAATACTAATCTCACTTACAGTACCACTATCTACATGAGTATCAACATAATCACCAACTTTAAATGGTTTGAATATAAGAATCATTAATCCCCCAACCATATTTGTAAGACCACCTTGTAAAGCAAGTCCAACTGCTAAAGAAGCAGTTCCAAATAAAGTTATCAAAGATGTCATAGGAATTCCCAAATAAGCAAGACCTGTAATAAGAACTAAACACTTTAAAAGAATGTTAATAAAACTAACTATAAAAGTTTGAACACTCTTTTCAAGCTTATTAAACCCTTTTCCCTTATTTATAAGTTTAATTAATATTTTAACTATTCTAAATCCAATTATAAGAATTAATAAAAATACAATAAGTTTAAGCCCCAAATCAACGCTTCCATTTAATAACTTATCTAAAACTTTATCCATATACTACTATCTCCTTTTACTTTTTATAAATTTAAATATTTCCATTACGATTAATATTGGTAAACTACACAAGAACATTAAGCACACATCGACAAATGGCATACTTTGAGTTCCTAAAATACTACTTAAGAAACTATTTTCCATAACAAATATTTGAAGTAATATTGATGAAGAAATACTAAATACAATTAACCAGTTTCTTGAAATAGGCATCTTAAAAGCTGATATTTTTTCACTACGACAGTTAATAGCATGTAAGTTTTGCATAAATACCATAAGCATCATAACGTATCCTCTTGCCATAGTTACATCCATATCTATTACATCGATTAAGAATATCCATAAAAGAAATACACTAATACCCATTGTAAGTCCAGCGCAGACAACTTCTTGAAACATTAGTTTATCAAAAATTGATTCTTTTGGACTTCGAGGTTTTTCATCCATTATTTCTTTTTCTTCTCTTTCAAAAGAAAGCGATATATCTTGTAGTCCATCTGTTACAATATTAAGCCATAAAAGTTGTACAGCAATAAGTGGAACAGGTAAACCTAAGAATATTGATAATGCAAAGAAGAATACTTCAGAAAATCCACAAGATAATAATAAGTATACTACTTTTCTTATATTACTATAAGCATTTCTTCCTTCTTCAATACCATAGACAATTGATCTAAAGTCATCATTAATAATTATCATTTTACTAGTTTCTTTAGCAACATCAGTACCACTTCCCATTGCAATACCAATAGAAGCAGCTTTAATTGCAGGAGCATCATTAACACCATCTCCTGTAACAGCTATAAATTCACCTTGTCTTTTGTAAGACTCAACAATTGCAAGCTTTTGTAATGGAGTAACTCTTGTAAACACTTTTTTAGTTTTAATAAACTTATCAAAACTTCTTTCTCCCATAGCTTGATATTTTAAAACATCATCCCCAGTAGCAACGCTATCTAAACTATCACAAATATCAAGTTCTTTAGCAATAGAAAATGCGGTTAGTGGATGATCTCCTGTAACCATAACAACTTCAATACCAGCTTTTTTACACTTCATTACAGATTCTTTAGTCTCTTCTCTAATTGGATCGATAAATGCCACAAGTCCCACAAAAACCATCTTAGGTATATCACTTTCTTTAACATTACTACCCTTAGGTAAATCAGTTATTTTACGTGATTTAGCAAGAGCAATTACACGATACCCAGAAGAAGCTAAGGAATCATTTTTCTTCATTATAGAATCAATATCAAGTGGCTTAATTCTATCATTAGCATACATCGAATCACAAAAAGACAAAACAACTTCTAAAGAGCCTTTAACAGTGCAATAATTATTTTCCCACTCTTCATAAAAAACAGCTGAATATTTCTTTTCTGATTCATAAGGAATTCTTTTTAAAACTTTATAAGATTCACCAATATTTAATTTTTCTCCTAAAGCAAGAAAGGCTATATCAATAGAATCACCACTACTTGTCCATTTACCATTAACTTTCTTTAATCTTGCTTCATTGTTTACAACACCAAGTTTAGCTATATTAACAGCATCATTAATACTAGCACCATTCTTTTCTATTACTTTTCCATCACCATTATAACCAATTCCTTCTACTTCAAAAGTAGTACCATCTGCCATAACAATTTTTTTAGCAGTTTGCTCATTTACAGTAAGTGTTCCAGTCTTATCAGTTGCAATTACCGTACAACTTCCTAAACTTTCTACAGAATTAAGTTTTTTAACTACTACATTTTTCTTTGCCATTCTTCTTGAACCAATAGTAAGAGCAAGTGTTAAGGCAAGTGGAAGACCTTCTGGCATAGCAGAAACAGAAAGAGCCACAACAGAGATAAACACATCTTCTATTCTCTCACCTTTTACTATCATTATTATTGTTATAATAATTGCAATTACTAAAACCAAAAGTGTAATTTGTTTAGAAAGTTTTTCCATTCTAATAGTAAGTGGAGACTTCTCACTTTTTGTCTCTACCACTTTAGTAGAAATCTTACCTATTTCTGTATTTGAACCTGTTTCTACAACAATACACTTTCCTCTTCCAGTAACAACAGAAGTACCACCAAATACCATATTATTTCTATCTGAAAGCCCAGTACTAGTCATCACAACATCCTGTGACTTTGAAACAGCAACAGATTCACCTGTAAGAACAGATTCATCAATAGTTAAATTAGAAGACTCAATTATTCTTAAATCACCAGATACTTTATCACCTGACTCTAATAAGACAATATCACCAACTACCAAATCAACTGAATCAACAATTTTTTCTTTACCATCTCTTATTACTTTAGTTTTAACTTTAACAAGTTTTTGTAAACTATCTGCTTCTCTTTCTGCACTCCACTCTTGAACTGCCCCTAATATAATATCAAATAATATTATAAAAATGATAGCCACTCCATCAACGACTTCACCAGCTAAGAAAGATATAATAGCAGCTACAATCATAACTAGAACAATAGCACTACAAAATTGTAAAAAGAATATTTTTATAAAACTATCTTTCTTTTCTTTAGGAAGTATATTCTTCCCGTTTTTCAAAAGTCTTTCTTTGACTTCTTGAGAGCTAAGTCCATCATTACCACTACCAGTATACTTATAAACTTCATCAATATTTAAAGAATGCCAATTATTCATATTATCTCCTTAACTATTTATTAATTTATTTAATAAATCAAACATATCTTTATCATTAATGATATGTTCATTTTCTAATACTTTAAAATTCTTTATTATAGTTATCATAATTATTTCATAACTTTTTGCAAGTAGAGGAAAATCTTCTTTTTTTATCGATTTATAACTACCAATTATTTCCTTAAGTGAATCATATAATAAATACTTCATTCTTTTTTTATTACCATTACTTAAAGAATAAATTGAAGCTTTTATAAAATAGTCATGCAGTTTTATAGAATCAACTTTTTTATAAGATGTTGTAGAAGATCCTACTGTACCTGCATTTCTTTTATCCCACACATACACTGCACCAGGTACATAATAAAAAGTTTCACAATAAGAAAACAATGTTGGCGAGTACGCAGAATCTTCATAATAACTAAACTCTGGAAACTTAACTTTTTTAGCAATACTAGTTTTTACTATTTTATCCCATACTGCACAAAAATACATATTCGTATTTTTCCCTTTATTATTAAATACATCTTCGTACGAATATAAATATTCATCTTGATTATTCTTTGTAAAATCTATACAAGTTGAAACTTTTCCACTACTTTCTTTGATTATTGTTTTAAATATAACCATATCAGGCTTATTATATTTTTTTACTGCATCAAATGACTTTTCATAAGAATATGGATGTATAAAATCATCATTATCCATAAACTGCGTGTATTCTCCATCTGCCATTTCAAGTCCAATATTTCTAGCATGTGATACTCCGAAATTTTCTGTATGAACTACTCTAAATTTAGATGGATATGTATCTTTATACCAATTGCATATTTCTAAGCTTGAATCAAAGGACCCATCATCTACTAATATCACATCAACATTATCATAACTAGATAATAATATCGAATCAAGACATCTAGGTAAAAAAAGTTGAGAATTATATACAGGAACAATTACCGATAAATCAACTTTTTTTCTTAAAGGTAAAATATTTTTATTAAACGAGCACTCAAAACAATTTGATTTTGCAACTAAAACTAAATGATCATCAACATTTTTATAGCCTTCAATATAATAAGTTTTTCCTAATACTAATTTATTAGTATTAACCATAAAATCATTAGTTTTTAATATAACCTTACTAAAGTTTTCATTCTTTTCAAAAATAATATAACTATCATACACTTCATCTGTTTGAAAAGATAATGATATACCTTGAAATGATTTAACAACTTTAACGTCAATTATATCTAAATCACAAGAGTAAAATGAAAATGAATCACTCTCATATGCTATTATTTCTTTTTCATTATATTCTTGCACAGCTACTACTTTAAATTTATTATATTGTAAGTAATTATCTTTTTTCATACTAAATATTTCGTCATTCAAAATAGTTAAAACATCATAATTGAAAATATTATTTTCTCCCATAAGATAATAATTATATTTTTTTTCTTTTTCAAATGAAAAAACGAATGATTCACTATCTTCAAAAACAACATTTATTTTTTTATCCATAGAATACCTCTAGTATTATTTGTACTAAAAATAATATAACATATTAACAAATATAATGATAGTCATTAAGTCAAAAAAAAAGAGCCAAGCTCTTAATTTATTAATGCGAAACTATGCTGCTGCATCGTAACTGTTGTTAAGCAATTCGTTTGCTTTTTCTTCAATCTTCTTATCAGCATTTTCATAAGCTGCAGCTGTATTATCTAAGAAAGTTGCATAATTGTTAATTGCAGTATAGAAATCAGAAAATTTAGCAGATAAACTTGTATATCTAGCTCTTAAATTTTCAGCTGCTGCACTTTCCCATGAAGCTGCTGTTCCATTAATTGTTTGAGTTGCTTCATCAAGAGTAGCACTCATATCATTAACATTTTTTCTCAATGAACTTGACGCATTACGTAATTCAACTGAGTTTACTTGCATTCCATCCATTCAATATTCCTCCTTTATTATATTCAAACTATAAGTTACTAGCTTGTTGAGCTATTTCTGCTTGTAACTTCTCTAAACTATTAGCTGTCTCTTGTAAGAAAACACCATAGTTACCAATAACCTGTCCTAAAGCATTGATATTCTCTTTGTATCCATTTACTGTATTAGCAAATTGAACATTATCTGCACCTTTCCAGTTATTTTGTAATGTGTCTACAGTCTCATATAGACTCTTAACAGATCCAAGATAAGATTCAGCATTTCCTACTAAACTCTTTCCTGCAGTTCTGATTTCTTCTGGGCTTGCCTTTAAAACCATTTATATTCACCTCCTTGAATATATATAAATAGGTAGAACATTTAGCCTCACTATTCTTATGTATTAATCGTAGTATATTTTTCTATTTTTGTCAATTTTTTTTAAAAATTATAACAACATTTTACATTAATTTTTTTTCTTATTGATTTTGAGAAGTTGTATCGTTAGGTACAGAAATTTTGCTAAGTTGATCAGCTAATTCTTTTTTGAAGGCAACTTCCTCGTCGTCAACAAAACCTTTATAGAATACTCTGTCTATTTGATCATGGTTAAACACACAAACCTCTTCATAGTTTAAAAATCCTTCTGGATAAACACATCCACTATAATCGAAAATACTATCTCCAGTTTGTGGTGACATACTAGCAAAACCAGTAATCATAATTCTTTTTTCTGCATTTTTCAATAAAACTACAGTACCAATAGGTAAATATTTTTCTCCAATTTCATTCATTTTACTTTCCTCCATTTATTATTTATACTTCTTTGTCAAGAGCTTTTCTTTCGTTATATTCATCTACTAAAGCACCAATTACACTATATTCTTTTTGTCCATTAACTGTCGGCGTAGGTACTGTTGGTGTTGATGTAGTTGGTGTTGGAACAGTTGGCGTTGATGTAGTTGGCGTAGGAACAGTTGGTGTTGGAACAGTTGGCGTTGGCACAATCGGTGTAGGCCCATAAGAACTAGCATCAAGTCTACCAATTGTATAAACGTTATCAGTAAATTGATTCCATCCATCAGGAGTATTTCCTAAACCTTGCTGTCCAAAATATCTTGCACCATTTTCTGCATTCTGATACCAATTGCCATTCTGCTTTAAAGGAATATTAGAACCACCATACATTCTATCCGCAACATTAGCTGTAGAATCCATCCACAATTGTTGTGCTCTTGCTATATCATCAGGGCTATCAAATGCATCAAGTAATCCATACTGATCAATTTTTGCAAGATTACGTTGAGCCTCATTATAAGACATCTTGTTAGCATCAGTTACACCATACATTCCACGTTCAGATACACTACCATTAGAAGCATTTACAGGATTACCATTTGCTGGTGTACTTCCTCCACCATTAGCTGGACTACCAATTGGTTGACTTTCATTTACTGGAGTACTTCCTCCACCATTTGTAGAACTACCAATTGGTTGGCTTTCATTTGCTGGTGTGCTTCCGCCACCGTTTCCTCTATTTGCAGACCTACCAATTGGTTGACTTTCATTTGCTGGTGTGCTTCCGCCACCGTTTCCTCTATTTGCAGACCTACCAATTGGTTGGCTTTCATTTGATGGTGTACTTCCGCCACCATTTCCTCCATTTGCTGAAGTACCATTTGATTGGCCACCATTGTTTTGACCACCATTATTTTGGGCTCCATTATTCTGTGCGCCATTGTTTTGGCCGCCATTGTTTTGGCCGCCATTATTTTGGGCTCCATTGTTTTGGCCACCATTGTTTTGGCCACCATTGTTTTGGCCACCATTGTTTTGGCCACCATTATTTTGGGCTCCATTGTTTTGGCTACCATTGTTTTGGCCACCATTATTTTGGGCTCCATTGTTTTGGCCACCATTGTTTTGGCCACCATTGTTTTGGGCTCCATTGTTTTGAGCTCCATTAGAAGCATTGCCACGTCTAAACCTACTAGCAATTGAATTTTTTGCTTTTCCTAAAGCTTGTCCAGGTTTAGCAACTGCACTGGCAACATTATCGACAACTTTAGTAGAAAGTGCATCAGCTTTAGCATCCAAAGCACCCATCTTTTGCCACATAGAAGTTCTAGCAAGTTTTGAACCGCCAATTAATTTAGAACCACCAGTCATCAAATGTCCCATTCCTCTTAATGGGCTAGCTGCAATGTTAATAGCTTTGTTAACAACAGTCCCAGGGAAATGTTTTCCTTTAAGTGCACTAGACCAACCATTACCAAATTTAGTACCAGCTGCTTTTGAAAGAGCACTGTAAGCTTTTCCAAAAACAGTAGTCGATCCAGTTCCAGTTGCCCAAGTAGAAAATTTAGATGCTAATGCTTTTCCAAAATGTCCTAAAGCATAACTAGATAGTCCAACAACTGAACCAGTTCCAATTGCACCCCAAATGTTTTCTCCTCCACTCGCTTGTAACGATGATTCCATCGAACTACCAGCAACAGAAACAGCAGATACAATAGCACCTCCACCAGTCATCCACAATGCACCATGTGCAACTGTAGAACCAACTAATTTTCCAGCATTTCTATACCCATCATCGTGAAGTCCCAAAGTATCACTAACCCAATCAGCAGCTCCACCAACAATGTCCTTAGCAGCAAAATTAGCAATTGATTTACCAGCGTCGTGATCAAACAATGAAACAACACCAGCAACTAAAGTAGCTCCAGTATCAAGAACACCTTCACCAACTTTAAATACGCCTTCTACTGCTCCAACGGTCAAAGAACCAACTTTAGTAAATATATTTGATGTATAAACAGGATTCTCTTTTTCCCATACATCTGGACTAAAGTTATAATTATCATCATAAGTGACATTATTACCTAAAGATCCACCAGCATGCATATTACCAGCAACACCAAAAGCAACAGAATTAATTGCATTTGACATAGATGTTAGTTGGGCTTCACCTTTTTTATTTAATCTATCTATCTCTCTATTAGCTTCAGCTATTTTCTTAGAATCGCCATCACGCCATTCCTCATTAAAGAATCCTTTGATTTCATTCCAAACACGTTCCCACCAACCAGGATTCCAATTTACTCCTTCTGCTCTTAGTTCTTCAATTCTTTTACAATATGATTCAACTTCATCACAATTACTAAACAATGCATTTAAATCACCTTCAACGTGTGATTTAACCCTTTGAATAGCATCATTTGATAAAACTAAGCAAGATTTAGCTTCAGTTACTTGGGCATCACTAGATGCTGAAGATAGTCCATCTACAGAAGTCTCAACTAGCTTAGATGCCAAATTTAATGATTCAGAAATAGCACTCTGAGTTGTCTTCATACCACTTATACTAGGGTAAACATCATGAAGAGACTTTAACTTGCTAGACATTTGATTTAATTCAGCCATATAAAATCATCTCTCCCTTCTATTCAACTACACCATATGAATCAGCATTAGACTCTACAGAAGTAATTTGACTTTCATCTTCTTCTGAATATTTACTAATAACAGTATTTAAAAATGCAGCATACTTTTGATTTTGTTCATTAACAGTATCAAAAACCTTTTGAAAATTTTCAACAGCTCCTAACACTGTATCACTAGCTTCTCCTTCCCAAATAGTCTTGGCATTAGTAGTAGCATCCTTTATTGAATTCAATAAAGTTTCCATCTTACCCATTTCACCTTTAAACTGATTAAGAAGTGAAGAAAGCTCTTGTGACGTTATTTTTATATTTTCTGCCATGATTACCCTCCTAATATTGAATAGAACTTAGCACATCTATTATCATAATTAACAGAGCTATTCTTTACTACATTACCAAATTGTAATAAAGCCTGTTCAATTGATTTTAAGTTAGTAGTATAACTAGATGCATTTGATATGAAGTTTTTAGCATCATATCCATCCCATCCACTTTCTATAGAAGAAATCACTTCATTCATAGAAGCAATAAGTGCTGTTAGTTCACTCGCTTTTGCTTCTAAATCTTCACCATATTTTTTTAAATCTTCAGTTTTAACAATTATCTTCGACATAACCTAACCTCCTTTATGCAGTTTTTGAAAAAGTTGTAGAACTAGATGATGATTCACTATTCATTACTTTAGTTCCAGTCGTTGCTTGAGTACCAGTTGTTGTACCAGTTGAAACATCAGTTGTAACATTAGAGTTTGCTGAAGCAATTATAGCAGTCTTACCATCTTTTGATATTGACTCAGTTGGAATTAAAGTAGATTCTTTCGGAGTTACATAGTAATATTGTCCACTTTCAGAATCATAAACAGTTTCCTCAAGTTTTGTATTATAAAGATTATTTGCAACTTTTTGAACAACAGAAGAATCTTCATTTTTGTAAATTGTTCCTACTCCTTCACAATTAGGACTATTATCAATTACATCTCTAACTTTATCAGCATAAGAAGAATCAGTTAAGAATTTTTCAGTTGTAGTATTATTTGCTTTAGCAGCATTATCAAGTTCTGTTTTCAATTGATCAGCTTCACTCATAGTCATTCCATATGCTTTATAATTACTTCCATTATATAAACTATTCATATTTTCTCTCATACCTTCATCACTAAACTTAGATGTAGCTTTGAAGAATGTTGAAGACTTACCAAATGAAGCAGCAGCGTTTCTTAATTCTTCTGCATACTCTTTATCAGTTAACAACTCTTCATAAGTAATTCCTGTTTCTTCAGCAATAAAATCAACAAAACTTCTTACAATATCAGTGTCTTCTGTAGGTAATTCTGTAGTTCCGTCACCATCATATACTTTTAACATAATAGTTTGGAAATCTTCAGGAGCAAGTTTTACTAGTTCTTTAAATAATTCTGAAACATTACCAAATCCTTCTAAAGTAGTTTTTAACAATTCTGTGTATTTAGGATCATTTATTAACTGATCAACAGTTATTCCATTATCTTTGGCAATTTGTTCTAAGTATCTATGCATAATAGATAAATTAACAGCATTCAAATCAAATACCTCAGGATACTTTCCTTTAAGCATATCTTCGATAAATTTACGAACAACTTTGCTATCTGCATCCTTAATTTGATCTTTAAATTCTTGTGGAATATTTGGAGAATCAAGTAATAATTGTTTAATTTTATCAGAATTAACTTCATTTTCAACATATGTATCAAGACATTCATCACCTGAAAGTGCAATTAATGCCTCGACTGTACCATCCAAATCTTCTAACTCCATATCATCAAGTGGTCCTGCATCAACAGGGGCTACCAAAGGAATCGAAGTTCCAGTTGGATCAGTAACAGGTGGTGTTTCAGTAGGCGGTGTTGCAGTTGGAGTGGTTGGCCCAGTTGGTCCAGTTGGTCCTCCACCACTTGGTCCACCGCCACTAGGTCCGCCACCACCACCAGGTCCATTAGGAGAAGTTGGCACTTGCGTTGGTTCGTCCCCACCAGGCGTATCATCAGCTTTAAAATATTCGGATAAAGCAGGTGCAATTTTACTATTTAGAAAATCATATATCTCAGTTAAACTAATCTTCAATTCATTATTAAATTTCGTACCTAAATCAGGATTTACACTTGATAGCTTACCAAAAGGATCACCTAAAACAGTACTACATGCAGTATTTAAATTAGTAATCCCTTTAACTAATTCATTTACAGCATCTTGTCCAGCCTCCAAATTACTTATATTTATTTCAGCCATAAAATCACATCCTCTGCTATATTAAAATAACTTCTGTACCATTTCTGATATCAGTATCTTTAACTGTCATATTTATATTATAAGGTTTACCAGTAACTTTACTATATAAAGTTGCATCTTTTATTGGATAATGTCCACCAGATAACTCCGATACTGCCTTAGCAAGTATCGAAGTAACCTTGTGAATTTTCTTTCCAATAGGTATATAAACCTCATATCTTTGTTCTATTAATGGAACTTGAACTATAATAAATACTTTATTCATTATTTTTCATCCCCATTTCCTTTTTCTAGTAATTTAAATAATGTTGCGTTACCTCTTTCGATAACATAACCAAATTTATTACCAATTTCTTCATATAACTCTTTAGGAGTCTTAGTAAGTTTAATTGAAATTTGGTTAGCAATACCATCGCCAATCCAAATACCTCTTGTATTATCAACTTTACCTCTATACCAGTCATCCCATTCAACTTTCTTGAATTTATCAACTGAATCAACTAATAAGAAGCAATACTTATCAAGTTCTTTACCATATTCGACCATTTTCTCAAGTAATTTCTTATTTTCTGGTGATAATTTAGAAATAAACTTACCTATTCCAGAAATAATAATCATTGTCTGAGGTACATTTGCAATAGAACTTTTTTCAAAGTTAGAATTTTGGAATGTATCGTGAACTCCCTTCATTTCATCAACTAACTTAACAAAAGCCTCATCAAGGTTGCTACTTATAATTTCACATCTACTTACATCTTCTTTTTTAAGTAGGTCTTCAGTATCAATTGCAATAAATCTTACTTCATTTAACATATTTATTTCACGACCAATTTCATTAAGAATAGGACCTAAAATAGTAATATCAAGTGAAGTTAATATTGTAATATACCCTTTAAGAAGGTTTACACATGCTGTATCCAAACTCTTCTTTTCAATACCAACAGGAACTTTATTTAATCCTTGGAAATCTTCTCTTACAAAGTTAAATGTAACCTTTTCTGGTAATATTGGAACAGCACGAGCTTTGAATCCACTATTTCTATTCAAAGTATCACATACATTTCTTATTGTATCATTTAATTGCTCATCAGGAACAATTGATGCAGTTTGGAATTCATAAATACTTCCAAGATTAATAAGTCCACGACCTAATATATCAGATGGTTTAGTACCACGAACATTACCAAGAATTGATGAATAATCACTTTCATCATTTAATCGAAGTACTAATTTTTGAGAGAAGTTTTGAGCAAGTCTATATCTAATCATATTACTTGCACTTGTTGTAAATATAAAGAACATTCCATACTTACTACCCTCACGAGTAAGCTGTAATATAATATCATCATAATTACCATAAATCTCATTAAATGCTTCATAGTTATTAATAATTACTACAAATGTTGGAACAGTATTTCCACTTTGTTTAATATAAGTTTGATAATCTCCACTAAAATCTGAGAATAACTTCTTTCTCTTTTCTATCTCACCTTTTAACATTTTGAACAAATTATTAATTTTTTCAGCATCATTTATATATAATATATCACCAACATGTGGAGCTTTGCTAAAAATTCTTAAAGATTCTGCACCAAACTCCAAAATATAGAAGTTAACTTCTTCAGCTCTATGATTAGTAATAGTGTCATAAATAATAGCATTTAACATTTGTTCTTTACCACTACCAGCAGATCCATAAATAATTGTGTTTCCATCAACAGATATTGGTAATGTTAATATTCCTTGTCGTTGATTAAATGGATCATCAAATTCTCCTATTACAGGATTAATATTAAATGGTTGATGAACATAATTATATTTTTGAGTTAATTTATCAAGATAGATAATTGCAGGTATTTTATCAAGCCACAATTGTCTAATTGATATATGTTCTTTTTTAGCTATATCTGATAAGTATTTAACTATATTAGTAAGTTGTTCTCCTTGAGCAGCAACTTTATCTTTTCTTATTTCATCTGATTCTTTTACAACTGCTCCGATATTGTTAACAAAGTTCATTGATGTATCAATTTTTTTCTTTACTTTTTCTGTTGGGAAATATGGAGCACCAGACCATGCTGATTGTCCAAGAGCAAAGAATTCATTATAACCAACTTGTAAATAGAATCTTCCTGTTTGCTTAATCATGGCAGCATCAGGAACTTTTATCATATCATTACTATCTGCTTTATCTTGAACTTTTAAACATACCCTAAATCTTGAGTTTGACCAAATTTGATCATTAACAACTCCACTAGGTTTCTGTGTTGCAAGTATCAAGTGAACTCCAAGTGAACGTCCAATACGTGCAGCACTTATTAAGTTATCCATAAATTCTGGTTGTTGTGCCTTTAACTCAGCAAACTCATCTGAAATAACAAGTAAGTGTGATACTGGTTCTTGAACTAAACCTTCTTTATAGAACTTTTGATATTTATAAATATCGATAGTACCTTCATTTAATGCTGCTCTTGCTTCATTAAATATTGCTTGTCTTCTTCTAAGTTCAGACTGAATAGAAACTAAAGATCTGTTCATTTCTAAAGTATCAAGGTTTGTAATAGTACCTGCAAGGTGTGGAAGTTTAACTCCAGTGTTTTCATTTTTAAAAGCACCAGCAAGTCCACCACCTTTATAGTCGATTAAGATAAATGATACATCATTTGGATGATAATTAACTGCTAGTGATAAAACATAAGTAATAATAAACTCTGATTTACCAGAACCAGTCATACCAGCAATAAGACCATGAGGTCCTTGAGCTTTTTCATGTATATCCATTTTAAATAACATACCATGTGAGTCAATTCCAACAGGAGCTTGTAAAGTTGATGTAGGATTACTCATCTTCCAACGATAAATTGAGTTTAATTGCTCAACTTTACCAACACCATACATTTCAAGGAAATCAACAACTGTTGGTAAATTATAGTTATCTTGAGTAAACTTAATAGGTATATTTGCAACTTTCTTACAACAAGCAATGAAATTTCCTTGTGTATAATTATCAATCGCAAACTCTTTTTGTTTATCACTTGTTAATTCACTTTCAAATATTGCTCCACCTCTTCCACTTATACTTAAGAAAGTAGTACATTCATTTGGAAGTGTTGACAAATTCTCATTAAGAACGATAACATTCATTCCAACATTTCTTTTAAGTTTTAAAGCTTTTATAACAATTGGAACATTTTTAGCTATTTTAAAGTTATCTGTGATAATTATAAAATATGGAGAAAATGATTTATAATCTGTTTTATCATCTTGTAATCTAGGTTCTAAAACTCTTTCAAGATATCCGCTTACTTCACACATTTCTTCATAGTTAGTAGCAAAGAATCTCATTTGCTTATCATTACTCCATACATGTGGAAGTATTTTAGCAAAATCCCACTCGTCAACATTTTTTTCATCTACAAAGAATACAAGTTTTACATCTTCATAACTATGAAAAGTTATTATTTGTAAAAGCATTTGTTTCATAAATTCACGAGTTTCATCGCTTTTACCAACAGAACCCAATATATATTTTTCTGTAAGAGAAATATCAATAGGAACATTTTCAAGTTCTTTTGATTTATTAACAAGAGTATTAGTAATTTCTTTTAAATCATCAGTATCCATTGAGAAGTGTTCTTCTGGATATTTAATATCAAGTTCTACTGGTCTATTACCAATACCTAATCTTAAATCCAAGAAATCAGAATGTTCTATTTTTCTTTCCCATAATTGTCTATTTTTAGTAAGAATTATTTTTTCACATTCTTCAAGAGGTATATAGTTTTCAATCAGTATTTGTTTTTGCTTTTTCATAATAAGGTCTATCTCATTACGTTTTTCTGCAACATAAGCACCATACTTTTCTTGACGCTCTTTCTCATACTTCTTTTTCTTTTTATTTTGATGTCTTCTACTTAAATATGGCCATAAAAACATAGAAGCTAGCATACCAAATCCCATTACTAATGTAGGAAGACATTGTTGCCAAGTTTTATCACCACTTTGGATTGTTTCTAAGGTATTCATTAAACTAAGCATTGAACTCATTCCCATTGTAATTTGTGGTCCAATCGTTAAGTAAGCAGGAGTATCATCTTCCTGTTGTTTTCCAGGAGGAGAATCAATAACCATTTCTTCTTTTTCAATTATTGTTCTAAATCTTGGAGATCTAAAGAAATAATCATCTTCTTCAAATACTTCAAGTTCATTGTTTTTATCTTCATCTGTTGGTTCAATATTAATGTTTGGCTTATTAAACAATGTAAATACATCCCCACTGTATTTTGCCCTATCAAAAGGATTATTAGTGATTATATAATTTCCAAGTACCACAATTTTTAAACCAGTGATAAATATTACATCACCATGACTTAAAGTGGTTGGTTGCAATATTCTCTCATTGTTTACATAGGTTCCAAACTTACTATTTAAATCAGTTATCACCCAGTTTCCATTATTATATGTTAATCTTGCATGCTCTTCTGATACTGTAGGCAAGTTAAAAATAATTTTACATAACTGACTTCTACCAATTAAAATATCACAGTTATTTTTAACTTCTATTTGAATATTGTTTTCATCATAAACAGGACAGCAATACAAAAGAGCTATTTCTTCTTTTTCAATTTGAATATAATGAAAACTATAGTTGGTTAAAACTACTTCATTTATTATTCTATCTTCTTCAATAACTTTATTGTCATTGTTACTCTTTAAAACCCATTTATCTCCTTTTTCTTCAATACTTACAAGTTTTCTTTCATTACCATTTTTATCCCTATCAGATACCCAATAAGTACCATTTACAGCTAATGGTAATGTAACAGAATATATCCTTTCTTTCTTAATTAAAGAAACTAACATACTTTTCACCAGCTCTCACTATTTTGTAATATCACACTATTTTACTCTAAAAATATAATAACATTTTTAACGAAACATAGCAACGAAAATTAAATAATTAAAAAAAATATTGAAGTCTTTTTTCAATATTTTTATAAATATTTTACAATTTCGTTATAGGTTTTTAATGAATAATCCTTAAGATTAGATTTTTCTACACCTTGTTTAAATTCATTTTGAGCCTTTTTATAGGCTTCATCTAATGTTGGAGCATAATTATCAACAATTAAAAATTTAAATAAAGGAGAATTAATATTCGTTTTAGCAAATAATTTCTTTCCTCTTAACATTTCAGGAATAGCTGTATGACAAGAATATAATGCCCCTACTACATCCTTATATCCATCTCTTGTTGCAGTTCCTATATTTGAATGAATGATTCCAAGAGAATCTTTTTTTCTATATGTATTTCTAACACTAGCTTTCATTACATGAATTGGTATTGTTGCAAGTGAAAATTCATAAAATAATGGTTTATGAAAAGATGACATAACTTGTTCTCTTAAATTAACATCAACTGATTCATTGTCATAATGATAAACATCAGTAAAAGAATTATCAGAATATTCAATTCCAAAAGCATCAAAAAATCTCATAGAATAATTAACTTCAAGTTTAGATTCGTAATCAAGTTTTGCATATATTCCGTTTTTTTCTAAAATTTTTCTATCAAATAAAACACCTTGATTAAAATCGCAAACTAAATTATCATCTTTCAAAGAAAAAATAGTTCTAAGAAAAGCTTTATTATTACCTCTAAATTCTACTTTTCTACAATCTACAACAGGATTATAGCTTGTTATAGTAACAGAATTTTTATCTAAAGAAACTAAAACTTCAATATCAATACTTTGTGTTTTACTATAAAAAAAAGATAATTCTTTAAAAAGTAATTCTTCAAACTTTGGATTATTTACAATTAAAGGATTTAGCTTTCCTTCAACATCTTTGATTGTTCTTCTAAAAAAATCCTTTACTTCTAACATATTTGCAGGGTTTACATTAGACATAATAATACCTCTCTATTCTATAAAAAGTATAACACATATTTTTCTTTTGTGTACCCCTTTTTTAAACATTAAAAAATCTCCCAGTTTTATAACTGAGAGACTCTATACTACTTTTTAATTTGCTCTACATCAATTTTAACTTCTATTCCGTTTAAGTCTACTACTTCTCCATCATTTTCTTTTTCAATTATTTCAAGTGATAAAGTTTCATTTTTAATCATTTCAACAAAGTTTTCAATTGCTTTTGTAAACTCATCGTTTTTCTCGTAGTAAAGTTTTATTCTATCTACGATATCAAAATCTTTTGACTTACGCATTTGTTGAACTTTACTTATAAGTTCTCTTGCAATTCCTTCATTTATTAACTCATCTGTTAATTTAGTATCAAGAATTATGAAGTTACCCATAGAACTTGCTGCATTAAATCCTTCTTTAGAATTAATTCTAATATCAACCATATCTGCTGTAAGTGTATACTCTTTATCAAGACTAACAACTATTTCTTCACCATTATTAAGTTTAAGAACTTCTTCTTCAGATAAATTATTTAATTTTTCTGATAAGTCTTTAATATTTTTTCCAAATATAGGACCACATACTTTAAAATTAGGTTTTACAAGAAAATCCATATACTCACTTAAATCATCAGCATATTTTATTTCTTTAACATTTAATTCTTCGTAAATTAAGTCTTCTAAATCTTTTATAGTTTTCTCTACTTTTTTATCAAGTATTACTTCACTTATTGGTTGTCTTACCTTTATTTTAGCTTCTTCTCTTGCATTTCTTCCTAAAGAGATCAAGTCACGTACAAGATCCATCTTAACTTCTATTTTTTCATCGATCATTTTCTTATTAAATGTAGGATAATCTGCAAGATGAACTGATTCTTCACCTGTTAACTTAGTATATATTTCTTCACTGACAAATGGTACCATTGGAGCAATTAACTTACATACTCCACATAATACTTCATAAGTAGTTTGGTAAACTGCTTTTTTACTATTATCAAGTTCACTACCCCAGAATCTTCTTCTATTTCTTCTTATATACCAGTTAGATAAATCTTCATTTACAAAGTTACTTATTAATTTAACAGCTTTATTAGGATCATACACGTCCATTGATTCCGTTACATCGAAAACTAGTTTGTTATATTTAGATAGTAACCATTTATCGATATCTTCTAAATCTTTATAAGCTACTTTAAACTCTCTTGGATCTACTTTATCAGTGTTAGCATACATTTGGAAGAATGTGTAAGTGTTTTTCAATGTATTGAAAAATTTAGATTGTACTTCTTTTACTCCATCTTCATCGAATTTTAAAGGTGTCCAAACAGGACTTGCTGCAAGCATATACCATCTAACTGGATCTGCTCCATAAGACTCGATAAGTCCAAATGGTGAAACAGAGTTTCCTTTAGATTTATGCATCTTTTGTCCATATTTATCAAGTACTAAATCATTTACCAAAACATTTTTATAAGGAGCTTTTCCCATAACAAATGTTGATATAACGATTAATGAATAAAACCATCCACGAGTTTGATCTATTCCTTCACAAATAAAGTCAGCTGGAAATTGTGATTCAAACAATTCTTTATTTTCAAATGGATAATGATATTGCGCAAAAGGCATACTTCCTGAATCGAACCAACAGTCCATAACTTCTTTTACACGACTCATTTGTTTTCCACATTTTGGACATTTTATATGTATTTCATCAACATATGGTCTGTGTAGTTCAATTGATTCATCAATTTTTTCAATAGCTTTTGATACTAACTCTTCTCTTGAACCAATCATCTCATCATGACCACATTCACATCTCCATAATGGAATTGGTGTTCCCCAATATCTATTTCTTGATATTGCCCAGTCGTTCAAATTCTCTAGCCAGTTTCCAAAACGTTTTTCTCCAACATAAGAAGGAAACCAATTAACCTTATTATTTTCTTCTACTATTTTATCTTTTAATTCTGTTACTTTAATATAGATACTAGGCTTAGAGTAATATACTAAAGGAGTATGACATCTCCAGCAGTGTGGATAATTGTGCTCCATTTTTTGTTTTTTGAATAACTTATCTTCGCTAGATAGATATTTAATAATATCAAGTTCTAGTTCTTTTTCAACAACTAGTCTTCCCTTCCAAGGTCCATCTGTAAAACATCCATTCTCATCAACTGGATTTAATACTGGTAAATCGTATTTTAATCCTACTTCATAGTCATCTTGTCCAAAAGCAGGAGCAATATGAACAATACCAGTACCATCTTCCATAGTTACGTAATCAGCGCATGTAATATAAAAGGCTTTCTTATTAACTTTTAAAATTGGTAAGAATTGTTCATAAGGACGATACTCTAAATCTTTTCCAAGATATTCTTCAATAACTTCGTATTCACTTCCTAGTACTTTATCTGCAAGTGCTTTAGCAACAATAAAGTTGTATCCCTTTGACAAACATTTTACATATTTTTCATTTGGATTTACACATGCAGCAACATTTGATAGTAGAGTCCATGGTGTTGTTGTCCATACTAATAAATAAGTGTTTTCTTCATCTGTTAACTTAAATGGAACTGTAACTGTATTTACAGAAACCATTTCATATCCTTGTGCTACTTCATGAGAAGCAAGTCCTGTTCCACATCTAGGACAATATGGAAGAATTTTTAATCCATCATAGATTAATCCTTCATCAAAAAACTTCTTTAATATCCACCATTCTGTTTCAATATAATTGTTATCGTAAGTAATATATGGATTCTTAATATCAATAAATTGTCCCATTAGGTTAGTAAAGTCTTTGAAAGCTTTTTCATTTTTCCAAACACTTTCACGACACTTTTCATTAAATTCTTTTATTCCGTATTTTTCAATATCGTTTTTACCATTAAATCCAAGTTCCTTTTCTACTTGTACTTCAACAGGCAAACCATGAGTATCCCATCCAACTTTACGAAGAACTTTATATCCTTTCATAGTTTTATACTTACAAAATACGTCTTTAAGTAACTTTGCAAGCATATGGTGAATTCCTGGCATTCCATTAGCAGTAGCAGGACCATCATAGAAAACGAAGTTCTTAGAGTTGCATCTATTCTCAATTGTTTTTTCTAAAATATCCTCTTCTTGCCATTTATTTATTATTTTCTCTTCAGCTTTTGAATTCTTTTCCTTATCAATTTCTAAAAATTCCATAATATTCATTCCTTTCTTTATAAACTATTTACGATGTTCATAAGATTTAATTCTTTTTTTCATAACTTTAGCTGGTTCATTTTGTTTTTTAACATTCTGTCCATTGGAAACTCCAACTAGAGTAATTCCATTAAATACAGGAGGCCAATTTTGGAATGCTCCAATTCTTAAGTCACCAACATATTTTTTCTTTAAAGTTTTCATTTTACCCACCTTCCCTGTTTAATTTTAATAAATCAACTTTTATATCAACGAAGTAATTAAAAAAACACGAAAATACTCCAAAGGGCGAAATATTTCCGTGTTACCACCTTAATTCATAGATAATTCTATGCACTTATAACTATAACGCATTACCGTTTTTATCTTATCCATAAAAAACATCAGAAGTGATTCAAATTAAATATTGCTTACAAACTTCCCACCAACTGTCTGCTCTCTTTAAGTTTTAATTTAATTACGTCTTCGTCAATTGCTTTAAAATATTGATATAATAAAAATTATATTACATATTTTTCTTTCTTTCAACTACTTTTTTCTTTTTCAATGCTTTTACTTCAGGAAGCTCAGACATATGTATTTGATGATACTTTGGATCATATTCTTGAAGTTTTGAAAACATATCCATAATTGGTTTTGAATCTGGATTAACAACATCAAATCTTGCTTCCATCATATTCTTATCTTCTTCAGTGTGATCAAAGAAATATATTCTAAATCCCCTTTCATCTTTTGTAAGAACTAAACTAGAATTATCCATAGGAAACTCAATTTTATTTTCATTGCTCTTTTCAAATAACTTTTCAAATAAAGTATAAATATAATAATTACTATTATTTATCAAAAAGCTTTCTTGATTACCAAATTCACGATTAATATCATCGTAATAAAGCGCTACTACTAATCGTCCCTCTTCATCCTTTCCAATTAATAAATGTTCACCATCTTGTAAAATATCATATGTTTTTTCTTCTTTGTTTTCATCATTACTTTTAAATACTTCCATAAATTCCCCCACTAACTTTGTTTTTTTATTGATACTAATTTATACCCTTCTTTTTCTTTTTCAAATGTATATACATAAGTATCTAACTTATCCATATCTAATTTATTAATATCGTTTCCAATAATTTTAGAATCTTTAGAAACACCACTATGATAATTAAATACTAAATTTCCATTTACACTTTGTGAATAATCTAAATAAATAGCATGTTCATAAATATATAAATAATTTCCAACAAGAGAATGTCCACTATAAATGTTTTTAATTCCACCATTAGAATAATCAAATCCACTACATTTATTAAGTTTTACTGAATACTTATTTTGATCCTTATTATAAGTTATTTCTAAATAACCATTTTTAGTTTTAAATGACTGATTATCATAGTTAACAGATCCAAATAAGGAGTTTATTTCAAACCTAACTTTAGATTCATCAATATCCATTTTTAAATTACAATTCACTCTTGCATTATCTTTAACTATATTAATAATTGCTAAATAAATATAATATGTAGAAGAAAAATCTGCACCATTATAATATATATTTTGAAATTCTTCTCCAAAATGGTTTTCTAATAATTCATAATTTACTTTGTCATAAATAGCCTTATATTCTTTTTCGTCTTTTTCATCTGTTTTATCAGTTTTATCCGTTTTATCTTCTATCTTACCTGTTTTATCATCAGTTTCACGATAAGTTATATCAATATCGTCAAAATGACTATTTTTCCATTTACTAAACGAAATAAAATATACTACTGCAAAAAGAAAACACAATATTATAGCTGCTTTGACAAAGCCTTTGGAAACGTTACTTTTCACTACTATCACCATACTGATTATATAACACCTATAAATAAAAAAAAAGACTTTATTCACAAGTTATAAAATCTTTTTATATTACTATGGCGTTGCAAGTGAAAGTCCACCAGTTGCAGGAACTAGACCTAACATCACTAATTTATAAAGTGCATAAAGAAATGTTAAACCAGTTCCACCGACAGCACAGTCAATTCCTAAACTCTTCAAATTTTCTAAAATTTCAGGAGACAAAAATGTATAATCATTTAATAATGCTGCATTTTCATTTGCTTGTTTAAAAAATTCAACTAACTCTGGGTTATCATTAATAAAAGATTCAAAAGAACTAACCTTTACATTTAAAGCATTCATAAACGCTTCTTCAGAGGCAAACAAACCACCTTTTCCAATTAACCAAACTTTATCATAAAATGCTTCTTTAGGAATTACTACTAAACCATTAATATAATCATCATAATTAAATCCCAATGCCCTAACTACTGCTTCTTCATTATGGTATAGCTCAATTCCTTCACCTAATAAACCATTTTCATTTATTTTACTAATAAATGAATCAGCAGGAGACTTTGAAGAGGAAAATCCTAAATAATCAGATAAGGTAAGTTGAGGTTCTGGTTCTACAACTGGTACTCCTTCTGTTTGAGTAACTGCTTCACCTGCTGTTTCATATGCTTCTTGTTCCTGTTCTTGTCCTTGAGGTTCTTTTGCCCTATTTTCTTGTCTTTCTTTATAAAATTTCTGAAGTTCAGGAAACTTCAAACCAAGAAGTAATAAATACCAGTGCTCAATTACAAATTTACCAGCAAAATGTATTGGTGTTCCAATAAGAAGTCCAACTTCTTTAAGAACATTAACAGTAGCTAAAGACCTAGCTTTTTCTTCTTTAGCATTTTTAAGTTCATTTATAGCATTATTAACCTTTTGTACTTGTAAATAAATTCCATAAGGAAGTGTTGTAACTATATCAGAAACTCTTGCATGCTCGTCAATAAAGGATTTTTTATATCTTTCATTAAGTATAGTTTTATATTTATATAGTTGTTCTGTAAGAAGTTCATTTAACTCTTTTAAGTATTCTTCATCTTCAATGGTTTTATTTTCTTTTTGATTTATTTTTTTTATTAGCTTCTTTACTTTAGAAATTAGTCTTCCACGTTCTTTGATTATCTTAGCAGTATGTCTTGCTTCTGTATAATCATTTATTTTGCTTTTACTTTCATCTATTTCTTTAGTAAGATTATCGATATCGTCCATAATATCACCTCATATTAGAAAATGATTCAATCTCTTGTTTTGTTAAATCCTGAGCTGCACCCAAAATATCTTCAAGTTTATCACCATAAAATTTTGCTCCAATAAGAACTGCGAAAATATACCACTGATTAAGTGCAAATTTACCTAAATATAAAACTGGAGTTGAAACAAGTAAACCTAATGCTTTAACAACATCAAACACTTCTTTACTCTTTTTTCTGTTAGAATTTGCAAGCTTCATCTGATCTATGCAAGTTTTTACTTTTTGTACTGCTAAACCAATTGAATTAGGCAAAACAGTAAAAAGTGACATAACATCTGCTCTTTTATCGATAAATTCTTCTCTATACCTTGCATCAAGTTGAAGCTTATGTTTATAAAGTAAAACTTTAAATTCCTTTTCAATTTCTTCAAGATTTTGCTTTTCTTCTATAGATAAATCTGTCTTCTCATAATACTTTTCTAATTCTTCTTTATACCTTTTAATTAGTCTTCCCCTTAAAGTAGTAATATTTTTTTGGTTACCTGTTTGAAGAGCTACTTCTAACTGTTTTTTTAAACTGGTTATATCTTCCATAATTATCCCTCTATTTTCTTATTTATTTCAGAGAATAATTCATCAATTACTTGTTTTCTTTTGCTCTCTTCAACATCTTGAATAACACCATTAACACGTTTTCCCACGAAAAGTCTATAACCATGTTCACTATCATCTTCTACAAAATCAGTATACATTGCATATAAATCATTTCCCTCTGAATAATACCCAACAACGGTATATAAAACATTTACTCCTAATTCATTTTTCTTATAAAAAACTTCATCATGCATATTATCACCTATTCTGTTAATCCTTCTTGAATTTCTTTATTAACATACGCTACTACTTCATCTTTTGATAACTCGATTATTTTATTTATCATCTCTTGATCAGTTATTTTAACTAGCTTATATTCTTTACCATCAAATACTACTTTTCCATACATTGTTATAAATTCGTCATTTTCATCTAACATATAATCAGTATAAGTAACAAATGGCTCCTCACTGTTTTCTGGATTAGGAATAACTTTTGTAATATCACAGTTTACTAAAAGTCCCTTATCATTAATCATTTCAAAACATAAATCACTATATTTCATATTTTTTCCTTTCTAAATCGCACGAATTGAATTTTCTATATTATTCTTTTTTCTTTCTTCTTCAAATAAATCTGGTCTATTAATAGCTATGATAGTTCCAGTGTAATTTGACTTCTGCATCTTTATTCGCTTAGAAATATTTGATGCATTCACAATATTATTAAGTATTGTATATAGTAGTGGCATTGAATAGTCTTCTAAACTAGCAAAGTTTAAAGATGGAAATATTGGACTTAAAATCATTCTTGCTAAATACATAGTAACAGCACTTTTACCTATGTTAGTTACTGTTGTTTGCATAACTTCCTTAACAAACATCTCTTCTTTATGTATATTACTAGTAACACTTCCTATTTCTTTTTCTAAATTATCAGCTTCTTCATTAGTTAATTTAATAACACCACCAATATACTTTGATTCTTTATTTTCTAAGTTAGATTTTAATCCCTTCATAATATTAATCATTTCTAACTTCAAAACCTTTTTAAGATCGTTAGATGGCGCGGCTTCAATTATCTTTTTATACTCATCAATTAATTTTCTTTCATTTTCGATTTTTTCATCCAAGTCATTTATTTTTGTCTCTTTAACATAACACTTTAAAAATTCTTCATTTTTAACTATATTCTTATCAACAAAGTCTTTTTCTTTTTTTATATCATCACTAGAAGTATCAAGCCTATCATAAAACTTAGTTTTATTTGTCCCTCTTATTAATGAATTAATTACATTCGATAATCCAATATAGCTTATAGTTGGAATAAGACCAACTAAAATAGGCCCACTAACACCACCAAAAAGTAAAGTAAGTCCTGCATTCATTCCTATAACAACAACTGAAGACAAAACTGTTGATACTGCACTATTCTTTAAAACTCCCAAAAGATCTCTCTTTTTAAGAAACACTTCGATAATTGTTGATATTTCCTTAACAGCATATCCCACTTTTTCGCTTAAAGGGATTTCATCTTTAGATGATGCTTTCTTAAGATAATCACGATGTTTTTTTAGTTCAATATAAAGTTCTGTATCTAACTCTTTCTTTTTGCCTTCGTTTTTCTCGAATTTAATTGCATCTTTTAAAGCATCAATTAATCTTCCTCTATATAAAATAATATCTTTGTAAGAAGTAGATTCTTCTAGTTTTTTTCTAATTTCTTCTATCTTCATAAACTCATCTCACTTTATCTAAGGCATATTTAGATAAATCATCAAAGATTTTTTCTAATAACTTGGAAACAATTTCAGGATCATCAAACTCCTCAATAACATAATCACTAGCATTTTTGATTATCTTAGCATACTGTAAATAAGCTCTTCCTAAAGAGTCTACCTGATAATCTGTAAAAGCAACATAAGTCGTGTCATCACCATCTGGAATAAGAGAAACAATATCACATTTTATACTTTTTCCATCTTTATTAACATAAAATGATAAATCATCTACCATATCATCACCATACTTATCATTATAATAATAACATAAAAATAAGAAAAAAAGATTTTATTTAATAAATTAATCAAATAAAATCTTTCTAATATTTTGATATAAATAAGGTTTTAACTCTTCTATTGGAAGTGGTCTATTTAAAGAAATAGAAGTAAATACAACAGATGAAGTAAGTTCAATTACCATAAATAATGTCAATTTAGGATTTTTTATTGGTACGTTATTAAGTTTTATTTGTCTTTCAAATTCTTCTAAAACAATAAAGCCATTTTCTTTATCCATAAAACTCGTTAACTTGTCACCAAATACTCCTAAAGATAGATTTTTAGATATAAACTTAAGAAGTGATTCATCGAGAATAAACTGATTAATTATATAATCAATTATAGCAATAAATCTTTCGGTAAAATCAGTTATATTTTTTTTATTAACAAATGATATAGCATCTTCAAATAATTGTTCTGACTTTTTAGTAATCAAATACTCTTGGACATCATATTTATCATTAAAATATAAGTAAAATGTACCCTTAGCAACTTTTGCTCTATCGACAATTTCTTGAATAGATGTATTTTTAAACCCTTTTTCTGTAAAAAGAGAAAAACTAGCTTCTAAAATTTTCCTTTTCTTCTCTTCTTTATTTTCTGTTATTTTACTTTTTGTCATATTATCACATCCACAACATAATTTTATAAAGAGCTTAAAGAAAAGTCAAATTAATTATCTAAATTATTGACTTTTGGTCATTTTAATAGTAGTATATTCACTTAAAAGGAAGGAAAATTTATGAAAAGATTAGGAGAAAAAATATTTAAACATAAATTAACTATTGTAATCGTATCTCTTATTTTACTAATTCCATCAGTAATTAGTTATATATCTACAAAGGTTAATTATGATATTTTAGTATATCTTCCAGAAGACATCGAGACTTTAAAAGGTGAAAAGATATTAACCGATGATTTTCATATGGGAGCATTTTCTATTACTGTCGTAGAAAATATGAGCAGTAAAGATTTATTAAGTTTAGAAGAAAGATTTCGAAATATCGATGGAGTAAATAATGTTATAAGTATTAGTGATTTAACAGGTACATCCATTCCTATTGAAATTCTTCCTGATAAATTAAAAGATAAAGTTGCTAAAGATAATACAAAACTTGTTCTTATTACTTTTGAAAATTCAACAAGTGATGAAAGAACATTAGATGCTGTTCAAAAAATGAGAGATATAACTGATGACAGTGTCAAAATTGGTGGTATGTCAGCAATGGTACTTGATACTAAAGAGTTATTCAATAGCCAAATGTTTTTATATATTGTTGTAGCAGTTATCTGTTGCTTAATTGTACTTATGATTTCACTCGATTCTTATCTAGTACCAATATTACTTTTATTAAATATTGGTTTTGCAATTCTCTACAATATGGGTACTAACATTATATTTGGAGATGTTTGCTATATAACAAAAGCAATAGCAGCAGTACTTCAGTTAGGAGTAACAACTGACTTCTCTATATTTTTATATCACAAATATGAAAGTGCTAAAGAAAAAGAAAAAAATCTTGGAAAAGCTATGAACGTTGCTATTAAAGAAACATTAACATCTGTTTTTGGAAGTTCATTAACAACAATTGCAGGATTTCTTGCTCTTTGTACAATGCAACTAACACTAGGAAAAGATATTGGAATTGTAATGGCAAAAGGAGTTGTTCTAGGAGTAATATGTGTAATCATCTTATTTCCTGCCCTACTACTTTTATTTGATAAACAAATAGAAAAAACAAAACACAGGAAATTACTTCCAGAGTTTACTCACATTAAAAACTTTGTTTTAAAACACTATTTATCTATTTTTATAATATTCTTAATCCTTTTAATACCAGCATATATTTCTCAGAGTAAAACAGAAGTTTACTATAAACTAGATACTTCAATTCCAGAAGATTATGGCTATACAATTGCAACAAAGGATTTAAAAGAAAAATATAATATGGTATCACAAGCTATGATACTAGTAGAAAAAAATAAAGATGATTATGTTATCAATGACATGATAACAGAGCTTGTTAATATCGATGGCATTAACGCAGTAATATCCCCTACTATGCTTTCTAAATTAGGAATTCCTGAAGATATAATTCCAGAAAAGATAAAGAATATTTATGAAACAGATAAATATAAAATGATTATCATAAGTTCAGAATATGATATTGCAACTAATGAATTAAATAATCAAATAGAAAAAATAAATAAAGTTGTCGATAAATACGATAAAGATGCCATCGTAGCAGGTGAAGGTCCTTTAATGAAAGATCTTGTTACTACTACTGATATAGATTTAAAAAATGTTAATTTCACATCAATTATAGTTATATTCATAATAATGTTAGTAACACTAAAATCTATTTCTTTACCTGTACTTTTAGTTACAGCAATCGAGTTTGCTATATTTATAAATATGGGAATACCTTACTTAACAGGAACAGAACTTCCATTTATCGCATCCATTGTAATTGGAACAATTCAGCTAGGAGCAACAATTGATTATGCTATTTTATTAACAACAAAATATATTGAAGAACGAAAAAATGGAAAAGAGAAAAAAGAAGCTATTAAAATATCTCTTGACTCTTCAATATCTTCAATAGTAGTAAGTGGAATGTGTTTCTTTGGAGCAACATTTGGGGTTGGAATTGTATCAACAATTGATATGATTGGTTCACTTTGTACCCTAATGGCACGAGGAGCACTAATAAGTATG
Organism: uncultured Clostridium sp.; assembly: GCA_902493795.1. Classification (GTDB taxonomy): domain Bacteria; phylum Bacillota_I; class Bacilli_A; order RF39; family UBA660; genus RUG13868. The sequence goes on from CABUQZ010000006.1 coordinate 70,282, forward strand.
GCAGTGGTAATTTGTGTATTACCAAGTATTCTAATTATATTTGATAAATTAATAACAAAAACAACTTTAGGATTTAAGAAAGGAAGAATATAAAATGAAAATAATTAACAAATTAATGTCACTAGGAGTAATCGCTGGTTTACTTCTTGAATCATTTCCAGTATGGGCTCTTTCAAAAGATGAAACAATATATGCTAAATTAGATAACAATGGTCAAATAGAAAAAGTAATTGTAACTGAACATCTAGAAGGAACAAATGAAGGTAAAACTGAAGACAAAACAACACTTCAAAATATAATGAATATAAGTGGCAACGAAAAATTTACAATCGAAAATGGAAAAATTATTTGGGAATCAAATGGCAAAGATATTTATTATCAAGGAACAACTCAAGAAGAATTACCTATATCACTTAATATAACTTATTACTTAAATGGAAAAGAATCTACTATTAAAGATATGTTAGGTAAAAAAGGAAAAGTTACTATTAAACTTAAATATACAAATAATGATAAACATATAGTAAAAGTAAATGGAAAAAATGAAACTTTATATACTCCTTTTGTAGTAGCAAGTACTACTATCCTATCTAATCAAGATAATAAAAATATAACTGTCACTAATGGAAAAGTTGTAACTAATGGTACAACAAGTGTTATCGTTATGATATCAACACCAGGTTTATACGAAAGTATAGGAATAGATAAATTAAAAGGAATGGACACAGCTGAAATAACATATGACACAAATTCATTTAGCTTAAGTTCAATATATTCTGTTGCAACACCTAAACTAATCGAATCAAGTGATTTAGATATATTTGATAATATTGATAAAATATATAGTTCTATTAACACTTTATCTTCATCAAGTAGTAAGTTAAAAAATGGAAGTAACGAATTATTAACAGGTGCAAACAAATTAACTGATGGTGTATCTAAACTAGTAACTGGTGTTAACAAACTATATGGAGGAAGTAAACTAATAAAATCATCTCTTGAACAAGCAATAGAAGAATTACAAAATGATAACTCTCCTGCAATAGATGAAAATACTCTTTTATACATAAAAAACCAAGCTATTACAAATTCCAAAAATCAAGCAGTAGAAAAAGCTAAAGAAGAAGTAAATAAAATGTTTACGGAAGATTATAAAAACGCAATTGGTAATCAAGCTGTTAATACTCTAAAATCAAATAGTACTTACCAAGACTTACAAAATAAAAAAACAATGCTTGAAAATAATGGTATAACACCTAACCTAGTTAATGTTTGCACAAGTGAAACCATTCCTAGTGAATATCAAGAAACTTGTTTAAATTATAAAGATTATATAAAAGAGTACACTACAATAAATCAAATGATAACATTAATGGAAGAAACAGCAAGACAAACTGCCATTGAAACATCTTACCAAACTGCAATAAGCACATCTACTAACGTAGCAGGAAGTGTCTCAGAACAAGTTGCTGGAGAAGTTAGTACAAGTGTTGCTAAACAAGTTGCAACAAGTGCTAAAGAAAAAGCAAAAGAAACAACAATAACATCATTAAATACTCTTTTAGAGGCTCTTAACGAATTAACAAATGGTTTAAATGAATTAAATACCAAAGTAAGTGAACTTGATTTAGGAACAAAACAATTAAAAGATGGAATATCATCTCTTGATTCTGGATTATCACTATTTAACTCACAAGGAATTAATAAAATATCAAGTTTAGTAAATAATGATGTTAAAACACTAGAAGGAAAAATTAAGGCTTTAGGAAAGCTAAGTATCGATTATAAGACTTTTGATGACATTGAAGGAAACGCTAATGGTTCTTCTAAAATAATAATGATTGTTGATGGAATCGAATCACCTCAAGGATTAACAATGAAAAATGATAAAATGCAACAAAATGTAGAAAGTCTTTGGGACAAAATAAAGGAATTATTCAAAAAATAATTCCTTTTTCTTTTTCTATTTAATTTTTTCCCACGAAGTAGAACGTCCAAAATGTCCATAAGAAGCAAGTTCATAATAAATAGGTCTTTTTAAATCAAGCTCATCTATCATATTTTGAACCCTAAAATCAAAATTATCATCTATATATTTTTTTATTTCAGCAATAGATACTTTTTCAGTGCCAAATGTATCAATTGTAATAGATAAAGGCTTACTTTTACCAATTAAATATGATACTTCTATTTGACAAATGTCTGCTAAATTGTGAAAAACAACATTTTTACAAACATATCTTGCATAATATGCTGCTGTCCTATCGACTTTGGATGGGTCTTTACTACTAAAACATCCACCACCTACTGGACAACTTCCACCATAACTATCGACAACAATTTTTCTTCCTGTTGTACCAGAGTCACCAAAAGAACCACCCTTAACAAATGTTCCATTAGCATTAATTAAAAATTCTGTTTCTTTATCAATGTATTTTTTAGGTATTACTTTTAAAATAACATTTTTTAATACTTGTTCTTTCAAATAATCTAAAGAAACATCCTTCTTATGTTGACAAGCTATAACAACTTTATCTACTCTTTTTGGAATATTATCTACATATTCTACAGTAACCTGACTCTTTCCATCAGGAAGCAAAAAATCTGCTTCTTTTTTTCTGTATTCTGAAAGTCTTTGACACAATTTATTTGCAAGAACTATAGCAAGTGGCATTAATTCTTCTGTATCGCGACATGCATAACCAAACATTATTCCTTGATCTCCTGCGTGAGTCTCATCTTGTGAAACTTTTTCAAATATTTCTTTAGATTGCTCTGATACTTTTACTAAAACTTGATATTCTTCAGTATACCCAATATCTTTAAGTACCCATTTTGCAATACTTTCATAATCAAGTCTTGCTTTTGTATTAGCCTCTCCATAAATTAGTATTAAATCATCCTTTATGGTAGCTTCTACAGCCATTTTTGAATCAGGATCTTGTGCTAAAGCTTCATCTAAAATCTTATCAGCTATTTTATCACAGATTTTATCTGGATGCCCCTCACAAACAGCTTCACTAGTAAAAAATTTAATCATAAAAAAACTCCTTCTAGATTATCAAGGAGTATAACGAATATATAAATTATCGCTATTAGCAGAACCACCTTACATATGCAGGTTGGTACGAGATCACAGAGCTAATTCTCTCCCTCGTTCTTGATAATCTATAATTATTATAATTTAAAAATATAAAATAGTCTATTGAATTTTATCATAATCATTTAAAAAACTTTTATAAACTCCATCTTTCTTAGTCCCTAAAATACAATTCAAATTAACATTATCTAAAGCTTTAAATATGTTATAATCAACATTTTTATTAACTTTTCTTAAATTATTTATTAGTTCCTTTATTTCTTTTCTTTTTGATACACTAACATCTACTCTATCGTCCCCTTCAGTTATCTTACAAGCACAATTTAAAAATTCAAGGTCATTATATTTTTTCCAAGATATTATTGCATCTTCTTTGATTAAATACATAGGTCTTATAAGTTCAATCCCAGGGAAATTATCACTATGTAATTTAGGCATCATTGTTTTTACTTCAGAACCATAAAACATAGATAATAGAGTTGTTTCAATAACATCATCGAAGTGATGTCCTAAAGCTATTTTATTACATCCAAGTTCTTGTGCCTTACTATACAAATATCCTCTTCTCATTCTAGCACACATATAACAAGGACTTTTGGCATCCATTCTTATAACACTTTCAAAAATATCGCTATTAAAAATTTCAACAGGAATACCTAGCTTTTCTGCATTAGATACTATATATTCTCTATTTACTTCTGTATATCCAGGATCCATAACAACAAATCTTGCATTAAAATGAATCTTACCATGACGAGTTAACTCCTGAACGCACTTAGCAAGTAAAAAAGAATCCTTTCCTCCAGATATACAAACCATAATATTATCATTTTCTTCTATTAGATTATAAGAAATAACAGCTTTAACAAATTTACTCCAAATATCCTTACGAAACTTCTTAATAATACTTTGTTCTATTTCTTTATACTTCTCCATAAAAATCACCAATAATATTATACACTACAAAACATATAACAAACTAAAAAATTATTTATTGTTTTTTACCTCATCCAAAAGTTCTTTTGAAAAGTGAGTATACTCAATTATCTCTTCATCTGTTAATCCTTTTTCTAACATAGTTTTAATAATTTCTCTTTGTGTCTTTTCTTTTCCTTCTTTTATTCCTTCTATTCTACCTTCTTCTTTTCCTTCTATTCTACCCTCTTCTTTTCCATCACGAAACCTTTCATCTCCATATGCTATTTTCTTATCATAAGATCTTAACAAGTCATCTTTTAATACTGCATCCTCGGCTTCCTTGATATAGTCTTCCATTATTTTTCTTCCCTTCCCTATTTTTTTAGCA
>CABUQZ010000007.1 GCA_902493795.1 uncultured Clostridium sp.
AAAAGAATACTTATTGCAGATGATAATAAGTTAAATATAAAAGTTGCTAAAAGAGCATTTAATGGGTTTAACTTTGTAATTGATGAAGCATCTGATGGGGCTAGCGCAGTAGCAAAAGTGAAAGAAAATAAGTATGATTTGATACTTATGGATATAATGATGCCTAATATGAATGGGGAAGCAGCATTAAAAGAGTTAAAGAAAGACCCTAACTTTAATATTCCAGTAATAGCTTTAACAGCAGACGCTGTAGCAGGAGCAGAAGAACACTATAAAAGTGTAGGGTTTGATTCATATCTTGCTAAACCATTTAATAGGGAACAAATAAAAGAAAAATTAGATAATATATTTGGAAATATCAAATAGCAAATTGTAAAATTTGCTTTTTTTCTTTATTTATGTTAGATTATTAAAAGCGCGGAGGAAGTATGAAAAAAGTGTTTAACTTATTGTTACTATGTGCAATTGTTTTTTTATTTACTGGTTGTGAATCGAAAGAAGAAAAACTATATTGCACAGGAGATCAATTAATCGCTGTAAATGTTTGTCATGAAGTAAAGAAAATTGAAAATGATGAAGAAATTTCAGACGCTTATTTATGTAGTGATAAAAAATATGGTACAGGTGAATATCAATTTTATATCAAAGATGGAAAAGTAACTTTAAAAGAATTAACTGAAACGTATGGAAAAGAATATTCAAGAGAAGCATATAAAAAATCAATAGAATCATATTATAAGGATTACAATTGTGAATTTAACTACGATGGAAAAAATTATACTGTAACATGTAAAAATATGGATTATTCAAAATTGTATAGTAAATATAATACGAAAGAAAAGTTAAAAGGCTTAATGGAAGATAAATTTGGGTTAACTTGCACTTAATATGTATATAATATAAATGGCAATAAATGTTGCCATTTTTTTTAAACATTACTATTATGTGTTCACAAATTAAGTTTTATTTGATAAAATATTGATGTTGAAAAGAGGTATAAGTATGAAAATAATGTCAATAAACGCAGGAAGTAGTTCTTTAAAATTCTCTTTATTTGATATGAGTAATGAACAAGTACTAATTTCTGGAAATTTTGAACGTATCGGTATAGCAGGAGGTACATACACTTTAAAATATAAAGGTGAAAAAATCAAAGTTGAACAAGAACTAGATTCTCATGCTACTGCTGTAAAAATCTTATTAGAAAAATTAATTGAATTACAAGTAATTTCTAATCTTGAAGAAATCGAAGGAGTAGGTCATAGAGTAGTTCATGGTGGAGATAAATACACTGAATCTGTTATGGTTACTGATGAAGTTATTGATGACATAATTAAATTTAGTGATTACGCACCACTTCATAATCCAGCTCATGCAGTTTGTATTAAAGCTTTCAAAGAAGTTTTACCAAAAACTCCAATGGTTGTAGTATTTGATACTGCATATCATCAAACAATTGAAAAATCTAGATTTTTATATCCAGTTCCATATGAATGGTATGAGAAATATCATGTAAGAAAATATGGAGCTCATGGAACAAGTCATAGATATATTGCCCAAACTTTAAAAAATAAATTAGGAAAAGAAGATTTGGACATTATTTCATGTCACCTAGGAAATGGTGGAAGTATCACAGCCATTAAAGATGAATTGTGTGTTGATACATCAATGGGATTTACTCCTCATGCTGGAATAATGATGGGAACAAGAAGTGGAGATATCGATGTTTCTCTAGTACCTTATATTATGGAAAAAGAAGGAAAAAGTGCTGGAGAAGTCATGAATGATTTAAACAAAAAATCAGGTTTCCTAGGTGTATCTGGTGTTAGTAGTGACTCTCGTGATATAGAAGATGGAGTTAAAGAAGGAAATGAAAGATGTATTCTTGCAGAAGAAATGTATGTAAACTCAGTTGTTAAATACATCGCTCAATATTATGTATTACTAGGACACACTGATGCTATTGTATTTACTGCAGGAATCGGAGAAAATAGCCCTGAAACTCGTAAGATGATAATTGATAAACTAGCTTGTTTAGGAATTAAATTAGATGAAGAAGCAAATAATGTAAGAGGAAAATTTGCAAAAATTAGTAGTGAAGACTCTAAAGTAGACGTATATGTAATACCAACAGATGAAGAACTAATGATTGCAAGAGATACACTAAATATAATAAATAGATAGGAAGTTGAAATGCTTAATCAAATTTACGAAGAAATAAAGAAATATGACTCTATTGTTATAGCAAGACATATTGGGGTTGACCCAGATGCATTAGGTAGCCAGTTTGCACTTAAAACTGCAATTAACTTAACATTTCCAGAAAAAACTGTATATGCTGTTGGAACAAAGAGTGCAAGATATAATTATTTTCCTAAGCTAGATAAGTATGAATCTACTAATAATGATAATGTTTTGTTAATCGTTGTTGATACTCCAGACAAAAAAAGAGTAGATGTATCAAATTTAGAAACATTTAAAAATGTCTGTAAAATAGATCATCATCCATTTATTGACAAATTTGGAGAGTATGAATATATTGATAAAGATGCATCAAGCGCATCAGAACTAGTGTATAGATTTATTGATACTAATAATATGATAATTGATGAAGAAGTAGCTAAATATTTATATTATGGTATTGTATCTGATACTAATAGATTTTTATTTAATACAACATCGGAAACTTTAAGAATGGTTCAACAATTAGTTGAAAAATATAAATTAAATATAGAAGAGTTATATAGCAATTTATACGCAAGACCATTAAGTGAAATAAGATTTCAAGGTTATATTTCAGAACATTTTAAGGTAACTCAAAATGGCCTAGCCTATGTAATAATTACAAATGATATTCTAAATCAGTATGGGGTAGACCCAAGTTCTGCTGGAAATATGGTAAATAACTATAACAATATTGATGAAGTAATTGTATGGACAACGATTTCTGAAGACGTTAAAAACAATCAATATAAATTTAATATTAGATCTCGTGGACCAGCAATAAACCATGCAGCAGAAATGTTTAATGGTGGAGGTCACGCCTTAGCAAGTGGGGCAAGAGTTAAAACATTAGATGAAGCCCAACAATTATTAAATGAACTAGATAATATATGTAAATATTATCAAGAGAAAGAAGGAAACTAATATGAAAGTTGACAACGTTAACTTATACATAAGTGCAGTAAGAAGAAGCCAGTATCCAGATGATAATCTTCCAGAATTTATTATGATTGGAAGAAGTAATGTTGGAAAAAGTAGTTTCCTTAATGCAGTAGTAAATAGAAAAAATTTGGCAAGAATATCTTCTAAGCCAGGTAAAACTAGTACGATAAATTTCTTTAACGTAGAAGACAGTTTTTACCTTGTTGATGTTCCTGGATATGGATATGCAGATACATCTAAAGAAGAAATAAGAAAATTTGGTCTCATGGTAGAAGAATATCTTGAAAAAAGAAAAGAATTAAAAAGAGTATTCTTACTTATTGATTCAAGACACAAGCCAACAAGCGATGATAAGTTAATGTATGACTTTCTAAAATATTATCAAATTCCAGTAACAATTGTTGCTACTAAAATAGATAAAGTAAGCTCTAAAGATAAACAAAAAAGCGTTAATACAATAAAAGAGACACTTGATATGGTAGTAGGAGATAATATAGTTACCTTCTCAAGTGTAACAAAAGCTGGAAGAGAAGAAATTCTAAAAATAATTGAAGAAATAATAGATAAATAAGCACATTAGTGCTTTTTATTTTACATTAAAATTAAAAAAATACTTTTTTTACTTTACTCTATAAAAAACAAATATTATAATTAACTTATAAAATAGTAGAGAAGAGGATAGATATGGAAAAAACCAATAAAAAGGCACAAGATTATTTAATTGCTTCTGTTATAGTAGTTGCTGCTGCTATTGCTTTTATGGGAGGATACGTATTATCATCAGATGTATCAAAAAGCTTTGATAAAATAAAAAACAATAAAAATAGCACAACAGAAGAAGAATTATCAGGATTATCTATAGCTGGAACAACTTTAAGTGGAAAAACTTTAGGATTCGGAGATGATTATGTAGTTGGAAAAGATGAAGAAAAAGATTACAATCTTATATTAGGAACATATGTAGGAGTTAATGATTCTTATTTAAATCTTTCTTATGGAGGTTCAAAAAAAGAAGTTAAAATAACTAAGTATCTATATACAAATGAAGAATTAAGTGATTACGACTTAGTATTTGATAAAGAAGTTGTTGATATTCATATGACTTCATTTGATTTAAGCCCATCACTTAACACAATATTCTTTTTACTAGATGATGGTACAGTAGAATATATGTTAGTTGAAGATGCAATTGAAACAAATGACTTCAAAATATATGGAACTTTAAAAATTAAGAATATTGCTAAATTCTATGAAGGAAATGTTTGTTCAAAAGAAAATAACAAATGTGAAAAAACATGTTTTGCACAAACTGTAGAAGGAAAAATATACGACTTAGCAGAATATATTGGATAATTAAAGCACTTAATAGTGCTTTTTACTTTGTTTACATTTTTACTTTTTAATAATTATTGCAATTTATATATCTATCTTTTAAAATACAATTAGAAAAATATAATAAATAAACATTAATAATTTTTTATTTCAATTTTCCGTAAATTTCATAATATAAAATGGGTGGTAAATTGAATTTTGAAATAATTGATTCTAATAACTTTAAAGTAAAAATTAACTCATCAAATAAAATATTAAATGAGTTATCAAAAGAAGATAAGATAAAAAGAATAATGTTAGACTTAAAGAAAAAATATTCTTTTAATATATATGGATTATATGAAGTTGATATATATAACGTAAATAATTTTGTAACAATTTTTATTTTTAAAAGAAAAGATGAAGATGATTACTTATACAAAACTATAGAATTAAAGATTAATGAGCATAAATATGTACCCAAAATATCAGTAGATGATTTTGCGTTGTTGAAAAAATATAATAAAAACACAGGAGAAAACAACAAAATACTAAGTGATATAGTAAAAAAAGATGATATCTATAAACTATGTGAGCATTACACGATTGAACCTTTTTAATTTACTTTATAATAAATTTATGATATAATTTAGCAATGTTGTGGGGTGATAACATGAAAATACCAACAGTAGCACTAGTAGGAAGACCAAATGTAGGAAAAAGTACAATTTTTAATAAATTAGTCGGTGAAAAAATATCTATTATTGAGGATACTCCAGGAGTAACAAGAGATAGAATTTATAGTGAAGCAACATATAAAGATTACAAGTTTAATGTTATAGATACAGGTGGAATAGATGCTTCATTTGATAAGTTTAACGATGTAATAAGAATGCAAGCAGAAATTGCTATAGATGAATCAGACTTAGTTCTTTTTGTTGTAGATGGAAAAGAAGGATTAACATCTAACGATTTATTAGTTAGAGATATGTTAAGAAATAGTGGAAAAAACGTTATTGTAGTAATTAATAAAATAGATAATAAGAAAACTGAAGAAAATATTTATGATTTTTATGAGTTAGGATTTGATTCATATATTCCAGTTAGTGGTGAACATGGAATTGGATTTTACGAATTAAGAGATGAAATTGTTAAAAACTTTGAAAAGAAAGAGTATTATGCTGAAGATAAAAGATTAAAGTTTTCTGTTATCGGAAGACCAAATGTAGGAAAAAGTAGTCTTATAAATGCTATGTTAAATGAAGAAAGAGTAATAGTAAGCGATGTAGCAGGAACAACAAGAGATGCTATTGATACAGTAATGAGATATAACGATGAAGAGTTTGTTGTGATCGATACAGCTGGTATGCGAAAAAAAGGAAAGGTCTATGAAAACATCGAAAAATATAGCTTACTTAGAAGTATGAAAGCAATAGATAGATCTGATATTTGCTTACTTGTTATAAATGCTGAAGAAGGAATTATAGAACATGATAAACATATTGCAGGTTATGTTCTTGAAAAGGGTAAAGGACTTATAATAGTTGTTAACAAATGGGATACAGTAGAAAATAATGATATAAAAGAATATTTAAAGAAAGTAAGAAATGAATTTCAATTCTTATCATATGTTCCAGTTGTATTTGTAAGTGCCTTAACTAAAAAAAGAATTCATACAATTATGCCAGAAGTATTAAAAGTAAGTGAAAACATAAAAAGGGAAATACCTACAAATGTTTTAAATGACGTAATAAATGAAGCTTATACATTAAATATACCACCATCATATAAGGGAAAACGATTAAAAATTTATTTCACTAATCAATCAGGAACTAAACCACCAAAATTTACTTTCCATGTAAATAATAAAGGTTTAGTACATTTCTCATACGAAAGATACTTAGAAAACAAATTAAGAGAAAACTTTGAACTAGAAGGAACACCAATAATCATTCAGTTTAAGAACAGGAGTGAATAAAATGATATTTAATACTGATTTAAATGCTCAAAGAAACAATACTTACATCTCATCAATAAAGAATTTAGAAAAAGCTAAAGAAATACTTGAACAAAAATTTGCTAAAAAAGAAATAAGCAATGAATATTATATTCAAAAATGTAGAGAAATAGATAATCAGATAAACAAATGTAAAACAAATATTGGACAAGAATAAAACATCATTATGATGTTTTTTTACTTTGCTATTTTATAGATATAAAGGTATAATTATCTTAGTAATAGTAGATCACTAGGAGGAATTATATGTCTAAAATAAAAGTAAATTATCAAAATGCTCAGACAACAGTTAATAGTGTAAAAACATCAAATGATAACCTTAATGCTTTCTTTTCAAGCACTAGTGGTGATACTAAAAATATTAGTGATTTGATAAGCGGATTAAATATTACTTACTTTGATGGTATGCACGATTATGTTGATAAAATGGTTACAAAAACTTCGGATTATTTAAAAGGAGCACAATATTATATTGATGGAATATCAGGAATGAATACTGATAAGCCTGGTGATTATGATGGTCCTACCTATGGTGGTAATTCAGATACTACGGCAACAGGAACTCAAGGTGATGGTGGGGCAGGAACTGTAGATACAGATGGTAAAAAAACTGAAATGCAAAGTGGAACTATGACTGGGGATTCACGAGATAGTGCTGTAAAGTCTTTACTTCAAGCTCAATTTGAAAATGGTAAAATGACTCAATCTACATATGATAGTGCTGTTGCAGCCGTAAATAATATTAATGGACAACTAGCAAATGGTAAGATGGGAGAAGATACATACGCAAGTGCAATTGCTACCATAAACAATATTACGAATCAACTAGCAAATGGTAAGATGGGAGAAGATACATACGCAAGTGCAATTGCTACCATAAACAACATTACAAATCAACTAGCAAATGGTAAGATGGGAGAAGACACATATGCAAGTGCAATTGCTACCATAAACAATATTACAAATCAACTAGCAAATGGTAAAATGGGAGAAGACACATATGCAAGTGTTATTGATACAATAAACAATATTACAAATCAATTAGCAAGTGGTAAAATGAGTGAAGAAACATACGGAAGTGTCATATCGCTAATAAATGACGTTACAAATCAACTCGCTAGTGGAAAAATGACTGAAGAAGCATACAAGAATGTTGTTTCATTGATAAATGAGATTACTTCACTTTTAGAAGAAGGAAAACTTACAGAAGAAGCTTATAAAAAAGTAGTAAAATTAGTAACAGATATTACTAAATTATTAGAAGCAGAAAAAATATCATTAGAAACTTATGAAAAAGTTGTTAACTTGGTAAGAAATCTATCTACATTATTAAAAGAAGGAAAAATATCATTAGAAACTTATGAAAAAGTTGTAGATTTACTTAATAACGTTACAGGGCTATTGTCTAATGGTACAATAGGTGAAATAACTTATGAAAAATTAATTTCAAGTATTAATAATGTCACAGAATTATTAAAAGCAGGATTAATTGATGAAGCAACATACAATAGGACAATAGATATGATAAATTCTATGACGCAATTATTGCAAGAAGGAAAAATTGATGAAGCTACTTACGGAAAAATAATGGAATCTTTAAACAATGTCTCAAATGCTTTTGTAGATAAAAAAATATCTGTAGAATACTATAATAAATACCTAGATACACTTATAGAGTCAAATCAAGAATTCCTTGATGAAACTTGTACTAAAGAAGAATTCGCTAGGAAAATGGACACTCAAAATAAAATTTATAGTCTTTTGGGTAATGAAGAGATACCTGAACAATTTACAAAAAATAATGTTTCTATAATGGATTTATCAGAAAAATTAGCTAACGAGAACAAGATAGGAAAAGAATTATCAACAAAAATAAATGAAACTTTAGGAAATGCTTCAACAGCATTATTAAATGAAACTTTAACTGCAGAAGGATTTGGAACAATACAGGTCGAATTATATAATGGATTAACAAAAGGTGAATCATTTGATAATTTGAGAAGTTATATGGATTCCTTAGATAAATTATTTAAAACGGAAGGAAATAATAAATATGAAGTTGGTGAAACAAGCGAATAATTATCAACATAGTAGTTATCACCACTTGTTGTCAATAGACAATAAAATCCGATAATTATTGTAAAGCGTTGTTAAGTTTGTTGACAATAAATGAATGTAAATAATATAATTAAATTAAAGTAATAGGAGGATTATATGACATATAATACTAAGATAAATTATAAAGTTTTTTACAACTTCGAAGAAGTAGCAGCTGGTGGAAGTGGTGGAGAATGGGAACTTTCTATTGATCCTGATGGACTTGAGGCTGCAGCAAAAGAATACACAGACGCAGCATCAGCATATGGTTCAGCATTAAATGAGCTTAAAAAAACCTTAGACAGCGCCTTAAATATATGGGATGATAAATCGAAAGATACTTGGACACAGAAGGTAAAAGATGCTAGAGATAATTTGCAAGCAGTATGTGATGCAATGGATTTAAATAGTAAAATACTAAAAGAAATTTCTGATGCGGCTTCTGCAACAGAAAGTAGCGTTTCTACAGGAATTAGTAATATTTAATAGGAGGAAAAGACTATGGCAATGAAAGTAAGATATACAGAACTAGGAAGATATGGAGCTAAAATAGGAGTAGATTTGGAAAATTTAACAACTGCCTTAGAGAAAGCAAAAAGTGCTGGAGAAAATGCTATTGCAGCAGGTGGAGGAGCAGGAACTGGAGTTGGAAGTGCAATTCAAAGTTCAATTGCAAGCTTTCCTGTAGACCAACATGGTAACGCAGTAAAAGTAATAGGTGAATTGCAAGCAGCGTTAGAAGGGGTTTCTAAAACTTATGGTCAAGCAGATTCTGATTTGATTAGTCAAATTAATGCAATAAAAGCAAAAGCTGATGCTTTAGTAGCTGCTCAAAACGGTGGTGGAGGTGCTACATCAAGTGGTACTTTAGGTGGCAGTGCGTCTGTTTCTAGTAACTTTACAAAAGCAGCATATTAACAACCACTTTTTAAAATTCTAATATCAAAGCTTAATTAACAAAGTTATATCAAAAAAGCACATAACAGAAATATGTGTCTTTTTAAAATAGGAGGAGTTATGTTCTCTTTAAATAATAAAATTAAATATAAAGAGTTTCATCATGTTGAAGAACCTATTATGTCAGATGGAAGTTCCGATAGTAGCAGTATTTTGAATGTCGATACTGATATGCTTGCAACCTATGGAACATATCTTAAAAATCTTAAGACAACACTTGATAATTCACTTGATAGTCTAGAAACTCAAATGGCATTAATTACAGAAGGATGGTCTGATAATGATGGTGCTGCCTTTCAAACAAAATTTTCAAGTTTTGTTAAAGAATCTAAAAAAATATCTGATGAAATGAGTGGACTTGGACAATATGCAACAACAGAAGCTTCAAAATATGATACCATCTTAGAAGAAAGCGTCAGAATGATGGGTGAGGATTAAATATGGCAAATATTTCAGTTAGTTCAAGTAAAGTGAAAGCAACTTTAGCAACAATAGATACAACATATCAAGCTTTAGAAACGACTCTAAAAGAAATGGAAAAATCCAAAGATAAGCTTTCACAGTTTTGGAGTGCTAAAGAGGCTACAGCTTTTTGCGTCAAACTATCTCAGTTGTCAACGCACGTACAATCTTTCAAAGATAAATATAATTCTTTTGTTGCATTTATAAACGATGTGCTTGATACATATAGTACATCTAATACAGACTTAATATCGACAATTAATTCAATTACAGCAAAAGCTAAATCTGAAGAAACTAGTACTCAATAATTTGTAAATTATGAATAAGAAAAATTAATTCTTATTCATTTTATTTGACATAAGAAATAAAAAAAGATAAAATCAACTTATAAATAATAGAAAAAACTATTGGAGAATAATATGGCCACAGAATCTGAAATTAAAAATTATAGTACATTATTATCTGATACAAAAATACAAGGATTAAAGAATGTTAAACAAACATATGTTAATCAAATTTCCCAAGCAAAAACAGATTTGGACAAAGCCGATTTTACAGATTGGGATGATTCAGTATCAACTAAATTTAAAAACCATTATGATGCTTTAAAAACAAATTATTCAACAATTGCAACCGATGTAGGAGATGGATCAAATTTAGATACCCTTATTACATTAGTTAGTGGACTAAAAACGAAGTGTGATGAATATTTAAATTATCTCAATGAATACAATTCGATTTCAACAGGTGTCTATTTTTCTGATGAAAAATTGAAAAAAGAATATAATGATTATAAAAATGGTACAAAAAAATATAAAGACTTGTCACAGAGTGTTAAAAATGCAATAAATAATAACAACAGTAAATTAAAAAGAAAAGAAACATTGGAAGGATTAATGGATTCTTGTTCTTCAACAATAGATACAACTTTATCTAATATTAAATCAATTACTTTTAATGCATCAAGTGAACAAACAGCAGGTATCCAAACGGACTTCACTGAAGAAACAGTTCCACAAGACAATGGGCACTTAACATCTGAACAGGTAAAAGGACAATATCAAAGTAGTAAACAAAAACTTGATGACTTGCTTGCAACACTAAATTCAATAGATTTAAATTCACCAGATGCTTTTGAGAAAATAAATGCATTATATCCAGAAATTATAAATGTATTTCGTGAGTATTCTGATGCATTATTTTTAATGTACTTAAAAGGAGAGGTATCATATAATGAGTATGTAACTTTATCTAACACAGAGAATATGACAATTGTTGAAGGTATGCAAAATAAAAATGCTTATAGGTTACTAGAAACTTATTCAAATTCACAAAATCAAGATAGTTTGAATTCTTGGTATAATCAAAATGATGAATATAGGACTTTTGCAGAGCGATTCAACAATAAAGGTTGTTCAAGCCAAGAATTTTTGCAAAATGTTCCACCATTGAGTGCTTTGAGTCAAGAAGGAGCTATTCTTGATTATAATAGTGTGGAATCCGCTTCTCAGTATGCTGTTGCTTCTTTAGTAGAACTTCTAGAGAATGGTTATACTGGTGACGTAGATTTAATAGCAGATAATTCAACTAACGACACCTTTTATAGTTTTAACAATAAAGCAGGAGACACATGGTTGTGGTCAGGTTTTATGGATAGCGCAAAATATATAAACAATACATATGTTGACCACTATTACAATAATGGTGGAGCTTTTAATGGTAACAATAATACAACTACACAGGAAGGTGGATCAGGAACACATACATCACAAAGTGGCGAAGTACACGGTGGTGGAGTTGGTAGAGAATATTAACTAATATTAAAGTGAAATAAAAATTAAAGTACATAGAAAATACTATAATAATAAATTATTTACTTATACATAAATAGGAGAATAAACAAATCAAAATAGGGGGAATTAATATGGCACTACAAATAACAAATATAGAGGATTTAAAAAGTTCTCAAGCGTGTATTCTTGAAGCAAAAACATCTTATGATGAAATATTAACAAAGTTAAGAAATGCTGTTGTAGATACAGAAAACTACTGGAATGATACAGACTCTTATCAATATAGAGAAAAACTATTAAATTTAATTGACAATGAATTATCTAATGTGTCAAATGAATTAGAATTCGAGTCATCATTTTTAAAGAAAACTTATTTAACACTTGAAGATGCTAAAACTCAAGTAAAAAACAGGTTAAATGGTGAGTAGGAGAAAAAAATATGAATGAAAATAAAATTGTATCAAATAATTCACTAGATGTAGATCCAGATAAATTACAAAACTTAGTTAATATAATAAATAAAAGTGTTACAGATTTAAGAAATGCTAAAAGTAAAGCAGATGAAGCATGGACAAGGTGTGAATCATCCTTAGGAGCAACATTTACAAAAACAATCAATGAAAGAAAAATTAAAACAAATGACTCATTCAATAATGCTTTAAGTGAACTAGAAAATAGTGCAAATGTCTTGAATAGTGTAACAAGTATTTGGAAGGAAACAGAGTCTGAGATTTTAAGATCTTCTAATTCGATAGATGACTATATCTTAAATGTTAGCAATAAAATAGCATCAACATTTAATAATTTAAAAAAATAACAAAAATTAACCTCTTACATATAATTATGTAGGAGGTTTTAAATGTTTAAAGATTCTTTATTCAAAAAAATAGAAAGTAAGACAAATGTAAGTAAGGAAACAATATTGTCTTTAGCAGATAAATTACAAAAATCAGATATGAAAGATGAAAAAGTTTTAGGGGAGCTAATCGATGATTTATCAGCTTTAACAGGTAAAAATGTATCAAAAGAAAAGAAGGAAAAAATAATTAATACGATTGTAAATGATAATGTTCCAAAAAACATTGATAATATGGTCTAAAAATGTGATATAATACTCCTATAATAATATGATAGGAGAAAAGATATGCAAAATGATTTAAAAAATAATCAAGAACAACAAAACAAATTACAAAATAAAGAACAAAAAAGACAAAAAAAAGATTATAGAAATGTAATGATAGTTTCTCTTCTAATTGTAATGTGCTTTATGTCTGTTAGTTATGCAGTACTATCTACAAAAATAGAAAATAATAAGATAATAACATTTGTAGCTCCACAATATAACGATATTAGTATATCAACTATATCTAGTGTAACAACTAAAGGAAATGGAATGGACGTAAAATCATTTATAAGTAATAAAAATGAAGTAACTTTATATCCAAGTATCACTTCAGAAGAAGACGAAGTTACATATACAATAAATGTAGTAAATAATGGAAATACTGCTACTCCATTAAAAAGCATTAATGTTCGTGGAAATAATGATGAACACTTAACTTATAGCATAAATAACTTAAACGCTGGAGATTTATTATATGCAAAAGAATCACATATGTTTACTATCACTGTTAAATATAATGAAGAATATACTGGTGATTTAAATTATGATGAAGAAAATGTATCAGAAATCATTTTAAGTCTTAATTATAATTAATAAATGAGCAGAAATGTTCATTTTTTTAACAAAAAAATTATAATGACAAGAGGTATATATGAGAATAGGTTTATTTGATTCAGGAGTAGGTGGTTTAACTGTATTAAAGTCATTTTTAAAGTATCATCCAAACAATGAATATATTTATTATGGGGACACTTTAAATGTACCATATGGGGATAAAACCAAAGAAGAATTATATAATTGTGTTACCAATATAATAGATTATCTAAAAGAAAAGAAAGTTGACATAATTATAATTGCTTGTGGGACAGTAAGTGCTAATTTATATGATAGATTAAAAGAAGAAATAGATATTCCAATTTATAGTATTATTAGTGAGGTAAAAGATTATATAAAGTTAAAACAATATAAAAGAACACTGGTTATGGCAACCAATGCTACAATTCAAAGTCACGTTTTTAAAAATGAATTAGATAATAATGTAATAGAAGTTGCATGCCCAAAGTTAGTACCAATCATAGAAAGTGGAGATTATTCTAATTTAGATGAAGTACTAAATGAGTATTTGAAAAATGCGAATAATACTGATTCACTGATATTAGGATGTACTCATTACCCTATAATCAAAGAACAAATAAAAAATAAAATAGAAAAAAATATAGATATTATAGATTTAGGTGAACTGCTTGCTAAAAAAATTGAAGTAAAAGATTCTTTTAAAAGAGTAGATTTATATTTTAGTAAGAAGACTGAAAATCTCGATAGAAATGTAAACAATATCTTAAAAGATATGTAAATAGAATGTAATAAAAAGACAAATTTATTGAAATACTTAGATTAATTGACTATAATTTTATTAAGAATAGGGAAAGGAGAACGTTTATGGAAGAAAAAGTACCTAATGAGGAAGTAAAAGAAGCTCCAAAAAAGAAAAATAATGGAATGTATCTTGTTGTAGCTGCAGTATTATTTATTTTGGTTGGTGTAGGATTAATCGTAACAGGAAATAATAAAAGCTTTTTAAATAATGATGAAAAAGAGAAAGAAAAACAAGATGTTGTTGATGAACCTAATAAAGGAAATAAACCAGCTGAATTAACTGATGAAGAAGTAGAAAAAATATTAAAAGATCAAAAAGAAAAAGAATTAAGCACTGAAACATGGAACATTGGTATGGCTAATATAGTAGCTAAAGGTGATAATAATTCATATTTGGTATTATACGAAGAAATGTTAGAAGATGGAACAGTTACTGTTAAACAAACAGTTGTTGTAATGGAAAATGGAGAAGGAAAAGCTGAATTACCAGGATGGGTTGAAGGAGAAAAAGATTTATCTGCATATAACTTTGTTAATGTAGATGAACCAACAACTCCAACAGAACCAACAACACCAACAGAACCAACAACACCAACTGAACCAACAACACCAACTGAACCAACAACACCAACTGAGCCAGCAACACCAACTGAGCCAACAACACCAGTTGAACCAACAGCTCCAGTTGAACAACCTACAGAATAATAGAAAAATGAAAGCAACTTTTAATTAAGTTGTTTTTTTGTGTATAAAATGATTTGTTATTCATATATTTAACTGAATAGTTAAGAAAGAGGTATATATGGATAAACAAGAAATAATTAAGAATATTGCAACAAGAACAGGTGGAGATATTTATCTAGGAGTAGTAGGAGCAGTTAGAACTGGTAAAAGTACCTTTATAAAGAAAGTTATAGAGTCTTTAGTAGTGCCAAATATAAAAGATGAATATGAAAGAAAAAGAGCATTAGATGAAATTCCACAAAGTGCAAGTGGAAAAACAATTATGACAATTGAACCTAAATTCGTTCCAAATAATGCTGCCAAAATTAATATTGATGACTTTTCCTGTAACATTAGATTAATTGATTGTGTTGGTTACTTAATTAAAAATGTTAAGGGTTCAGAAGACGAAAATGGGCCAAGAATGGTTAAATGTCCGTGGTATGACGAAGCAATCCCTTTTGCAGAAGCAGCAGAACTAGGAACAGAAAAAGTAATTAAAGAACATTCGACAATTGGAATAGTAATTGCAACAGATGGTTCAATTGGAGATTTTGATAGAAGTGACTACTTAGAAGCTGAACAAAGAGTAGTTAATGAATTAAAAGAAATTGGAAAACCATTCATTGTAATTTTAAACTCTACTCACCCAATGCTTCCAGAAACTGAAAGATTAGCAGATAATTTAAAAGAAGAATATAAAGTACCTGTTATTCCTATGAATATTGATGCAATGAAAGAAAAAGATATCTATGATATTTTAAAAGAGGCGTTATACGAATTCCCAATTCTTGAAATAAAAGTTAATATGCCTGAGTGGATCGCTATATTAAGTTCTAATAATCCTGTTAAGAAAAGCTATATTGACTCAATTAGAAATAGTGTAGAAGAAGTTGATAAATTAAGAGATATCGAAAAAATAACTAATGGCCTTTTAGATAACCAAAATATTTCAAAAGCCTATATTAGTGAAGTTGACCCATCAACTGGAATAGTAACCATAAATCTAGAGTCACCTAGTGAATTATATAATGATGTATTAAAGGAAATTATCAAAGTAGATGTAAAAAATAAAGCAGAGCTTTTACAATTATTTCAAGATTACAGCGAAGCAAAAACTGAGTATGACGAGATTAAATATGCTCTTAAAATGGTTAAACAAACAGGTTATGGTGTAGCGTCTCCTTCACTTAAAGATATGAAACTAGATACACCAGAAATTATAAAACAAGGAAATCGTTTTGGAGTTAAGTTAAAAGCAGTCGCCTCATCTATTCACATGATAAGAGTAGATGTAAACTCCACATTTGAACCGATTATTGGAAGTGAACTCCAAAGTAAAGAACTAATTAATTACTTAATGAAAGATTATGAAACAAATCCACAAAATATCTGGAAAAGCGAAATATTTGGAAGAAGTCTAGATGTGATCGTTCAAGAAGGTATTCAATCAAAACTATCTTTGATGCCAGAAAACATAAGATATAAACTATCTCAAACACTTACAAAAATAGTAAATAAAGGTTCTAATAATTTAATTGCAATTGTTATATAAAATGTGTAAAATTCGTTGAAAAATAAATGAAATATGTTGATTTTGTAAAGAAAGTATGGTACTTTGTATATGTAAGCATATAGTGCTTAAAAAATGGAGGTAATATTATAATGAAAAAGGCTGAATTAGTTGAAGCAATTGCTAAAGAAACTGGATTAACAAAAGCTGACGCAACTCGTGCTTTAGAAGCTACTTTTGAAGTAATTACTAAAGCATTAAAGAAAGGTGAAAGAGTACCTGTTGCAGGATTCGGAACTTTCGATGTTTCTAAGAGAAAAGCAAGAGAAGGACGTAATCCACAAACTGGAGAAAAAGTTAAGATTCCAGCAAGAAAAGCAGTTACATTCAAAGCAGGAACTGCATTAAAAGAATCAGTAAACTAATAAAGAGCATAAAGCTCTTTTTTCTTTAATTTATTTTTAAATTTGTTATAATTAATTTGGTGATAAAATGTTAAAAAAAGCTCTAAGAGTATTAAATCAAATAGAAGAAAATGGTTATGTCGCTTATATAGTAGGAGGATTTGTAAGAGACTATGTTTTAGGTATAAATTCATTAGATGTCGATATAGCAACATCAGCAACACCTAAAGATATACTAGAAATATTTAAAACTTCAGTTCTTCCCAAAGAAAAGTATGGCTCAATAACTTTGTATATAAAAAATGATAGATTTGAAATAACTACATTTAGAAAAGAAATAAAGTATTTAAATAATAGAAAACCAGTAGAGTTTGAATATATAAACAGTCTTTTAGATGACTTACAAAGACGTGACTTTATAATGAACACTTTATGTATGGATAAAAATGGTAATATCATAGATCTATTAGGTGGAAAAAGAGATATTGAAAATAAAATCATTAACACAGTGGGAGACAGCAACTACAAGTTTTCTCAAGACTCTTTAAGAATATTAAGAGCCATAAGATTTGCAACAAATTTAAATTTTAGATTAAGTGATGAAGTAAAAAGTGCTATAATAAAGAACAAATCTCTATTAAGAAGTTTGTCTTATAGTAGAAAAAAACAAGAATTAGATAAAATATTCTCAAGTACAAATTCAAAATATGGAATAAGTTTAATCCTTGAATTAGGTCTTGATAAAGAACTAGAACTATATAACCTAGATAAAATAAATCCTACTAATGACATAATAAGTATCTGGTCATCTCTTGAAATGAGTACTTCTTATGAACAAGAATTTACAAGTAGTGAAAAGATAATTCTAAAAGATGTCAAGAAAGTATTAAGCACAGGTATAAACAATAGAACATTATATAAATATGGGTTATATGTTAACCAAATAGCAGCCAATATACTAGGACTAGATAAATCAAAAGTAGTAGGTATTTATGAAAATTTACCAATTAAATCAAGAAAAGAAATAGATATAACTTCTGAAGAAATAAAAAATATATTAAACGTAAAACCAGGTCCATTATTTAAAGAATTATATAATGATTTGGAAGATAAAATAATAAATAATATAATTAATAATAGTAAGGAAGAAATAGAAAAGTACATTTTGAAAAACTATAAGTAGGGGGAAACTTATATGAAATATGGAAAAATATCAGATATAATTAAAAGTGAAAATATAACTATACCTTTATATATTTACAAAGAATATCCTAATTTAAATATAAATTTAGAGACTTTCCTTTTCCTAATGTATTTATATTCTAAGGGAAATAAAATACCATTTGATATTCATAAGCTTAGTGAAGAGTTTTTTTGTGATGTAAAAAAGATTCTTGAATACATTGATACATTACAAAAAAATAAATTAATAGAAATTAAAGTTCTTAAAAATGATAAGAATATAATGGAAGAGTTTATTTATCTTGATTTCTTTTATGAAAAAATATTACTTAAAGTAGTAGGAGATACAGTAGAAGAAAGTAAAAAAGAAGATGAAGAAGATAATGTTTTCTCTATACTTGAAAGAGAAATAGGAAAGCAGTTATCTCCTATGGAAATAGAAATTGTTAAAGCATGGAAAGAAAGTAATTATTCTGATGAAATGATTAAAGAAGCCATTAAGGAATCTGTTATTAATAATGCTACAAGTTTAAGATACATTGATAAGATCCTTTATGAATGGGCTAAAAGAGGAATTACTACAAAAGAGAAAATAGAAGAAAATAGAAAAAACTTTAGACAAAGAGAAAAAGAAAAGCCTAAAAATATTAAACCTTTTGATTATGACTGGTTGGATGATGATGACGATGACTAATATAATAGAAAGTTACCTAGATGAATTGTACCCTAATCCTCGCTGTGAGCTAAATTATACAAAAGACTATGAATTACTCATTGCAGTCGTTTTAAGTGCCCAAACGACCGATAAAAGGGTAAATGAAGTGACAAAAGTATTGTTTGATAAATATGATACTTTAGAAAAACTATCTGAAGCTAATATAGAAGATATAAAAGAGATCATAAAACCTATTGGAACATTTAATAAAAAAAGTATATTTGTAAAAGAAATAGCCAAATACTTATTAGAAAATTGTAATGGTAAAGTACCAAATGATGAGAAAGTATTAACAAGTATCCCTGGAGTTGGAAGGAAAACAAGTAACGTAGTAAGAAGTAACTTATTTGATTACCCCGCAATAGCAGTAGATACTCATGTAACAAGAGTATCCAAAAGATTAAAGCTTGCTAAAGAAAATGATGACGTATTAACAATTGAAAAGAAACTTATGAAAAAATTTCCTAAATCTTCATGGTCTAAACTACATCATCAGTTAGTATTATTTGGAAGATATCACTGTACAGCAAGAAATCCTAAATGCCTTGATTGCAAATTAAAAGAAGAATGTAAAAACAATAAATAAAATACTCATATAATTTTAGTAATGAGTATTTTTTTCTTTTCACATACTGTGTATAAATATAATATTATTTATAAGTCCTTTTCTGTTTCTTTTACTATGTAAATAGGTCTTTTTTTTGTTTCTAAATACATCTTGGCTAAATATTGTCCTATTATTCCCATACATAGTAATTGCACACCACTTGTAAATAATAAGATACACACCATACTAGGCCAACCACCTACAGGATCACCGTATAAAAGAGTTTTTGAAACTACTACAATAATTCCAATAAAAGATATCAAGCATACAATTACTCCTAATATTGCAGATAATGAAAGTGGAAAAACAGTAAATGATACAATTCCTTCGATAGCATATTTGAATAATTTCCAAAATGACCATTTTGTTTCTCCAACTACTCTTTCGATATTTTCGTATTCTAACCATTTTGTTCTAAATCCGACAAAACTAAATAGTCCTTTTGAATAACGATTATATTCTTCTAAAGAAACAATTGAATCTACAACTTGTCTTGTCATAAGCCTATAGTCACGTGCCCCATCAACCATTTCGATATCTGACATTTTATTTATAATTTTATAAAACATTCTTGCGAAAAAACTTCTTATAGGTGGTTCACCTTTTCTATTAACTCTTCTTGTACCAACAGAATCATAATTCTCTTCTTTTATAAGTCTATACATTTCTGGTAATAAAGATGGTGGATCTTGTAAATCAGCATCCATTAAAGTTACATAATCTCCTTTTGAATACTTTAATCCAGCATACATAGCAGCTTCTTTACCAAAATTTCTAGAAAAAGATATAAAACGAACTCTTTTATCTTTTCTTGCAAAATCTTTAATTATATCAAGTGTTCTATCTTTTGAACCATCATTAACAAAGATATATTCAAACTCTAATTCTTTCATTTTATTGGCAACTTTATTCATTTCTACATAAAATAATTGCAATGCTTCTTCTTCATTGTAACAAGAGACAATTACGGATAACTTCTTTTTCATAAAACCTCCCTGAAAAAAATAATATTGTATTTCCATTTTGTATTTTTAAAGACTAATTTAATATCTTCATCGATTTTGTAGTATTTTTTATATGTTTGTATATGGTAATCATCTTCTGGAATAAGACCCCAAGTGATTTTTTTAGGCAAAGTGTATATCACAATCTCGTTATTTACTTTATTTTCTAATTGTTCTCTAATGCTGTTTTCTTGAAAAATATTAAATCTATAAACGTTGTAATACAAAGTTAAATAAACAAAACATATAACTGGTATTACAAGAAATAATCCTTTATTTAATTTGCTTTTAATCTTTTCTGGTACTAAATCATCAAAAATATATAAATAAGCTAAGGTTAAAAATATAGTTGTAAATAGAGTTGTCCTACCACCCCAAATTGGAACAACAATCATAACTAAATTAGCAGATAATCCAACTGTAATAAATAATAAATATTTTATCAATTTTTCATTTTTCATATATTTTTTTATTAACAAGTAAACACATAAAACAAAATATAGTGACCAAAAAATTATAACAAATACATTTTTATGATTTATTAAGATAGACAAAACATTAATATCGAAATTATTTAACATATAAATAATTGCTAAAAATATTGATATATAATTTATAACTCTAAATATTAAATTTTCTCTATTTCTTTTACCAATAATTAATAAATTTACAATAGAAATAATTAATACTAGATAATAATTCCTAATAAAAGTGTAATTAATAAATCTTACATATCCAATGATCATTTTAAATAAAAAAGAACCACTAGAATAAACATCTTTATCAGTCTGTGCTCTTTGAGCACTACCAGGACTTACAAGCATCAATAAAAGTCCTAAAGAAGATAGTATTAAATTACAAAGTAATAATTTATTAATTTTTTTGGTTTTAACATATTCAAATATATTTAATAACAAATTTAAAAAGACAAATGCAATAGCTATATTTTCAACAAACATAGTCATAGCTAATGAAAATAATCCTAATATCAAATAGATATACCATTTATAATTAGTATTTTTGGTTATGTATTTGAAATAAATATATAGGTATATAAATGTTAACAATGTTGGAAACATATAAGTAATACTACCAGCAACCCAAAGAATAGATTGTGTAAAAATTGTATTTTCCAGTAATAAAAAGGTAAGAAACATCATTAGGTATATTAACCTTTTATTTTTAACTTTAATTAAATTACCGCTAATATATATTGATAATGTAATCAATAATGATAAAATGATATTAAATAAAAACTTATGACAAGTTAAATTATATATAAGAATTCGACTTACTAATCTTCCTTCCCAAGAAAAGTACATATCAATTGACTGAACTATCCTATGATAAAAATCATTGTTTTTCCCAATCAAATAATTTCCCCAGTCATCACCTGTTAATGGCATAAGAAATGATATGGTACAAAAAAATATAAATATAAGTGTAAAAAAAATTATTTTTCTTTTGTTTTTCATTAAATTACGTCTAATCAATCTCATATTTGATTGTTCTCTTTCTACGGCATTATATTGATAATAAAAACAATAAAGGATGTTATAATATTACCCATTAATTAAAAAAATGACGTCTTTTTCATTACATATTAATTATAAGAACATTATACACTATTTGATTATTAAAGTCATTATGTAAATAGTTAAGAACTCTAAGTATATTTTTTAATATATTAAAGAAGAATAAATGATTGCTTAAAATAAATATATTTTTTTGGAACTTTTTTGCAAGTTTTAAGGATTATTATATTGTAGGTGATAATTATGACTAGTCGACTAGACCTATATAAGTTTAATGATATATATGATGAAACACATTTAGATTTATTTAAATATGTTATTATTAAGTGTCATAATATTAATGATGCAAAGGATATTATTCAAGAAACCTATTTAGAGTTATGGAACATAATAAACAAAAAGGAATTAAGAGATATTAATATTAAAAGTTATCTTATAGGTATTGCCAATAATAAAATAAAAAAACACTATACTTTACTTCAAAAAATAAAAACAGTTTCTTTGTTTGAAACTACCGATAAAGATATAGAATTAATTGACACAATAGAAGATAAGATAGATATTGATGATATTATTATTAAACAAGACAATTGGAATACAATATGGAAATATATCAAGAGCAAGAAAAACCAAGATATTCCCAAAGTATTTTATCTATATTATAAATTAGAATTAAGTATTAAAGAAATTTCTAAAGAATTAAAATCAAGCGAATCATACGTAAAACATTTAATTTATAGAACCTTGAAAGAATTACAAGATAATTTTGAAAATGGGGGAAAATAAAGTGACTAATAAAGAAAAGTTAAAAAGTGTAATTGAAGAAGATATTGATGAAAAAAAATATTACAATGAAATAATTAAAAAGATAGAACAAAAAGAAAAAATAAAAAGGAATAATATATGGAAATACTCTTTGGTATCAATTTGTTTAGTAGCAATAATTAGTGGAATAATTTTTATAAACTTAAAAAATGATAATATTGTATTAAATGAAAATTCTAATGTCGAAATAAAACTTAATATAAATAATTTAGATAAAGTAGGTGCTTCAATGTTAGATATCGATGTTAAAGAAATACAAACTAAAGGATCAAATGCTTCATGGTTAGATGTTTTGAAAAATGACATTATAATTCCTAAAGATTTAACTAAATTTAATAGCTATAGTATTTATGTAAGAAAAGATAAAATGAGTGAATATAACATTTTAAATTCTTATGTTTATAATTATTCTAATGAAAATAAAGATAAAAGTATTCGTATAGCTTTTTCAAGTATCAATAAACCTATTAGAGATTATTATTTTTCTGATAAAGAAAGTAATATAACAAACATAAATGGTACAGAGTTAAAAATTTTTAAATACAATACTCTATATTTTACAGAATTTAGTTATAAAGGTTACAATTTTGATATTGAAACAAATAATATAAGTGAAAAAGAATTATATAAGTTATTACTTTCGATTATAAAGTAATGTATAATATATATATAATTAAGTAATACAAAAAATAGACAAATATTACTTTAAAGCCAGTATAATAATAGGGAAAGGTGATGCGTAATGAAAAGACTAATATTAAGTATAATCTGTTTTCTTTTACTTATAACTCGAGTAAATGCCTTAGAGCTTAGTAGTAAACATATCGTTTTATACAATTTAAATGATAATGAGATAGTATATGAAGAGGGGAAGGATGAAAAAACAAGTATTGCAAGTCTAACTAAGATTATGACAACTTTAGTAGCTATTGAAAATATTCCTGATTTTAATGAAACAGTAACAATAAAAAGTAGTATGTTTTATGGACTGGAAGAAGCAAATGCCTCTGTTGCAGGACTAAGACACAACCAAAAAGTAACCTATAATGATTTACTATATGGATTGTTTTTACCTAGTGGAGCAGATGCTGCTAGAGCTCTTGCAATCACGTTAGCAGGAAGTGAAGAGAAATTTGTTGACTTGATGAATCAAAAAGCAATAGAATTAGGCTTAAAAAACACTCATTTTGTAAACTCAACAGGATTAGATGCTGAAAATCATTATTCCACTGTAAATGAAGTAGCAATCATATTGAAATATGCATATCAAAACAAAAAATTTAAAGAAATATTTGAAGCTGAAACCTATACCTTTTCAGATAAAACCTTAACAGTAAGAAGTACCTTTCGTAAAACTGCAAAAAACTCTGGAATTGATACATCATATATAAAAGGAGCCAAAACCGGATATACTTATGAAGCAGGAAGATGCTTAGCATCTATTGCTTACGATGAAAAAAATCAAATCACTTATTTATTGGTAACCACAAATGCCGAAGGAACACCTAATCATATTAAAGATGCCAAGAATGTTTATGACTACTATTTTGATAATTATAAATATCATAATTTAGTTGATAAAAATGATTTATTAGTAACAATTCCTACAAAATACTCAAAAACAAAAAAAGTAAATTTTTATGCAAAAGAAGATATTAGCAAGTATTTGAGTAATGATTTTAAAAAGGAAGACGTTACCGTTAAGTATGTTGGAGAAAAAATAATAACTCCTAAAATGAAAACTGGAACAAATCTAGGTACAATTGACGTAATTTATAAAGGAGAAGTAGTTGAAACGATTAACATTTCTCTAGAATCTAAGATACAATTTTCACTTACTGAATTTTTACTAGCTCATAAGATAACAGTAGTATTAGTTGTTTTGGTGATTTTTGCAATTTTAATGATAAGAATAAAGTTAAATAAAAATAAAAAGAAATCATTAAAACAATGTAAGAGAAATAAATAATAAATAAAATTACTCATATAATTTAATGGTGATTATATGAGTAATTTTTTATTAAGCTTTATTATTACAATGTTATCTGGTTTTGCTACACTTTTAGGCTCATTAATAATTTTTGTAAAAACAAAGCATCATAGTAAAATAATAGGAATAAGTCTTGTCTTTTCTGCTAGTATTATGCTATTTGTTTCATTTTTTGACTTAATTCCGTCATCTTTTAAATTGATAAATAAGTTTTATGAACTTCTTCCCACATTAATGCTACTTTTTATATATTTAATATTTGGGGGAGTTTTAGTAAATATTATAAGTAGTAAAACACCAAAAAATAATAATTTATATAAAATAGGGATAATATCTATGCTTGCTTTGATGCTTCATAATATACCAGAGGGAATAATAACGTTTACATCTTCAACTAAGGATTTTAACCTAGGAGTATCTATTGCTATTTCAATAGCACTTCACAATATACCAGAAGGAATAGCAATAGCAGTACCAATTTATTATGCTAAAAACTCTAAGAAAACAGCTTTTATTTATACTTTGATTGCTGCAATATCAGAGCCATTTGGAGCATTTATAACCTATTTATTTATATCTCAAATTAATGATTATTTATTTGCTTTAATTCTTTCTCTTACAGCAGGAATAATGATATATTTATCAGTTTGTGAACTTTTAAAAGAGTATTTTAATAACTATAAAGATTGTAAAGTATTTAAATATTTTTTTCTAGGAGTTCTAATAATGATTTTAAGTAAAATTATTTTTTGATATAATTTTGGTGTTAGGAGTAAAAATATGAAAGAAATAATAAAATACTTTATAAAGATGTTATTATCTACATTTGGAGTATTATTGCTTATCGATTTAGCGATACTTAGTTTTGGAATAACTTTATTTAACTTTAAATATGGAACAGAAGCAATTCTAGAAACAATAATGCTTGCAATTATTTTGATAGTACTTAAAAAGTCAAATAATCTAAATATACTTGTAAAAAAGAAAGAAAAAACACTTCCTTCACTAAAATATGGTGGAATTCTATTATTAATTATTGCAATACTATTTTTATCAAATGTTGAGGGTGCAGTTGGTGCAAGACCAGGAAATATACTTAATTTAATATTATATTGTATATTAATTGGTATCTCAGAAGAATTATTATGTAGAGGATGGATTCAAAATAGTTTTCTAAAACGTTTTGGTAAATCAGAAAAAGGAGCTTTTTTATCTATATTATTTGCTTCTTTAGTATTTGGGTTTATTCATATTACTAATGTTTTTGCAGGTAATACTATTCTAGAAACAGTAGCTCAGATCTTGCAAACAACAAGTTTGGGTTTCCTACTAGGTATGATTTACTATAAATCAGGTAATATTTGGACACCAATAATTTTGCATGCAACATATGACTTTGCCATAATGACAGCAGAAGTGGGAGCTTTTAAAGATTGTGTAATACTAGATGATCCAACATTTTCATCCACACTAGCAACATTTTATTCAACTTTAATTTTAATTTTATTGTATATAGTACAAGGACTAAAAGTATTTAAATGGGATGAAGAAAACAAAGTAAGAAATAGAAAATATAACATTGCATTAGTTGTTTTATTTATGGCTACATACATTCCAATAGGTGATAGCAAGAGTGTAAGAGTATGCTATAACTATGAAAGTAAGAAAATAAATGAAGACTATGAAATATCATACATATATAAAGATAAATATTCGTTTACTGATGAAAATAATAATACTATAACTTTAAATGTTGATGATGAAAATAAACTAACGATAAAAAATGAAACGACAAATGAAAGTACAACAATAGAATATATATCAAGTTATAAAGTAATAAAAAAAGATAACAATTATAAAATATTAATGGAGCAAAACGATGGTACTTCAACAAAGCTATTATATCTAGAATCAAATTTAAATGAAATAAACAATTTAAATGAAAACATAAAAAAACTAGATGCCCCATACGCAGTGGAGTTAGGATATATTGAAACATTAGAAAGTAATGAACAATATTTTATAATAAGAACAGATTTAAATGATATATTTATTATTGAGGATGATAAAAATATTTATTTACTAAAAAGATAGTAAGACAAAATAAAAATGCTTAAATTAAATTAAATTAAGCATTTTTTATTTTTATTATGGAGTTTCTGGCTCAACTGGTTCTTGAACAGGAGGTGGAGAATTATCTACAATTGTTACCTTCCTTGTTAAAGTTCTATCGTAACTAGTTCCATATGTTAATCGATAAGTAATTGTATATTCATTAGCTGAATCAGTACTTATATTTGCTATATTATTACCATTATTATCTTTTATCGTTACTGTAACATTAGGAGTAACAGCAACTCCATCTTTAGTTAATGATACATCTTTTGCGCTAGGATTTAAATCAACAGCGT
Source organism: uncultured Clostridium sp. (assembly GCA_902493795.1). Lineage (GTDB taxonomy): Bacteria > Bacillota_I > Bacilli_A > RF39 > UBA660 > RUG13868. The sequence continues at coordinate 27,212 of CABUQZ010000007.1, forward strand.
TAAGACTATCACCAACATTATATGTTGTAGTGCTATTTGCATTTAAATAAGCTTCATATTTTGAATTATCTTTATATTCTATTTTATCAGTAGCACCTAAGCTATCAACAGTAGATACATTTTGGTATCCAGCTGATACTCTATAAACACCATTAGGATCAGCAACATTTTTAATTGTAAATTTATTATCAGTAGTAAATCCTAAATAAACGCTTCCTTTGAATATCTTATATCCTAAAGCTCCATAAGAACCTGATAAATCTTCTTCAGGATTAGGTATACGATTCCATGTTAATGTAACTACTTTAGTGTTTTCATCATAACTTGCTTTAAAGTTAGTAACATCTGGAAGTTTTTGGTAAGCAGCAGATACTTCTTTTGGTTCAGTTCCTTTAGCAAACCATTCATATACTATTTTATTTGATGGAGTGTATTGACTAGGTAGTTTTAATGGTTTATTTACATCATCAGAAATTTCAACTCCAACTTTTATAACTGAATTAGGAACTGCAAAGTCTTGACCATTCTTTTTGAAAATCTTGCTTCCTAAAGCATTGAATAAGTTCTTTCTGTTTCTAAGAGCAGCAGATGTATTAGACCAATATTTTGAACTTATTGGTTCATATCCATACCATAATGATATAACTGTTTCAGGGTCATAACCAATAATCCATGCATCGTTTATTGCATCATCACCTAAGTGATATTTATATTTTGTAGCAGCAGTATAGTTTGTTGTACCAGTTTTAGCAGCAACGTTAACACCTTGAACTTTACCAGCACCACTTAATCCGTTAGTTACAGCAGTTTTTAAGCAATCTGTAATCATAAAAGCAGTTGATGTTTTCATAACCCTAGTTCTAGTTGCGTCGGCAACAACAATTTCACCAGTATCTCTAAATTCAATTTTAGAAATTGTGTATGGTTCAATATATTCTCCGCCATTAGCAAACGCTGCATAAGCACCAGCCATTTCTAGTGGATTAGATCCATTAAATGATCCAATAGAGTAGGCTTCATGTAAATATTTTGATTCTTCAGAATCCTTTTCAAGAGTAATTCCAAGGGACTTAACAAAGTTATAAATAAACTTATTATCTACTTGTTGGAAAGCTTTCAAGGCAGGAACATTTCTTGACTGAGCAAGAGCAGTTCTAAGAGTAATTATTCCCATATGACCTCTATCTGAGTTTCTTATTTCCTGTCCTGTACTATAGTAGTACCTTGAGTCATCAAATAGTTTAGCAGTTGACCATCCTAGTGACTCCATACCAGGAGCGTAATCAAATATTGGCTTAGCAGTAGATCCTATCTGACGTTTTGTCTGTGTTGCATAGTTAAACTTCATATTACCTGTTTGGTTACGTCCTGCTCCAATTGCAGTAATTTTTCCTGTTTTAGCTTCAACTACAGCAATACCAGCTTGAACTTCAGGATTATCCCACTTGTATGTCTTACCACTCATAATATCATCTACTACAGTTTGATAAGCTGGATTCATATTAGTGTATATCTTCATTGATGTAGTATGTGGGTTTGCACCATACTTCTTTTGAGCCTCTTCAACTACTGTGTTTAAATAAGACCAATATTTTTGAGTCTCTTTTTGTGGATGAAGTAAAGAAGTAACTGGAACTCTTTTTACAATTTCAAGTTCTTCTTTAGTAATATATCCATGTTTATACATTAAATTAAGTACTGTTGCACGTCTTTCTTCGGCAGCTTCAGGATGCTTAAATGGATCGTATGTATTAGGAGCTTGGAACATTCCAATAAGTGTTGCTGATTCTGCAATATTTAATTGATATGCATGTTTATTAAAATATTCCATACTAGCTTGCTCAATTCCATAAGCATTATTTCCTAAAAAGTGGTTGTTTAAATAAAATTCAATAATTTCTTGCTTAGAGTATTTATTCTCTATTTTAAATACAGCCATATAAATATCAGTAAATTTACGACTAATTCCTGCAAACCCTTCAGTTACATCAGCTTTATCAGCGTTGTAACTGTTTTTTGCAACCTGCATTGTTAGTGTTGAAGCACCACCGGCATCTCTTTTACCTAAAGCCTGTTTAAGTGAGGCAACTAAAAATCTAGGAGCATCAAAACCATTATGTTGGAAAAATCTTGAGTCCTCAGTTGCAATTAACGCATCAACAAGAGACTCATTTAATTGCTCATATTTAATAATCTCACGTTTTTGAGTACCAAGTTCTGCAATTTCAGCTCCAGTACTATCGTAAATAATAGTTGTCTGTGTCATTGTAAGTATATCTTCATTAAATTCAGGAGCATTTTTAACTATGTAATTTAAAAACCAAGCAACACCACCAACTCCTGCAATAGCACAAAGTAAAATAAAAATTGCAATACAGTTAAGAGTTATTCTAACCCATTTCTTTTTTTTCTTATTCTCAAGTACTTTAGAAATCCAAATGATAAATAAAATTCCTAAAATTAGAATCAAAGTGAATAAAAAATTCATAAATATTAAACCCAAAACTAAAGTAATAACTAAAAATATTCCAAGTAGTTTAACATTAGGTTTTAAATGAATTTTTGTATTAATCGTATTTTTCTTTTTCTTAGTCTTTGCCATTTTTTCCTCCTAAGATATTATCAATAATTTTTAAATAGTCCAGTCTAGGATTATATGATATATCTACCAAATATCCTTTTTTTTCAAAATATTCATATGGAATAGATTTTCTATCATTTTCTTTTAAAAAACTTATTAAATCTTCTCCCATTAATATGTAATTCTTATCAAGATGAACAAATCTAACAATTAAAAATCCTATTCCACCATTTTCTACTACATGTTTGATATGAAGTATTTGATGTTTATGTATATTAGCAAGTGGAAAAGATGTTTTATTAGTCGTTTCTTTTGCTTCAAAATCAATATATAAGCCCCTATAAAGCCCATTATAATCAGTAGTAGATGGCTCTTTAAAAAAAGCTTCTTTAATCGTCATACTATTATTTTTATAATCAACTTTAGTAACCTGTATAGGAGTAGGTTTTTTATAAATATATGCAATACCTTTATCAATATAATATTGATTAGTTATATTTATATCTTCCTCTAAACCCATACCTCTATTATCGAATCTTATATAGTTATCACTGTTGTATCTTTTAATCCCTTTTGGGTAGTTCACTAAAATCACCTAGATATTTCTACATATCTTTAATAATTATACTATACATATTTATATTTTTCTATAATATTTAATCATATTTCATATTATTTTTCATATTGTTATATTTGACAAACAAGCGATTTTATATGATAATATAAAGAGTAAGGGATTGGTGATATAGATGTATCAAGAACAATTCAATTTATCTCCTAAAGATATTTTAGAAAAAGAATTTAAAATAGACACAAGAGGGTATAGATTAAAAGAAGTAGATCAATATCTAGACCTTATAATTAGTGATTATGAACAATTCTTTAAAATATTGAAAGATAAGGATAAAGAAAAAGAGGAGTTACTTAATGAGATAATGTCTTTAAAGCAAGAAAACAGAAATTTGAAGACTAGTCTAGAGATTGCTAAATCAGCAGATGATGATGGTAATGATTCAGGAAAGACAGTATCAAATGTTGATATTATGAAAAGATTATCTCAACTTGAAAAAATAGTTTACGGAAAAGATGAATAATACTTAGGGCAAACGCTATATATGAGTATATAGAGGAAAGTCCATGCTCACAGAGTCTGAAATGACTCTAGTGTTCGTGCTAAGGGAGAAAGTAACCTTAGGTAGCAAATTAGCTTTTGCTAACGGCGACGAATTAATCTAAGTCTTTGATATGATTATAGTAGTCATAAAGTGTCAAAGTGACGAATAAACTGGAAACAGTGGAAGTGGAACGCGATAAACCCCGCGAGTGAGAAACTCAAATATTGGTAGAGGAGCTCTAACAAAGGAATTTTAACAGAGTTAGGGACTAGGTAACTAGTAGATAAATGTTTGCCACCTAGTAATAGGTACAGAACATGGCTTATTAAGTATTATTTTTATTTATTTTAATAGAGGTGTTTATGAAAGAGCTTGGTGAATATTTAAAAGAAACAAGAATAAACAACGGTGTAAGTATTGACGAAGCTGCACAAGACTTAAATATAGATGATTTTTTATTAGAAAGTATTGAAGATGGAAACACAAGAACATTTAAAGATGTTTTATCGATGAAAGAAAAAATTAAAAGTTATGCTAAATATTTAGGGTTAAAGCCTGAAGAAGTAATAGATGAATTTAATGATTATTTATTTGAAAAGACATCAAAAATTTCTTTGCAGGACATACTTGATGCAGAAAAAAATGCTAATAAGAATAATGGTACAGAAAGAAAAAAGATATCATCACCATATACTATTATAAAACCTAGTAAAAAAGACAGAAAAAGCATATTGATTTTAATTGGTATGATTCTACTTTTGATGTTATTTGTTATATTAGTCTTTAATATAATAAGACCAAAGAAAAATACAATTACTAAAGAATTAAAATATAAGTTAGAAGGTGAAAAATATGAACTTACCGAATAAATTAACAATCGCAAGATTGATTTTGTCGCTAATCATAATAGTTATATTATGTCTTCCATTTCATCGTTTTGGAATAGATATTCCAGAAGGACCTGTAATCGAAGGTATAGCATTAAAATGGGAATTTATTGTTTCTGGTGCTATTTTTATAATTGCTAGCCTAACAGATTTCCTTGACGGACATATTGCAAGATCAAGAGGACTTGTTACAAACACAGGTAAAATGTTAGATGCAATTGCAGATAAAGTGCTTGTTAATTCTGTACTAATCATTTTAGCAGCAAAAGGAGAAATAAACGCTGTAATACCGGTAGTAATCGTAGTACGTGATATCATTGTTAACGCTATAAAGATGGAAGCAGCTAGCAAAGGAAAAGTAGTAGCAGCAATTGGAAGTGGAAAAATTAAAACAGCTACTTTAATGATTGGAACTATTTTAGTATTCTTTGGTAATATGCCATTTGAAATGTGGGGATTTAATGTAGCAGAGTTCTTCTTATGGTTCGCTACAATAATGTCAATTATATCAATGATTCAATATTATAATATAAATAAAAAATTAATAATTGATGAAAATAGTAAGTAGTAAAAAATGAATTTCTGTATAGAAGTTCTTTTTTTTAGCATAAAAATACGTAAAAAACACATAATCAAACAAATGTTCTAAAAAGTATTGATTTTTTGATTTTTATAGTGTATCATTAATTCATAAGTAAATATGTGGAGGAAATATTAATATGGCAAATATAGATAAGGACAAGGCTTTAGAACAAGTATTGAGTGAAATAGAAAAACAATTCGGAAAAGGTTCTATAATGCGTCTTGGTGAAAGTAAGCACATGGAAGTAGATACTTGCTCAAGTGGATCTTTATCACTTGATATAGCATTAGGTGTTGGAGGATATCCAAAAGGAAGAATTATAGAAATATATGGACCAGAATCAAGTGGTAAAACTACTTTTGCATTGCATGCTATTGCTGAAGTTCAAAAAACTGGAGGAAGAGCAGCATTTATTGATGCAGAACACGCTCTTGACCCTTCTTATGCTAAAAATTTAGGTGTTAATATAAATGAATTATTGCTTTCTCAACCTGATACTGGAGAACAGGCATTAGAAATATGTGAAGCATTAGTAAAAAGTGAAGCAGTTAGTATAATAGTTATAGACTCAGTTGCAGCTTTAGTACCACAAGCAGAAATAGATGGAGAAATGGGAGATGCTCATGTAGGACTTCAAGCAAGATTAATGAGCCAAGCTCTAAGAAAACTATCAGGTGCTATAAGTAAAACAAAGACAATATGTATTTTTATAAATCAATTAAGAGAAAAAGTAGGGGTAATGTTTGGAAACCCAGAAACAACTCCAGGTGGACGTGCCCTAAAGTTTTATTCAACAATAAGACTTGAAGTAAGAAGAAGTGAACAAATTAAAGTTGGTGATTCTATTACAGGAAGCAAAACTAATATTAAAGTAGTAAAAAACAAAGTAGCACCACCATTTAAAACAGCAGTAGTAGATATAATGTATGGAGAAGGTGTATCTAAAGAAGGAGAACTAATAGAACTTGCTGCAAATGCAGGAATAATCGAAAAGAGTGGTGCTTGGTTTTCTTATAATGGTGAAAAAATAGGTCAAGGAAAAGAAAATGTTAAACTTCTTTTGAAAGAAAACAAAGATCTATGTAAAGAACTTGAAGAAAAGACAAGAGATTACTATGGAATAGGTAATACTAAAAAGACTAAAGAAAAATAATATATAAGATATAGCGAAAGTTATATCTTTTTGTTTTATAAAAATATTTATATATAAGAAAATTACTAAGTAATAATTTAGGTAAAATAAATAGCTGTAACTATTAAGAAAAAACAAACTGATGGTATCAAAAACGATAAAAAAAACTTAATTTTTAATCTTTAGTTTTATAAAAAAAATTGACATTGTTTATTAAAGCACCTAAAATAGAATTAGTGATATTAATTATATTTATATAATAAATTTAATAATGTGACTAAGAAAATGGAGGAAGAATATGGAAATTATTTACTCTATTTTGCTAGTTGTGGTTGGAATATCAGTTGGTTTTATAATTACTCATTTAGTTAACAATTCAAAAATTAATAATTCTAACAAAAAAGCTGAAGAAATTATAGAAAAAGCAAAAAAAGAAGCTGAAAAAGCTAAAAGAGACTCATTATTTGAAGCAAAAGAAGAAATTCATAAACTAAAATTAGAAAACGAAAAAGAAGCAAAAGAGAAAAAAGAAGAGTTAAAAGTATCTGAAGATAGACTTATCCAAAGAGAAAATAATATGGATAAACGTGATGAGTTATTTCAAAAAAGAGAATTAGCTCTTGATGAAAAAGAAAAAAGTATCATAGAGTCTCAAAAAGATATCCAAGCTGAATATGCAAAAATAGAAGAACTAAAACAACAAGAATTAGAGCAATTAACAAAAATAGCTAAGTTACCAAAAGAAGAAGCAAAAAAATTGGTAATGAAAAAAATTGAAGAAAGCATGTCAAAAGAAATATCTGAGTATATTAAAGAAAGAGAAGATGAAGCTAAACTTGAAGCTGATAAAAAGGCCAAAAATTTAATAGCTATTTCTATGCAAAGATATGCTGCAGATATTGCAAATGAACAAACTGTAACAGTCGTTAATCTTCCAGATGATGAAATGAAAGGAAGAATAATAGGAAGAGAAGGAAGAAACATAAGAACTATTGAAGCAATAACTGGTGTAGACTTAATTATTGATGATACACCTGAAGCTGTAGTACTATCAAGTTTCGACCCACTAAGAAGAGAAATTGCAAGAGTAACTCTTGAAACTTTAATAAAAGATGGAAGAATACATCCAACTAGAATAGAAGAATTATACGATAAAGTATGCAAAGAAATGAAACAAAAAATCATTGAATATGGAAATGATGCTTTGTTTGAATTAGGACTTACAAAAGTTGATCCTGAATTAATTGAAATAATAGGAAAATTACATTTTAGAACAAGTTATGGACAAAATGCTTTACAGCATTCAATTGAAGTAGCACATTTATCTGGATTACTTGCTAGTGAATTTGGAGAAAATGTTCAACTTGCTAAAAGAGCAGGTCTATTACACGATATAGGAAAAGCAATTGATCATGAAATTGAAGGAAGCCATGTAGAAATAGGAATTGATATTGCTAAAAGATATCATGAAAATGATGTAATTATTAATTCAATTGCATCTCATCATGGAGATACAGAAGCAAAATCAACAATAGCAGTTATTGTAGCAATAGCTGATGCCTTATCTGCATCTCGTCCAGGAGCAAGAAATGATTCATTAGAAAATTATATTAAAAGACTTGAACAACTTGAAAATGTTGCCAATGATTTACCTGGAATAGATAAGACATTCGCAGTTCAAGCTGGAAGAGAATTAAGAGTTATTGTTAAACCTGAAGAGGTTGACGATTTAGGTGCTCATAAGATTGCAAGAGATGTAAAAGATAAGATTGAATCTACAATGCAATACCCAGGAACAATAAAAGTAACAGTAGTTCGTGAGACAAGAGCACAAGAAGAAGCAAAATAGTAAATAAAGAATAATTAGAGGTGGAAGTATGAAAAAAATTAGAAATTTGTTATTAATTATATTATTTATTTGTCCGTTTATTGTAAAAGCTGATGAGATTGATTTAGATTATTCGTACGATAGATTTGCCAAATTAGGAGGAGAGGCTCAATATTCTTTCTCAGTAGGAACAGGTGAATATGAATATTATATAGAGTATGATCCACAATATCTCAAGTTTGAAAAATACGAAGGTTTTTCTTATTCTCATATATGTGGCGGTAGACAAGATAATATAACAGCAAAAGACAATAATGGAAAGATAACAATAAAGGGAGAAGAAGATGGTTGTAATTCTGGAATAACATTATTCTTTACACCATTAAAAGAAGGAACAACTAAATTGGAAGTTTCAGAAGGAAATATAAAATTTTCTGGAAAGCGAATTGATATATCTACTGAGATAATTGATGGAAACAAAAAGTGTGAAACATGTCCAGACGTAAAAGAATGTGAGAAATGTACAGCTGTAAACGAAAGTTCAAATAGTTCTAGTAATAACATAGTTTTGTATGTTGTATTAGGAGTGCTAGTTATACTAAACATTGTTACGTTAATCTTTACTTTAAAATCAAATAAATTAAACAAAAAGAGCACTGAATAATTAGTGCTTTTTTAGTTTTAAAAAAGGAAGTCATTTTAGGCTTCCTTAATTTTTTTTTAACTACTTTTTAATATCCAAGATTACTGGTAAAATTATTGGTTTTCTTCCCGTTAGTTCATAAATAAATGGGAATAAATCAGCAGTAATTTGGCTTTTTATATCGTTAAAGTTAACATTTCCTTCTTTTAATTTATTTACAATTATTTTTTCTGCTTCACTTTCAATTTGTTTTAGTAAAGCTTCGTTTTCATTTACAAGAACGAACCCTCTTGTTGTAATATTTGGGTGTATTAATAATGCTCTGTTTTTCATATCGATGTTTGCAATAACAACAAGTATTCCATCGCTTGCCATAATCTTTCTATCTCTTAAAACTGCACTATTAATTTCTTCTAATCTGTTGCTATCTATAAAGACATCGCTAGCAATAACAGGAACATCTTTTGTTATTACATGATTATCTAAACTTAACACATCACCATTTTGAAGTACAAATGTATTTTCTTTTGGAATATCACAATCAATAGCAAGATTTGCATGATTCTTAAGCATTCTATAATCTCCATGGAAAGGCATAAAGTACTTTGGCTTAATAAGTCTTATCATCAACTTTAATTCTTCCATATTAGCATGTCCTGATGAGTGAATATCTGATAAAGATTGAGTAGTGTATACTTTAACACCTTGAAGGTATAACTTGTTAATAGTATGCCCTATAGACATAGCATTACCAGGAATAGGAGATGAAGAAAATACAACAACATCATCAGGTCTTAACTTAATTTGCTTATGTGTTCCATTTGCAATACGAGAAAGTGCTGCAAGTGGTTCTCCTTGAGATCCTGTACAAAGTATAGTAACTTCTCCAGGTTTTAAGTTGTTGGCTTCATCAGCATTGATTAAAATATCAGGGTGATCAATATAACCACCTTCTATAGATATTTTTATATTGTTTTCCATACTTCTTCCAAATACACATAATTTTCTACCATGATTGTAACAAGTTTCAACAATATGTTTTAATCTATAAATATTAGATGCAAATGTTGCAATAATCATTCTTTGAGTAGTATGTCTATCAAAAATATCATTTAAGGCATTATCAACTTTCGCCTCACTCATACTTATTCCTTCGTTTAAAGCGTTTGTTGAATCGCTTATTAAAAGGTCGACTCCATTTTCTCCAATTCTTGCCATCTTGTGTAAGTCTGCCATTGGTCCAATAGGAGTAAAGTCAAACTTAAAGTCTCCTGTTGTTACAATATTTCCATCTGGTGTTTTAACAAGTATTCCATGAGAATCTGGAATAGAGTGGGTAGTTCTAAAGAATTCAACCTGAATATGATTAAACTTAACAACTGTAGTATCATCATATGCAAATAAATTATCGTATCTTATATTTTTATCTTGTAATTTTAAACTAATTAATTCTTTGGCTTGTTTCGGTGCATAAATAGCTGGTAAATCAATTGATTGAACCAAAAATGGTATAGCACCTATGTGGTCTTCATGACCATGTGTAATAAATAGTGCTTTAACTTTATCTTGATTATTTTTTAAAAAAGTAAAATCAGGTAAAACATAATCTATACCTAATAACCCAGCATCTGGGAAACTAATACCAGCGTCAATAATAATAATCTCGTCACCATGCATTACACAATACATGTTTTTTCCGACTTCTCCCAAACCACCTAAAATAATTATTTTAGTATCGTTTGTTTTTTTGATCATAAAATTTTATAAACTCCTTTCATAATATTAAAGAACTAACTAACAAATTATACTATGAAAAGTAATGTTTGTCTACATTTTTCACGCAAAAAAAAGATAGAGTAGTTTACTATGTAAACCATCTATCTAATAATGTTATGGATTTAAACTAGGTTCATTTCTATCTTGTGAAGGTGCTTGAATTTCTGTTGATTCTTCGTTGCCACTAGAACCACTAGAACCACCAGAACCTTCCTCTGTGCTACCACTAGATTCACCAGTATTACCAGTATTTCCACTAGGATTATCTCCAGAGCTACTACCTGTATTACCACTAGACTCACCAGTGTTTCCACCGGTATTACCAGCTTCTTCTCCGCCACCTTCAGAAGAATTTTTTTCTTTAGCAATTGTAAATGACATCGATAAGCTCTTATCAAGCATTTCTTTTACTGTAGTTCCTTGAGGAACTGTCTGTTCCATAATAGTTCCTTCTTTTTCTGTTGAGCTTTCTACATAAGTGGATTTACCAGTACTTATCATATTAGAAAATCCATTTGCCCAAGCAAGATACTCATCATAAGTTTTACCAACAAAATTAGGAACAATGCAAGCCTTGTTTAATTCTTCTTTAGTACAATCTACTTTAGTAGGGGCACTAGCTTCATTTTTAACAACTTTTAAAGTTATTGTCCTGTCAGCTATTAAATCGATTCTTTTGCTTTCTGGATAGTTTTGACTAATAATAGTACCATTTGATTTGCTTTTGTCTACAACATATTCTGGATTTAATTTAACTCCATTTTGATTTGCCCAAATTTGAGCTTCAGAATACTTCATACCAACTAAATCTTTAACAAGTTTATATTTAACAGTACCATAATATCCTTTTCCTATTACAGATGTTTCATAATTTTCTCCTAATTTATATGAGAAAGATTTAATTAGTTGAGGCTCAACTCCACTTAAATTATCTTTCATAGCTTTTTTAACAGCATTAAGACTCTTTGTATTTAAAATATAATCCCAAAGAACTAATCCACTTCTTTCATCATAAATCATTTGACCAGTTCCATCTAAATATAGTTTTTGAATAGATAAAACTTTATCACTTGAAGAAGATATTAATACATCTTTCGCTATATTGTAGAAAGATAAAATTGTATCTTCACTCATATTAGTATCAAAGTTTTTAGATATAACATCTAATAATTTCTCTAAATCATCAATAGAGGAGAAGTTTTTCATTTTATCAAGTATAGCTTGAATAACTTCTTGTTGATGTTCAGATCTTACAAAGTCACTTCTTTCTCCATAAGTCCATCTTTTTGCACAGTATTGTGAATTACTTTTTCTATTTCTTGCAAATGCTAAAGCTTTTTCACCATCTAATCTTTGTCTTCCTTTTGTAATGTATATTGTGTGCTCATCAAATCTTCTATGACTATCTTGTTCACACATATCATAAGGAACATCTACTACTATTCCATCAAGAGCATTAACTAAATCAACAACTCCTGTGAAGTTTATCTTCATATAATAGTCAATTTTAATATCTAAAAAGTTTTGAATAGTGTTTATAACACATTTAGTTCCATTAGCTGCAGAGTGAGTTATTTTATTATCTACATTTTTCATACAAGAAATAGGTACATAACTATCTCTTGGAATACTTAACATAGTAGCACTCATTGTAGAAGGATTAAATGTTACAACAATTAATGAATCTCCATTAAATGAATCAGCATGTTGTAATCCACTAACAGTTGAATCAATACCAATTAATAAAACAGTAAATGGTTCTGATACATCTTTAGAACTACCACTTAAATGAACTTCTTCTTTAGTAACTTCCTTTTTCGTTGTATCTACAATTACAAGTTTACTACCAATATCTTCAAATTCTTCTCTTGTGCTATAGACATCAACGAAATTAGTTGGTAAGAAAGCGTAATCAATTTCCTTGTTATAAAGATCAAGAATCATCTTTGAATCACTTTCGTAATCTACCATTTTATTATTTTTATCTAAAGAATACTTTTTAATAATATCTTCAGATAGATTTTCTATATCTCCATCAGCACTTATTCCAATTTTTTTATCTTTCAATGTTGATAGATTAACATCTTTATTTTCTTTTAAGGATACCAAACTAGTAGAGTAGACTACTTTTTTGTTTAAACCTGAAAAATAAGAATATATTTTATTTAGATTGTAACCTAGAAATATAAATAAAATTGAGAATACAATCAACACACCTGAATAAGCATACCTTTTTTTCTTTTTCTTCTTCTTATTGTTTGTACTTAAAAACATTTTAGCAAGAATCAAAATATCGATTAATACTATAACACCAATTATTATATATCTTATAAGTGTTTCAATCTTATTAAACAATAATATAGACTGAATTAGATATATAGATGTAATGATAAATATCACTGCAAATATACTACTGTAATGTATTTTTACTTTTTTCTTCATATGTCCTCCATCAAAAAAAGAAGATTATTTGTTTTTTCTTTTTTGAATTTTCGAAATATCTCTTTTGATTTTACCATCTTTTTTCTTTTTTTTATCACTTTCTTTATTATTTATTTCATTTTCTTCGATATTTAAATCATTTTCGATATTTTCTTTTTCATCTAGTAGTTCTATTTTTTCATTATTTTCTTCATCTTCTTTTTCACTTTCAACTAAATCTTCATTTTCTTCTTCTTTTAGTTTACCACTTAAATCGTCAAGATCTTTAGTTTCTTCTACATCGTATATTTTATTTTTTTTAGCTAATTCTTCATCACATCTATTTGGAAATGCGATACATTTATTTTTCTTTCTTTTTTTATTTCTAATTGTTGATACTAATAAAACCAAATAAGTAATTATTAATAGCCCTCCAAGACCAATTATAACGTAAAGAGATTTATTGTTTTTTATATTTAATTCATTAATCTTATCGATTGGTTTGGTATTAAATCTCTGTATAGTTCTTTCTTTCTCATCATATTGATATAAATGTTCTTCACCAGTTGATATATTAACTGCATTTATAAGGTAAAACCCATCATTTATTCCTTGTGCTTTATAAGCAGTTACTTCTTCTTCATCAATTTTTATTTTAGTTTCTTGATATCCTGTTGGAATATCATTTGTATTAGTTATTGTTACTATAAGTGAATCAAAGTTAAAGTCTTTATATGGTGAATAATTACCATTATCATATGAATAAAGAGCGATATTTCCAGATGCATCTTTTAAACCAACGAGTGTAGTGTTTGTTTTTTCATTAACAAATGCAGGAACATCTTCTTGATCTATTTTTATTGTTGATTCTACAAAGTTGCTGTTTGGATTTTTTATTAATTCTTTTTTTCTTACAACATTGAATGTTTGTCCCTCTTTTTCTACAACGATAGGTTTTAATTCTTTTACTGTTACATTTAATGTATAAGTTTTAGAACTTCCATTTTGAGCAGTTACTTTAATGTTTATTTTGTTAACTCCTTCAACTAAAGAGTGCTTTCCAAGGCCTGACACAGAAGATTTAGAATCTTCAACTGCTCCAGTAACATTGATTGATCTAATATTATTTTCAAGTTCTAATGAATAGTTAACAGTATTTTTATTAAAAGCAGGGGATATCTTATATCCATCAACTCCCAATTTGGATAAGTTATTATTTTTACTATAAGATCCTTCAAGTTGAGCTTGCGTTATTATATTTAATGTTTTAGTTTTATTAGAAAAACTTAATGGTTTTAGATTTGTATCATATGCTTCATTTACCTTAAAGGTTATGTTTGCATTTCCTTTAGCTTTGGCTCTAAATTTAAAAGTCAAAGTATATGAAGTCTTTCCATAATAATTATCTGTAATATCATTAAGAGTTCCACTTACATGGGTAAGTTTACTAGAATCGTATGTTACCGAGTAATTAACTGCCCCAATTGGTGTAGAACTAGATAACTTAACAGAAAATGTAACTGTATTTCCTACAACTGCTTGGCTAGTACTTAAATATGCCGTAACGTTAAGCGTTGCTGCATAACAGATAATGCTTCCTGTAAAAAACATTACAAGTGATAATATTAATAGTTTAATTTTTTTCATTTGTTAACCTCCTAACCCTGACTGATATTAGTTTGTTTTAAAATATGTTTTTTAACATATAGTAAATCAAGAGTATTAATAGTTCCATCTTTGTTAACATCAGCAGCTTGCTTATATGCTCCAGTTAAATTAAATTGTTTTAATATACTTTTTTTAACGTTTAGTAAATCAAGTGTATTTATAACACCATCACCATTTATATCTCCATATATAACTATTTCGACTACTTTGGTATTTCCATTACTTGAAACAGTTACTTTATCACCAGTTACTACAATTCCAGTAGTTTTAGGTTTATTATTTCTATCTGTAATATTTACTGTAACAGTAGGAGAGTTTTTAAGTATATTATTAATTACTGTATTAACACTTGTTCCTAAAGTTATTTTTGAAATGTATTGTCCTTTATAGTTATATCCAGATTTTTTAATTACATCATCTAAATTTACTACAATAGGTTCATCTGGTGTAATTGGTGTATCAGGAGTGTCAACATTTTCTCCTGGTTCTTCATCTTCGATAGGTGGAGTAACAACTTCATCTGGTTTCTTTCCTCTAATAATAGTTAATGAATATGTTCTAACACTTTTATTTTGTGCTGTAACAACAACGTTAGCAATAGTTTTCTCATCAGTTAATGGAATACTTCCAACACCAGATATAGTAGCTTTTGAATTAATACTTGTTGCACTTATCTGAACAGATTCAGCATAAGGAATATTAATTGTATAATTTGACACTTCGTTATTAAAGTTTGTTACAAGCGAATTATTTACTTTTAAATCTTTTAAATAGTTATTTGGATTTCCTAAATTTGGTAATTTAGTACTTTCAGGCATTCCTTCAAAAACTGGAATAACAAATACGAAATCTTTTTCTATTAACCCAAATTTATTATATGAGTTATATGCAGAAACAGCAGGGGATGTTAAGGCATCTACATTAGTTGTGTACTGATGCCAATTTGGTTTTGTGGCATTTATTGATACATTAAATTTTTGAAAATAAGAAGTTTGCTGTCCACAGTTTACGTAACGTTCTGATACAAATGTTGATCCTTCAACGATTGCTTTTTGAGGTGTGTTCCAATTACTACTTTTAGCATATTTAAGTGACATTAACTTAGGGTTAGTTGATGAAGAAGCACCAATATTAAAGAAGTTATAATATCCAGTGTAATTAACTCCATCAGATAACACTCCAGCTTTTCCATTACTACATATATTATTAGTAGAAGTTCCAACTTCTTGTTTAACTAGTGAAGCAAGAAATATTGGAGAAACTTTGCTTCTTTCAGCTGCTTCCATAAAATAACTAGTATATTGTTTTAAGAAATCAGAAGAAAGAGTGTTTCTAGTAACATCACTTGTTTGATATGTAGGATGATAAAATAATTCTTCAAACATAAAGATGCTTTTTTCTGTTAAAAAGTTTCTAGGATCAAGAAAATATGAAACAGTTTCGCTATTTGCTTGATACCAATAATCACCATCATGTCTAATAAAAGTATCTGTATCATGATTGTAATCTGGCTCTAGTGTAGATAAATAACCTTCATACCCATTAGCAGCATCTGTTGGTGAAACATGATATAAATTATTCCCTGACGAATTTTGATACTCTAAAGTCTTTGACCAAGACTCTTTTGTTTTAATACCTTTAAATATCCAAGTAGGATGCTTTTTGTGTAATTCTTTTAATTTTACTTTATAGCTTTCTGGAAATCCTTGAGAATTTAGATAAGCATCAAACTCTTCATCTGTCATTGCTGCCATCTGTTCTCCAGTTTCGCTAATTTCTGGAGATGGATTTTCTACTTCGGGCACATCAACTGTCTTAATATCGACAATAAAAGTTGAACATACATAACCCTGTATATTATCAGCAGATTTAATTTTAACCCATTTATCATCACAACCATTACCACTTTCCGCATATTCAAGTATTGTAACAATTGAGTCGTGCTCTGCATTACCGATTTTTTCATAGTTAGTTCCAGGATTACTCCTAATTCTTAAACTAGGTACAGCGTCAACTCTTCCTACAGTAACTTGCACTGCGTAACTGTGTCTTGGAAGAAGTGCTAATGAAAACACGATAATAAACAAAATTGTTTTACATTTTTGCATATTTCACCTCCATAATTTTCCAACATAATTATATAATATTAGACATTATCTAGTCCATAATATCAATAGAATATGGGAAGACTACCATAATTATTAGACATTAATTGACAAAAAATGGTATACACAAAAAAATAAATGCTACTTAAAAGCATTGAATAAGAAAAAATAATAAGATATAATCATATTAGAATAAAAAATAATAGAGTTAGTGAAACATGCATTTTACAAGTAAATTAAATAAATAAATAAACTATAATTTTTTATAAGTTGGATGGAAAGTGAATATGGAAAATAGTAAGAAAAACAAAAAGACACCAAGCAAAATACAAAACAAGAAAAAAATAACTATACAACCAAAAGATGTTAAACAAGAAAAAGAAGAAACAAAAACACCTAAAGTAAAACGCGTTGTAAAAAGAAAAAATATTGATCCAAAAAATCTAATTATATTACTAGGAGTAATAGTTTTACTAATAATCTTCTTAATCGTGCTTTTTAATTCTAGAAATAAAGATAATGCTCTTGATGTTTTAGAGGAAAAAGGAGACCAGATTGATTTAACAGAAAAAGAAGATTTTGCACCAGAAAAATTTCTTAGAGACTACATAAAATGTCATAACGTAGAGCAAAAAAATATAGTCTATTATGATATCCCAGAAAAACTAGCATATGCTGTACAGGATTCTGAGTTTAACAAACAGTATTTTGAAAAGGGTAAAAATGTAAACTACTCTATAGTAGCAAATGTTTTCTACAATATATCTGCTGACGATTTAATTGATAAATATCAAGAAATAACAAGTGAAAATGAGTACATTAAAAGTTCGTATTCAATTTTAAAAAGCAAAGAAAATAATGTAAAGATATTGAAGTTTGATTATGTAAATAATGTAAAGAATGAACCCGAATTGTTATACACTGGTCAAGAAATATATTTTGTCTTAGAAATAGATGGAGGAGATACTTTCTCTCTAGAATATAAATTGATTGATCAAAAAATGTCTGATAGATTATTAAATGAAATAGCAAATGGAATTGAAGTAGATAATAATAAAGGAAATTATTTGGTATTAACAAAGAATAATAGTGTTTTAACGGGTTCATTGAAATCTATCGATAGATATTACTATGAGTTATATAATTTTAATATCAAAATAGATGCTGATAAATATGTTGAAGTAGAAGATTCAAATAATTCATACAATCAAACAACATTAAAAAACAAAGAAAATAATGAAATAGTAACAATAAAAACTTCTTACAACAACTTAAGTACAATAAAAAAATCCATAAGTAATGTTATAGAAACAAAAGTAACAATTAATAATAAAGAATTTACAAAACTATACAATAATGAAAAAACACATTATATATACATAACAGATAATAAAAATACATATGAAGTTATTTTGAATACAAATGGAAAATCTAAAATTGAGGATTTTACTAATTTTACAGTAGAAAAAGTAGATTAACGAAATGATAGTCTTTTATGGCTATCTTTTATTTTATTTAAAAATTTGGTAAAATATTTATATATATCTTTATTGATAACAACTTAAAGTATATAATAATTATTTAAAAAGAGGTGTTACCATGGAGAAGAAGAAAAAAGTATTATTTATTTCTTCAACTGGAGGGCATTTATCAGAATTAATGAGACTTTCTCCTATGTTTGATAAATATGATTATTTCATTATAACGGAAAAAACAAAATCTAATTTAGGACTTAAGGATATATATCCTAATAGAGTCGGTTATTTGGTATATGGCACTAAAAGAAGAATATTAACTTATCCATTTAAACTTTTGTATAATTCGTTTAAAAGCTTGTTTTACTTTATTAAAATAAGACCACAAGTAGTTATAACAACAGGAACACATACTGCTGGGCCTATGTGTTGTATTGCTAAACTTTTTAGAAAAAAAGTAATATATATAGAAACACTTGCAAATAGTAAGACAAAAACAGCAACAGGAAGATTAATTTATCATATTGCAGATTTATTCATTGTACAGTGGGAAGATATGTTAAAACTCTATCCTAAAGCTAAATATGGAGGGTGGATTTACTAATGATATTTGTAACACTAGGAACTAATGATGAAAGTTTTGGAAGATTATTAAAAGCAATAGATAAAGAAATAGAGAAGAAAACGATAAAAGAGCGAGTAGTTGTACAAGCTGGATGCACAAAATACGAAAGCAAAAATATGGAGATATTCGATCTTATTCCAAGAGATGAGTTCGATAAATTAATAAGTGAATGTGATTTATTAATAACGCATGGAGGAGTAGGAAGTATCTTAACAGGTATTACTAAGGGTAAAAAAGTAATTGCAGTACCACGTCTTGCTAAATATAAAGAACATGGTAATGACCACCAACTACAAATTGTGGAAAACTTTAGTAAAAAGAAGTATATCTTAGCAGTTAAAGATATGAATAAATTAGGAAAAATAATAGAAAAATCTAAAACGTTTAAACCACAAAAATTTGTAAGCAATACAAATAATATAATAAATATGATAGAAGACTATATCGATAATCTTTAGGAGATTTTATGAAAGAAAAACTAGAAACAATAACATTTAAACATAATGTAACCTTGTTTACTTTTTTCCTTTTCTTTTTTCTATGTCTATTATCACCAATAAGTGGAGATGACTGGAAAAGCTACATAATTGGAAAAGAAGGGTTAATGGAATGCTTTTCTAACATTGACTTCCAAGATGGGAGAGTATTAAGTGGCTTCTTAATAAATTTCTTGTCTTATAACAAGATTTTATTTAATTTTATATTTGCTTATTTAATGGGGCAATTTGTTAGAATATGTAACGATTTAATGGGAAATGTTAAAACGAAATACTTGTATTTATATCCAGTAATTGGAGTTTTACTAGTAAGTACATTTATGTTTTCTTATAACTATATGTCTGTAACTAGTGCTATAGCATACACATTCCCAGTAATACTATTCTTTATGTATTTTTATCAATTGCTAAAAGATGAAGAAATAAATAAATTATCAATGTTAAAACTTTTGTTAATGGCAACATATATTTCTTTATCTTCCATTCATATAGCAATAACATTTTTTATAGCAAATTTAATATATTTTATAGCAGATGTAAATAAAAAAATTAATGTTAAAACATTTATAATTCTTACAGTAGAATTTTTGCTAATATTAGTAAGTATGAGTTTTATCGATTACACTATTGTTTATACAAACTACAATGATATTTTAGGAAATATAAGTTATTTAATAGATAGAGTATTTTCAAATAACATAATACTAATTATTATAGGAGCAATTCCAATAAACTTTTATTTAAATGAAAAATTAAAAGAAAATACTTATAAAAGGGTAGTAATAACATTATTTGATATGATTTTAGTATTCTCTTTAGGATACAATTTCTTCTATTATTCCCCAGTTAACTTAAATTTAGTTCTTAGTAAGTATAGTGGAATATTTGCAACTGAAAACTGGTATTATATTTTATATTTCTTAACATATATGGTACTATTTGTCTTAAGTATGAACTATTATATAAAGAATAGGAAGTTACATAAGACACTAAACATATTTACAACATCTAGTTTAATTCTTATGATATTTCTTATAATCTCACCAATATTTGATAAAGGAAACATAATCTTCATCATATTTACAATAATACTTATCTCATGCATACTAGCAAAAGAAATGAATACAAAAGTTTATATTAAAATAGTAAAACTAACAGTTATTTTGTTAACTATATATTATGTATCAATGTTTGGAATAATAAAGTATATAGATAAAACAATAACTGATTACATAGAAGAACAGCTTAATACAACTGAAACAAACATAGAAGTAAAGGCAAATCCATTATATTTAGTATGGAGATATAACCCAGTTGATTACTTCCAAATAAAAGATTTTAAGAAATTTTATGAAATACCAGAAACATATACAATAGAAGTAAAATATTTTGGAATATTTGAAAAAATAGAAAAGAAAGTAAAGGATAATGATTTTTAAGTCACTATTCTTTTTTTTTACTTCATCTATATTTCATAAAATATTGAAACTTTTCATAAGTTTCTTTTTTCTTTGTTAAAAATGTTATATAATAATATTACAACAATAAGAAAGGATGATATTTATTTATGTATAAAATAATGGATGGAAATGAAGCCTGTAGTTATGTAGCTTATAATTTCTCAGAACTTGCAGGAATATATCCTATAACACCAGCATCTCCAATGGCAGAATATACTGATAAATGGGCAGGAACTGGTAAGAAAAACTTTTGGAACGATGAAGTTAAAGTAGTAGAGATGGAAAGTGAAGCAGGAGCTATTGCAACAGTTCATGGAGCTTTACAAAATGGAATACTTGCAACAACTTTTACTGCCTCTCAAGGACTTTTATTGATGATTCCAAACATGTATAAAATAGCAGGAGAATTACTTCCATGTGTTGTAAATGTAGCAGCACGAAGCCTAGCAACTCATGCTTTATCAATACTTGGAGATCATCAAGATATATATGCAACTCGTGCAACTGGATTTGCCTTTTTAGCATCAAGTTCAGTTCAACAAGTAATGGATTTAACAAGTGTAAGTTATCTTTCAACTTTAAAAGGAAGAGTGCCTTTTGTTAATTTCTTCGATGGATTTAGAACAAGTCATGAACTTCAAAAAATAGAATTACTTAACCTAGATAAAATAAAACCATTAATCGATAAAAAAGCTTTAAGTGAATTTAGAAAAAGAGCTTTATCAATTAATAATGTAACTCGTGGAACTAATGAAAATGATGATATTTATTTCCAAATTACAGAAGCTCATAACAAGTATTATGATGCTTTACCTGATATCGTAAATGATTATATGGAAGAAATATCCAAAATAACAGGAAGAGATTACAAACCATTTAATTATTATGGAGCAGAAGATGCTACAAAAGTAATAGTAGCTATGGGATCTGGTTGTGAAGTAATTAAAGATACTATCGATAAAGTAGGAGATAAAGAAAAAATTGGATTAATAGAAGTACATCTATATAGACCATTTAGTAGCAAATACTTATTAAATGTTTTACCAAAGACAGTAAAAAGTATTGCAGTTTTAGATAGAACTAAAGAAAATGGAGCTCATGAACCACTATACCTAGATGTAGTAAGTGTTATTAAAGAAGCAAATCTTGATATTAAAGTAATTGGAGGACGTTTTGGATTATCTAGTAAAGATACTACTCCAGAACAAATTTATGCTGTATATAAATTCTTAGATAACAAAGATAATTTCAATGGATTTACAATTGGTATTACAGATGACGTTACAAACTTATCACTTGAGCCAGTTGACTTTGGTTACAAATCAAGTACTCATGAAATTTTAATTTGGGGATTTGGATCAGATGGAATGGTAAGTGTATCTAAAGACTTATTAAAAATCGTTGGAAATAACACTAATGCCTATGCTCAAGGATATTTTGAATACGATTCTAAAAAATCAGGTGGAGTAACAAGATGTCATTTAAGATTAGGACAAAACGAAATAAGAGAAGCTTTCTATGTTAAAACACCAGCTTTAGTAGTATGTACAAAGGACACATACCTAAAAAAATATGAAATGCTTGATACTATAGAGGAAAATGGAACATTCATTTTAAATACTTCAAAAAGTAAAGAAGAAGTACTTCTTTATATGACTAATCATGATAAGAAGATTTTAAAAGACAAGAATATCAAATTCTATATAATAAATGCTAATGATTTAGCTCGTTCTGTAGGACTAGGTAACAAAATAAATACAATTATGGCAACAGTAATCTTTAAAATTGGTAAATTAATTGATTTTAACTTTGCTATAAATGAAATTAAAAAATCACTAGAAACATTATTTACTAACAAAGGAAAAGAAGTTATTGAAAAAAATATTAAAGCAATAGATAAAGCTTTAGAAACTCTTGAACTTGTTAATAAAGATGATATTAAAGTAACTGATGAAATTGAAAATAATGAAGAAAAGAGTGTTTTTGATCTTATCATTGGAAGAAAGGGTAATGAATTAAAAGTTAGCCAGTTAGAAGAGTATGTAGATGGTACATTCCCAGGTGGAAAGAGTAAATATGAAAAACGTGATATGACAGATATTCTTCCTTGCTATGACCCTAGTAAATGTATTATGTGTAACCAGTGTGCTTTTGTCTGTCCTCATGGAGTAATAAGACCATATTTACTTGATGAAGATGAAGAAAAGAAAGCACCACAGGAAGTAAAAGATAAACTTCAAGATGCTTTAATAAAAGATCAAAAATTAAAATTCACAATAAGCGTTAATATGGATCAATGTACTGGTTGTGGTTTATGTAGTAATGTCTGCCCAGGTAAAAAAGGTGAAAAAGCAATCACTATGAAACCTACAGGAGAAGTTAAAAACGATGCTACAGTAAAAGCTTCAGAATACTTATATAATGAAGTTAAAGAAAAGAAACCAATGAACGTAAACACAGTAAAAGGAAGCCAATTTGCTAAACCAAAAATAGAATTCCCAGGAGCGTGTGCTGGTTGTGGAGAAACACCATACTTAAAACTATTAACTCAATTATTTGGTGGAGAATTAGTAATATCTAATGCCACTGGATGTTCATCAATTTATGGAGGAAGTATTCCAGCAACATCATATAATATTCCATGGGCTAACTCATTATTTGAAGATAATGCAGAATTTGGTTATGGTATAGCACTAGCTGATAAACTTCATAAAGAAAGAATCAAAAAAGTAATTTACAATAACTTAAAAGCAATTCCAGATGAATATAAAGAAATAGTATCTTCTTACTATAAACATTGTGATTATGAATCAAGTTGTCTATTATATGAATCAGTTAAAAATATTAAATTAAGAGAATTAACTGAATTAAAAGAATTCATTAAAACTAAATCATTCTGGATAGTAGGTGGAGATGGATGGGCATATGATATTGGATACAATGGACTAGACCACGTTCTTTCTAACAAAGAAAATGTTAATATTCTAGTACTTGATACAGAAGTATATTCTAATACAGGTGGACAATCATCTAAATCTAGTAAAGTAGGAAGTGTTGCTAAGTTTACTTCAACAGGAAAAACAGTTGCTAAAAAAGATTTAGCTAAAATGGCTTTATCTTATCCACATGTATATGTTGCAACAATATCTTTAGGAGCAAACCCAGTTCAAGCAATTAAAGCCTTCACAGAAGCTAAAAACTATAATGGACCATCTATTATAATTGCCTATGCTCCTTGTATAGCTCAAGGATTAAAAGTAGGTATGGGAGACTCAATTGGAGAAGAAAAACGTGCTACAGAAGCAGGATACTTCCCAATATTTAGATATAATCCAGAAACAAAAGTATTCTCATTAGATTCTAAAGCAGATTTCTCTAAATACACAGAGTTCCTTGAAGGAGAAACAAGATATGCATCTTTAGGAAAAGTAAATAAAGATGAAAAATTAAACTTATACGAACAAAATAAAGCTAATGCTGAGGGTAGATATAAATACTATGAATCCCTTGCAAATAAAGAAAAAGAGTAGAAATACTCTTTTTTGATGCACAAAATCTCCATTTTGTCAAATTGACAAAAAATTAAACTTTGCTAGAATATTTCTACATAGGGAGATGATGTCATTGCAAGACATAAAAAATTTAAAAGTAAACCTGGAAAACAAGATATTAGAAAGTGATCAAGTTATGATAATGCCTCATAAAAGTGCAGATTTTGATGCTATTGCATCATCTATAGGTATGTCACTAATATCACAAGAACTAAAAAAAGATAATCACATAGTGATAGGTGATGCAATATATGATCTTGATCATGGAGTTCAAAATATAATAGAAGATATAAAAAATAGTCATTCTATAATATGTGTTGATGATTATGAAGGAAAGAAAACAAAAGATACGCTTAATATACTATGTGATGTTAATAAACCAAAATTGACATATGTTCAAAACTTTGACAAAGATCATCTAGCAATAATAGATCATCATGACAAAGATAGTGAAACATTTGATGCAGCAATTGAGCACATCGATACAACAGTATCAAGTACTTCAGAGATGCTAGTGTGCCTTTTAGGAGCATATAAAATACATATACCAGCTAATATTGCTAATATTCTATTAACTGGAATATTGTTAGATACTAATAGATTATCTAAAAATGTATCAAGAGATACAATGAAAGCAGTTACTAAGTTGCTTGAAAAAGGTGCTTCTATGGATAAAGCTGGAGAGTTTTTTACTGAAGACTTCAATAGCGATAGAAGAGTTCAAGAACTAGTAAGTAGTACTAAGTTTTTAAATTATACAACTGCAGTAATAAAAGCAGGAGAAGATAAAGAATACACAAAAGAAGAACTAGCTAAAGCTGCTGATTATTTACTTCGCTACAAAGTGGACGCTGCATACGCAATAGGAAATATTGGAAATGGAATAATATCAATAAGTGCAAGAAGTAAAGAGTCAGTTAATGTTGGTGACGTTATGAGAGAATTAGGTGGAGGAGGAAATCAGTTTTCTGGAGCTACAAAACTAGAAGGAACAACAATAGAAGAAACTGAAAAAAAACTACAAAAAATAATTCTTCCATATTATAGTGTTAAAAAATAAAAAAACTGTTCCAACGCGAACAGTTTTAAAATGCAAAAAAATAGAAGTGCCTCCCCCTGAGAAGGCACCTCATAAAAAGAATAAAAAGGGGTTGGCTAGTGTGATACTAGCGACCAATTCGCCAATTACGAATTGGTGATTTCTATCTTAATCTAAAGGTCAATTTTTGTCAAGTAAAAAAAATATTTTTTTAATTAAATTTACTTTTTAAAAAAATAAATATATATTATAAGTACAAAGAAAAAGAAAAGGAGGATAGTTTTTAAGTGAGAAGTAATAGTTTGTTTATTGGAATTATCGGGACTGTTGCTGCTTTTATTACTGCAGCTAATGTCAAAAGTTTAGGAACAAACATCAGTATTACTAATCAAAAAGATGATAGCATAATAGCTACAGAAACAAGTATACCTAAAAAAGATCAACTATTAGGAACATACGTGGCAAAAAACGATAAGAATACTAAATTAATTTTAAAGAATGATGGAACATATTCTTTAACAATTGATGTTTGTGAGGACTATTTATTATTAACGGGAAAGTATGAACTAAGAGATTCTAATTTAAAACTTCATAATAATTCTAAATATCACGAAGATTTAGATGGAAATGAAGAGTTATCATTCACTATATTAGATGAGAACACAATCATATCTAATGAAAGACTAGTTTGTACAACACAGGAAACATTGTTTGAAAAATAACAATGTTTTTTTCTTTAAAAAAAAGCAAAAGTGTGGTATAATACACTGCAGAAAGTGAGTGATGTCGATGGATAAATTATCTAAAGTAAAAGGGGTAGGGCCAAAGACGGAATTACTTCTTAATAAGCTAGATATTTATAATATCGATGATTTAGTTACTCATTATCCTTTTAGATATGATGTTCTAAGAAGAACAGATTTAAAAAGCATAACTAGCCCTGATCAAAAAATAGTAGTAGATGGAAAAGTAGAAAGTATTCCTCTAGTTATAAGATTTAGAGGTGGTACTAATAAATTAAACTTTAGGTTAAGTACATCATCAGGTATGGTAGGAGTATCTATATTTGGAAGAGCCTTTTTAAAGCAAAATTTACCAATTGGAGAAAAAATAATAGTAATAGGAAAATATGATTCCTCTAAAAATATAATAACAGCATCTGATATAAAGTTTGGTGTCTTAACAAATCAAGATAAGATTGAATCTGTCTATCACTCAACTAGTGGCCTAACTCAAAAAAGCTTAACAACGATAATTAATAATGCCTTAATGACTTATGGAAACGTAATAAATGATAGCATTCCTAAATACTTATTAGATAAATATAACTTTTTAAACAAAAAGACAGCTTTAAATATTGTACATAATCCACCAAATTATGAGAAACTTAAAGAAGCAAGTCTTAGATTAAAATATGAAGAATTATTTGAATTTATGTTTAAAATAAACTATTTAAGAGAAACTAATAAGAAAGACAATGCTGGTATTGAAAGAAGAACAGATAAAGATATAAATGATTTTATAAAAAATTTACCATTTGATTTAACAAATGACCAAAAAAATGCTCTAGATGAAATTATAAAAGATTTATCAAGTAACCAAAGAATGAATAGATTATTACAAGGAGACGTTGGAAGTGGTAAGACAATAGTAGCTATACTTGCAATGTATTATAACTATCTTTGTGGATATCAAAGTGCCTTGATGGCTCCTACAGAAATACTTGCTGTACAACATTACAATAATATTAAAGAGTTATTTAAAGACACAGGAATAGTAGTAGAACTTCTAACAGGAGCAATCTCTAAAAAAGATAAACAACCAATATATGAAGATTTAAAAAATGGAAGTATTAATATAATTATAGGTACTCATGCTCTAATACAGGAAGAAGTAGAATATAAAAATCTAGGTTTAGTAGTAACTGATGAGCAACATAGATTTGGAGTTAATCAACGATTAAATTTAAAAAATAAAGGAACAAAGCCAGATGTCCTTTATATGAGTGCAACTCCAATACCTAGAACATATGCATTAACAATATATGGAGATATGGATGTTTCAATTATTAAGGAAATGCCAAAAGGAAGAATTCCTGTAGAAACAAAAGTATTTAATAATAAAGAAACTAAAGAAGTATATCATTTGATGGAAGAAGAGTTAAAAAACAATCATCAAATATATGTTATTGCGCCATTAATAGAAGAAAATGAAGAACTTGATCTAACTAATGTTTATACTTTAAGAGATAAAATGAACTTAATATTTGGAAACAAATACAAGATAGATATAGTTCATGGAAAAATGAAACCTAAAGAAAAAGATCTTATTATGGAAGAGTATAAGCAGAATGTAGTTAACATACTAATAAGTACTACTGTAATTGAAGTAGGAGTAGATGTACCAAATGCTACTATGATTGTAATATTTGATGCCAATAGATTTGGTCTTTCTACACTACATCAGTTAAGAGGAAGAGTAGGAAGAAGTTCTATAAAATCTAAATGTTTATTAATAAGTGATAAAGAAGATGAAAAACGTTTAGAAATAATGGAAAAAGTAACAGATGGTTTTGTAATAAGTGAAGAGGATTTTAAATTGCGTGGATCTGGTGATTTGTTTGGAACAAAGCAAAGTGGTGATATGACATTTAAAATGGCTAATTTAAAAAATGATTATAAAATACTTGTTCAAGCCAAAAATGATTCTAAAGAGTATTTAGAAAGCAAAGAATACGATAATGATGAATTAAAACTAAGACTTATTAATTCAATAGGAACAGATTAAAAAAAGAACTAGTTATTTAGTTCTATTTTTTTAATGTAAACGTTTTAAATATTTTAAAATATTCACTATTATCATCAGGACCTTCAATACCAATGTAATGAGTATTGCCATCTTCTGCTTCAAAGCACCAAACATATAGCCATATTTTATCTTTCTCATAATATCCTGATACTTGATATGCATTATAATTTGATATTTGAATTCTTGCTCCTTGAAGATCTTTTACTCCTTCTTTACTTAGCTGCGCTGCAACTGCTTTAGCGTAAGTTTCAGCACCTACCTCACTAGTTGCCATAGCATCTAGAGTAATAATATATTTAGCATCTTCACTAGAATATTGCAATCCACGAACAGCATTAACATCTTGAAATTTAACCCATTCTTCAGGTATTTCAACATAACCTAAAGTGTTGTTTCCAACCGTTTTAGTTGTTTTTTCTTCAACAGGTGGATTTTCTTTAACGTCATTATTATCTTTTCCATCACTATCGCTTGTATTAATAATAATTATAGTAACAATAATTACTATAACAAATACAATAAAAGCAGCAATACCAATTAAAGCAGTTTTGCTAAGGTTAAATGGCGTCTTTTTCTTTTTATTGTTGTTTTGATAATTATATCCATAATTTTGATTATACTGTGGATATTGATTATTATAGTATCCATTTTGGTTATAATACTGACCATTTTGATTGTAGTATTGGCCATTATTGTAGTATTGTCCGTTGTAATAACCATTTTGGTTGCTATACTGTCCATTATAGTATTGACCGTTTTGATAAGGATAATTATTTTGATTATTCTTGTTACGTCTTCCCACACACACCACTCCTATATTAAAAATATTACCACAATTATTAATAAGTTTCCATAAATATATAAAAAATATTTAAATATTTTACAAAGAAAAAAGAGCAGAGCTCTTATTTATTCTTAACTTTATTAAAAATTTGTTTAACTTGAGAAGCTTTTACATTGCTTACTTCATACCAACCATGCATAGTCATAGTATCATAAGTATCAGCCTGATGAGTTAAAGTGTTAGATAATCCAGCATTTAAAAGTTCTCTAACATCTTGATTTGAACTTTCTAAAGTTCCATGAACATATACTTCTACAGTACTTTTTAGAATTAGTAAATAGTTATCCATTAATTGTTGATCATTCATTTGCATAGTCCTCCAATAAATTAATAAGCTCTACTTTGAAAGCAATATGTTCATTAAGTTCTTCTTTCATAAATTCTTTTAATTCTTCATCTTGTAAATTATTTATTGTATCAGTTACTATTGCAATAATATTAGTTTCATGCCCAACGGCATCTTCTACATATAACAATTCTTTTTGTGTCATATTTTCCTCCTCACAAGTATTATTTACAAGAAAAAAATTTTTAAACATAAAAAAAGAAATATTTTAAATATTTCTAATTGTTATAGTATTTTTTAACATCCTCATATATTCTTTCGATTTCATTAGTTGCATATCCAAATTCTTCTAACAATCCTAAAAGATAATCTTCATTGTAATGCTTTACAATGTAGTTGACATACAAAAGCCATCCATCAAAACAGTTAGATCCGTATAAAATATCTTCTAATGAATAGTCAAATTTAAGGGTAGAAATATCTTTCTGTTCACTATAATATTGGGCAATACCTTCAAGAATACATTTACAAGGTATTGGAAATTCCCTCAAATAACAATATTCAAAAGTTACAAAATGAATATATTCATGAAATAATGCTTTCAAATAATATGACATTACATTTAAAGAATCTTGTAATATATTTTTATGAGTTGTATTTTTGTAATCACGAAGAGATAAATAATAAATATTTCCTTTATATGAAGTAGTTCCAACATTCCATTCTGGAATAGGGGAATCATTATTTCTTATCTTTTGTAATGTTTCGTCATATTCTTTTTTTGTAGGGATGATAAAGATATTTGCCTTTTTTTGAGGAACAAATCCAAATAATTTAAATATTGTTTTAGCATTATTATTAAGATAGTTTTCAATAGATTTTACAAGTTCGAAGTCAGCTTCATCATATGAATAAATAGCGTAATTACCAATTAATTGCATATTAAACCTCCGTTATTATATAAAGATTATATCATTATTAATAAAAAAATACTATTTAAATTATTGATAAACTTTTTGTTTAAATCAATTGACATTTAGTTAATTCCATATTATGATTAATGTGCATGATGATAAAACATTATGCGTTTCACTCTTACGGACTTAATGTGAGAGTGTATTCAACCAAAACCCCCTGAGCCGGTCCTTAATTGGGCCGGTATTTTTTTGCCCCAATTTATAAGGGTTTGTAGGGGATAGAATCCGTGATTTTTATTTTAGGTACGATTTAGGTACGAATTTTCAATGTTTTTAAAGTCAAAACAAGGGTACTTTAATAAAAAATAGTATAATTATGATATAATTGTTGTGGTGATATAATGCAAACTGAAAGAACTAAGGTTGATTGGTGCTTTAATAAAAAAGCTAAAGAGGTTGGATATTGGTATTATGTTAATGATTTGGTAACAAATATTTCTAAAAATGGAAACATTTATTCTTGCGATATAGATAAATATAATACTAGGGTTGAATTTTCCACTAACAGAAAAGAAGAAATTGATGACTTAGAGTGTAATTGTTCATTTTATGAAAATGAAGATAATTTTTGCCCACATGTTTATGCTTTAGTTTGCTATGCTTTTAAAGTACTTAAAAAATCAAGTGGATATAGTGTTAAATTATTAGAAAAGTATAAAAATATAAATATAAATAAAATCAAAAAAGAATTTGATAATGGCAATATTGATTTAATGGATTTAGATATTTTAGGGTATAAATATGAAAGTTTGTTTCCTGATAGAAATAATGAACCGTTATTTGATAGATTGGATGAATATATAGAGAGTATGCCAATGGAAGTGCTAGAAAAAGCTAAAAATCAAACTATTTTAGAAGGTGAAGATACAAGCATTTTAGACAAAGCTATTAAAAATAAATTAGCGCAGCAAAAAAAATTAGAAGAACAAGAAAGACTAGAAAGAAAAAGAATGAGAAGAGCTATCTTTGCGGGATTTATAGATGGATTATTTAATAGTAGTAAAGGTAGTAAACAAGAACAAATAAATATATATGAAAAAGATTATGAACCATATCAATTTGAAGAAGAAGAATTAGAAGAAGATGATTATTATTATGAAGATGATAATGAAAAATAAAATATGGTATAATTTTATTTTTTGTAGCATTATATAAAGAAATAAGGTGATTGTTTGAAGTCAAGTTGTAGATCATTAAAATTATCTATAGTATTAGGGGTATTTTTTATAATATCAACAATTATATTATCTATATTAAGTTTAAAATGTAGTAATGAAGTAATAGATATTATATTAAATATTTCAATTGGGTTACTTGGAAGTACAATGGTGGCTTTATTGTTAAATATACCTGCGTATGATGTTTCAAAAAGGCAACTTTTAGAAAGATTTTGGCACGAGAGTAGAAGGTTGATTTCAAGATTCAGCAAGATTGATTATTTATTTAATGAATATAATGAAGAAAATATAGTTAAATATATTAATGCATTAAATAATAAAAAATGGACTGAGGTCTATAATCAATTAACCCCTGAAAATAAAATTGATTGTAAAGAAAAACAATACAAAAAACTTTTGGTAGATGAATATATTTTAAATAATCCAGATTTAGAAAGTAAAATTTCAAAATCAGGATTAAAAACATTTGCTAATGAACAAGTGGATAAATATATAGAAAAATTCAGAAAAAAGGCTGAAATAGTCTTTAAACAATATATTAATTTAGCTAAAGAAAGCACAAAAGAAATGAATTTTATGTTGGGTGATATGCAATTTCTTTCTGGAAATAAACCTTATGAAAAAATTCATAAAAAAATGTATCAACCATTATTCGATATGCTTGATAAAATAAAAGAACAAAGTTATCATTTTAATTTATATTTAGAGGGTCATGGAAATGAAGCTGTATGTATAGAAAAAATTTTTGAATTACAAAAGCAATTGTTTAAATTAAAAATAGAAGAAAATGAAACTGTAAAAAATTATACTGTAATGGGAACTTTTAATGATAATATGTTGATAAATTTAGAAGAATTTAGAGCTGATATGTATAATATAGAACCTGAAAAACAAAATATACATCCTATATTATTTAAAAGTCATAAAAAAAGATAACTATTCCAAGTTATCTATAATACTCACAACATTATCGAGGGCAGTACTGAACATATGAGAATATGTATTTAGTGTTTCCTCGATTTTTGTATGTCCTAAAAATTTGGCAACTAATGTAACATTAGCTCCATTGTTAATTAATAATGAAGCACATGAATGTCTAAAGTCATGTAATCTTATTGATTTCAATCCAGCTTTGTTTGCTATCAAAGTTCTTCTATCATATATAGTGGTATCACTAATAGGTCTTGCGTCAGATACAACAAAGAAATCATCGTTAAAGTTACAATATTCCTTTTTAGACTGCTCGTAGAGCATTTTAAGGTCGTTTAGAAGGACTTTTGTGATAGGAACAATGCGATAACTATCTTTTGTCTTTGTATCCGAAAATTCGAACTTCGTGCGGTTATTTAACTGGGTAATTTGTTTGTTAACAGATAATACCTTTTTATCAAAATAAATATCTTTCCAAGTTAAACCTTTTAATTCACCTTTACGTAGTCCACAATAATAAAATATTTCAAATACACATTTCCATCTAAGATCATCTTCACAAGAAATAAACTTCTTAAACTCTTCGTAGTTATAGTAAGACATTTCTTTTCTTCTTTCGTTAGGATCTTGGAACTTTGTCATTTTATTATAAAAATTGTTAAAATTAAATCCATGCCATTTAACTCCAAAGTTAAGAATAGATCTAAGAAATTTATAAATATCATTTTTATATCGTAAAGATAAACCAGCTTTATTTATGTCTCTTTTCCATTGCTCAAATTGCATAATGTTAAAATCTTTAATTTTTACGGGAAAGAAGCATTCAATATACTTTTCTTTATGATTATAACCACATAATGTAGTAGCTTTCATTATTTCATCATTATGCATTCTAAATTCATCATATAGATCTTTAAACGTCATATTATTATCTTCAACCTTATCAGTAGAAGTAACCATAAACATTCTTTCAGCATCAACAGCTTCTTTTTTAGTTGCAAACTTTTTTGATTTATATTGATCCGGTTTACCAAAAGAATCAGTATAATTTACTTTAAAATACCAACATCTACCATCTTTGGTAGCCTTTTTATCTTTATATATTGGCACAATTTACACGTCCTTTCTTGTGTAAATCCCCAATTAATGATATAATTATATACGAGAAATCTCCAAAATTATATTTATTATAATTATTAAAGTTTACCAGACTTTTTAATTAGGGATTTTTCATTTTGATCACTGTTCCAGCAGTGGTCTTTTTTTATATATATTTTCTTTTAACTTGTACTACAATACCAATAATTCTTAAGGACTCAAGTTCTAGAGTTCCTTTTAAATAAGTTTTAGGTTGAATGTTATCACTCATATTAAGTGGCATTACCATTATTCCATCATTAATATGTATTAACTTTCTTATTTTTGCATAATCACTATCTTTTTCTAAAACACAATAGAAACCATCTTTATCCATTTTTTTGCATTCTCTAATAATTAAGCAATCATCTTTATGAAATTCAGGATCCATAGAATTATCATTCATTATTAATCCAAAATAACTTTGATGATTCTTTATCCATTCTGGAGGTATTAATTCTTCATCTATTTTAAATGCTTCGTTTTTTAAACACCAAACAGAATCTAAAAATAATTTTGAAAAAACATCAACTTTAACTACATCATCATATAAAGCATCATCATCTTCATCAGTTATTTCTTCAATTAAATCAGATTTTTTAATATTAAAATAATCAGCAATTAAATTAATTTTTTCAACACGTGGGAATATTCTACCTGTGCACCAATCTGTTAGGGTAGTGTATGGAATATTTAAACCTTCAGCAAGTTGTCTTCTTGAAACTTTTCTTTCTTTCATAATAGCTTTAAGGTTATTTATAAATATATCTCTACTATTCATATTGTACCTCCTCTAATATAAGTATAACTTAATTTACGAAAAGTTACAAGCAAAATTATGAAACTTTCGTAATTTCTATTTACAATTAAAAATTTTTGTAATATTATTAAAATAGGAAGGAGGTTAAAATAGTGCAGGCTACGTTAAGAGCAATTCGTGTGCACTTAAATATGAGTATTGATGATGCTGCTAAGAAAATAGGTATACCAACAAGTAGATTAAGAGCAATAGAACAACACAAGACAATGCCTAGAATTCCTTTAGTAAAAAAGATGATGGAAGTATATGATGTAGATATTGATAGTATCTTATTTAATAATAAGGAAGATATAATAAAATTGCATCAATCAAGAACACGAAGAAAATTTAGATGTAGTAGTAAAGAAGTAAATGAAGTATGTAGTAAATAGAATTTTATATCATGCAGTATCGATATATTTTTTTATAATTCTAAGTTACGAAAATATCGTAATTGAAGAGTCTGGTAAACTTTAATAAGAAAATAGAAGGAGATTTAAAAATGAAAAGCAAAACAATAATTCAAGCTGATGAGATGCTGGAGATACTAAATAAGCAGTGGGCTACAATACAAGATATAATGAAAATAGGTGCGTTAGGTAGAAATAAAGCTAGAAACATAAAAAATGAAATAGAAAGAAATATAATAGATCAAGGATTAAAACTTCCTAATAATTTAGTTCCAATGGAAAAGGTAATTGAATACTTTAAAATTAATCTGGATTTTTTAGTAACAATTAATAAATCAAAAAATGGCGAAATATAATAAAGAAAAATATTATTATTTTATGTTAAAATCTAATTTCTTTGATAGTGATGTAATAAGATATCTACAACAAAAACAAAATGGATATGAAATGATAATCTTATATTTTAAATTAATATTTAAAGCTATAAATAAAGAAGGCAAATTAATTAAAAAAATAGGTAAGAAAAATATACCATATACAATAGAAGAATTATCAATTGAAACAGGACATTCTAAAGAACTAATAGAAGATAGTATTAATTACTTTTTAGACACAGAAATGATTGAGAAAAAAGGTAATACATATTACATAGAAGATGCATTAGTATTAACGAATCAAACTACTGTAGGTGCAATGGAAATGAGAGAATATCGAGCTAAAAATAGTAGGGATAAATGTAAGAAAAATTGTAAGCAAAAAGGTAAGACAAATATAGATATAAATAATAATAAATTAGAACTTATAACTAATAAAAAAGAATTAATAAAAAAAGATGATAGTAAATATCAAGAAATAATAGATTATTTTAATTTTAAAACAAACTCAAAATATGTATTAATAGATGAATATAAAAAATTAATAGATAATATTTTAAATAAATATACAACAGATGATATAAAAATAGTAATAGATAAAAAAACTTCAGAATGGATTAATAATCATAAAATGAGATCATTCCTTAGACCAGAAACATTATTAGGTCCTAAATTTGAAAGATATTTACATCAAAAAATTGAACCAAAAACATTAAAAGATATTACAATGGCAGATATTCAAAAAGCAAAAGCTATAAGGGATGGTAAAGCAAATGGATAAATTGGATTTTGCAGAGGGAATGAAAATGCTTTCTTCTTGTTATCATAAAGATTTAAATAATGATGATTTTGTTATATGGTATGAAATGTTAAAAGATATCAATCCAGATGTATTTAAAAAGACAATAATAGAAATATGTAAAGAAAAATCATTTATGCCTACAGTACACGATATATTAGATAAATCAAAGAATGTTAATAATAGTTATTATTTATCTATAATTGATAAAATGTATGATGATGGTTATTTTAAAAAGGGATATCAGGAATTAACAGATGAACATGCAAATAGAAATTATGATAAAGCAATAAGATGGATAGAAAAGGGAATAATACCACAATTCTTATCAGATGACATGAATGAGTATATAAAATCTAAAACTCAAATTAATAATAAAGAAACTTTAAGGATAGAATCATGTTAAGAACTTGTAACGTATGTGGTGGAATCCATCAAGAAGATAAGATGTGTAAAAGAAAATATATAAGTAAAAAGAATAGTAAAGCTAATTCATTTAGAAATACTAATGCTTGGATAACAAAAAGAGAACAAATAAAAAGAAGAGATAAGTATCTCTGTCAAGTTTGTTTAAAGAACAAACTATATACATATAACAATTTACAAGTTCATCATATAATTCCAATAAATATTGACTACTCAAAAAGATTAGATAGTGATAATTTAATAACATTATGCACATATCATCATAATCAAGCTGAAAAAGGATTAATAACTAGAGAACAATTATTAGAAACAATAGATCCCCCCGGGGAGTAAACAATTAAAAATAATATTTTTTTCTACACCCACAGCCCACCTAAATTCACACAATTATAAATTTTCCGTGAGTTTTTTGGAAAATAAAACAAATAAAAGAGTATTAGTACAAACACCTAATACTCAATTTTTTTAATTTCTAAAGAATTTTCATTAGTGATAATTAAAGCATATTTAACTCTTAATAATTTAAAAACCTCAGCTTTTACTTTTTCTTCATTTTCACCAAACATATTAATTAAATCTTTAGCAGAATTATAATGTTGTAAAAAAGAACCTTCATACATAGCATTTCTATAATATGAATTTGCAATATAATAAGCAATGACTTCAGGCATAATATAGCTTTCAATATACTCATCATAATTATCTAAAAAGGGTTTTAATATAGCATTAAATTCTTCATCACTAATATCAGCATTAGTAGTCTTTCTAATCATAGACACCTCCAATTTGTTGTATTAATCACTTAAATATTAAAAAATTACAAGTTATATTTAACAAATTTTAAATTTTATTGGCTTAATTAGGCGTCAAAAGTCAATTTTTGTCAATTTTTATGTTATAATTATAAATGGAGAAAACTTTGTAATATGGAGGTAAAAATATGAATGAAACTGAATTAAAGAAGTTAGAAGATAGATTATGGTCTGCAGCAGATAAAATGAGAGGTGCAGTGTCAGTATCAGATTATAAATTTATAGTATTAGGATTAATATTTTTAAAATATATTTCTGATTCATTTGAAGAAAGATATAAAGAGTTAGTAGAAGAAGGATATGGATTAGAAGAAGAAAAAGATAGTTATACAGAAAAGAATATTTTTTATGTTCCTAAAAACGCTAGATGGAGTTATTTAGAGGAACATTCTAAGGATGATAATATTGGAGAAATAATTGATGATGCGTTGACTTTAATCGAAAAAGATAATACTTCATTAAAAAATGTATTACCGAAAGATTATAATAGCCCAACAATGAGAAATGTTAACCTTGGAGAATTAATAGATTTATTTACAAATATTAAAGTTGGAACAAAAGATGCAATTGAAAAAGATATATTAGGAAGAATATATGAGTATTTCTTAGGACAATTTGCTAAGAATGAATTACAAAAGGGTGGAGAATTCTATACACCAGCATGTTTAGTTAGAACAATGGTTGAATGTATTGAACCATATCAAGGAAGAGTTTATGATCCTGCATGTGGTTCTGGTGGAATGTTTATTCAATCATTGAAATTTGTTCAAGAACATCAAGGAAATATTAATAATATCAGTATTTATGGGCAAGAAAAAAACCCAACAACTTGGAGATTGGCAAAAATGAATTTAGCTATTCGTTCTTTAAATGGAGATTTAGGAAAATATGCTGCAGATACATTTACTGAAGACTTACATAAAGATTTGAAAGCGGATTATATATTGGCTAATCCGCCATTCAATTTGGAATGGGATAGAGATAAAGTTGAAAAAGATCCAAGATGGAGATATGGTCTTGCTCCAAAAAATAATGCAAATTATGCGTGGCTTCAACACATGATATCCAAATTATCTCAAAATGGTAAAATGGCTTGTATACTTGCGAATGGTTCTTTGGCTGCTGGTTATGATGAAGCTAAAATAAGAGAGAGATTAATAGAAAATGATTTAATAGATTGTGTTATTGCAATGCCTACAAATTTATTTTATACAGTCACAGTGCCATGCTCTATATGGATAATTAATAGAAATAAAAAGCAAAAAGGGAAAACTCTATTTATAAATGCGCATAGTCTTGGCGAAATGGTTACAAGAAGACTAAGAGAATTAACTGATGAAGACATAAAGAAAATCTCAACTACATATCATAATTATGAGAATAATAATAACTATGAAAATATAAAAGGTTTTTGTTCATCTGCGACTATAGAAGAAATTAAAGGGAAAGGTTTTGCTTTAACACCAGGAAGGTATGTTGGAGTTGATGATACCGGGACAGATGATGTACCTTTTGAAGAAAAAATGCAAAGAATTACAAGTGAACTATCTGAACAGTTCGAATTGTCTCATAAACTTGAAAATGAAATTAAAAATAATTTAAAAGCTATCGGTTATGATATATAAATTTTTGAATAATGATAGGAGTGATATGATGGAATATACAACATATAAAATATCTGAAATTGGAAATGTAATTACAGGAAAAACACCGCCAACAAAGATTAAGGAGTTTTTTTCTGAAACACCAGATAAATATTTATTCATTACTCCAAGAGATATGAATATTGAATCAAAATATATATATTGTACAGAAAGATATTTAACTGATTATGTCACTGATAAATTTAAAAACATTATTATTGACGAAAAAAGCATATGCGTTAGTTGTATAGGAACTGTTGGGAAAGTATTTATTCCTTCACAGTTGTCAATTACTAATCAACAGATTAACTCAATTACAAATATTAAGAGTTTTTGTGATTACAATTATCTATATTATTATTTGAAATGCAATTATAAAAAGATACAAGCAGTTGCAGGCGGAACTACTATGCCTATTGTAAATAAATCAAGTTTTGAAGATATAGAGGTTGAATTGCCAGATGTTATATATCAAAAAAAGGTTAGTAAAATTTTAGGAACAATTGATAGTAAAATAAAAATTAACAATGATTTAAATGCTAATATATATAATATGATGATAAATTTATTTAATAATTATATAGATAATTTGGAAACATATGATGAATCAACATTATCAGAAATAGCAAGTTATAAAAATGGATTGGCTATGCAAAAATTTAGACCTATTAATGAAGAAGGATTACCTGTAATAAAAATAAAGGAAATGAATTCAGGCA
The DNA here is from genome assembly GCA_902493795.1 of uncultured Clostridium sp. Taxonomy (GTDB): domain Bacteria; phylum Bacillota_I; class Bacilli_A; order RF39; family UBA660; genus RUG13868. Next base: position 66,740 of record CABUQZ010000007.1, read on the forward strand.
TTTCATCTGATACAGAAAGATGTAGAACTGATATACCAAGTGACGTAACAATAAATGATGGTGATGTATTATTTGCGTGGTCAGGAACATTGTGTATGAACATTTGGTGTGGTGGTAAAGCCGGACTTAATCAACATATATTTAAGGTTACATCTGAAAAATATCCTAAGTGGTTTTATTATTTTTGGACTTTAAAATATTTAAATAGTTTTATTGAAATTGCAGCAGGGAAAGCTACCACAATGGGCCATATAAAAAGAGAAGAATTAGATAAAGCAATCGTAAAAATTCCATCAAATGAGAGTATTAAAAAAATGGGAAATATATTTGAGCCATTATTTAAAGAATACATTAATAATAATATTGAAAATAGACAGTTAACTGAATTAAGGGATAGTTTGTTACCGAAACTTATTAATGGTGAAATTGACTTAGATAATATTGAGGTATAAAGATGGATAAAAAAATATTACATATTGATTTTAATGAAAAACTACAAGAACAAGATACGGAATATCAAACATATGGATGTAGGCAAAAGAATCCCGATATCTGCTCCAGTAATGGAATGGAAAATATTTGCGCATTTGCTAGTAAAGATTGTATATGCAAGAAACCATCACGAGCATGGAAAAAACAATTTTTAAAACTTAAAGAAATTGGTTCTAAAAAAATAGGAAGTGATTAATATGTTTACAGAAGAACAATTAGAAGATATGACAATGTCGTTGTTAGATAAGTTAAATTATGAATGTAAAAATGGTTATAATATTGAAAGAGACTATCATAGTGTTTTTTATGATGATACATTATTTGATGATATAGCTAATATCAATAGAGATTTTACTGATGAACAAATTAATGAAGCTATAAAAACTATTAAAAATTTAACTTATAATAACGTTGTAGAAGATAATAAAGAATTTACTAAATATTTATTACAAGGGGTACCGGTAGAAGTTAAAACTAATACTGGATATCAATATAAAAATGTTAAATTGATTGATTTTGATAATGTAGAAAACAATCACTTCCAAGCTATTAATCAATTTACTATTATTGAGTTTGAACAAAAAAGACCAGATATAATTATATTTATTAATAGTATTCCTTTAGTAGTAATAGAATTAAAAACTGCTACTAATGAAGATGTTAAGTTAGAAGATGCGTATCTTCAATTACATAAATATAGAGAAATATCTATACCATCGTTATTTAGATATAATCAATTTTTGGTTATAAGTGATGGTGTAACTGCTAAAGCAGGAACTATTACAAGTGCATATAGTAGATTTAGTGATTGGAAAAAAGTTGAAGATACAGATGTAGTAACAGAAAATATGCCAACACATGAAACATTATTTAATGGAATGCTTAGAAAAGATAGATTGTTAGATTTAATTGGTAATTACATTTTATATAGTAATGATTCTAAAATTTTAGCACAATACCATCAATATTTTGGTGTTAAGAAAGCAATTAAATCTACTGTGACAACAGGTGCAAAAACAGGTAAAGCAGGAATCGTTTGGCATACTCAAGGTTCTGGTAAATCATTTAGTATGGTGTTCTATGCTGGTAATATGATTAAAATGTTATTAAATCCTACAATTTTAGTTGTAACAGATAGAAATGATTTAGATAATCAATTATATGAAACTTTTTATAAATGTTCAGAATTCTTAAAACAAAAACCTGTACAAGCTGATACAAGAAGTGATTTAAAAGAATTACTTAAAGATAGAGTTGCTGGTGGAGTATTTTTTACAACACTTCAAAAATTTGAAGAAGAGTCAGGGCTATTCTCAGACAGAGATGATATCTTAGTTTTAGTTGATGAGGCTCATAGAAGTCATTATGGACTAGAAGCAACTGTAAAATTAAATCTAGAAACTATGGAAGCTTATAAGAAATATGGTACTGCTAAATTTTTACATGATGCATTACCTAATGCAATTTATATTGGATTTACAGGAACTCCAGTAGAAACAAAAGATAAATCAACTTCTTCAATATTTGGAGATGTAATAGATACTTATGATATGACACAAGCAATATTAGATGGTTCTACAGTGCCAATATCTTATGAATCAAGAATGGCTAGAGTAGGATTAAATCAAAAAATACTTGATGAAATAGATAGATATTATGCATTTGTTGAAGAGTCAGGTGTAGCAGATGATATTGCGATAAATAAGTCAAAACAAATGATGGCAACAATATCTCAAGTGATTGAAGACCCTGATAGATTAGAACTAATCGTAAAAGATATAATAAGTCATTATGAAGAAAGAAAAAATATGACTGCTGATCATGTAATGGTAGTAGCGTATTCTAGAAAAAGTGCTTATACAATGTATAAAAAATTCTTAGAACTTAGACCGGATTACGAAGATGTAGTAAATATGATTATTACACCAAGTAATAAAGATTCTGAAGAAATGCAAAAAGCAATTGGTACTAAGGGTGATAAAAAAGAACTTGAAAGAAAGTTCAAGAGTGAAGAACCTGGAGAAAAGTTTAAAATTGCAATTGTTGTTGATATGTGGCTTACAGGGTTTGATGTACCACAATTAGGAACAATGTATATTGATAAGCCAATGAAAGCTCATAATTTAATGCAAGCTATTGCAAGAGTTAATAGAGTGTATAAAGATAAAAAAGGTGGATTAATAGTAGATTACATTGGATTAAAAGGATGGTTATTAGACGCATTAAAAACATATACAACAAGAGATCAAAATAAAATTAAAGATACAGAAGAATTAGTAAATGTATTATTAGATAAATTAGAAATAATAGATAATATGTTTAATGGTTTTGATTATTCTAATTTTAAAGAATTAGATAATACTGGTAAGTATCATTTAATTAAAGATGGAGCTAATCTAATGTTAGCAACAGAAGATACAAAAAGAAGATATATGAAACATAGTCAAGATGTTAAAAATCTTTATACATTATGTAATGGTGTAGTTAATAATCTTGTTAAGGATAAATGTTTATTTATAATTTCAGTTAAATCGTTTATTTCAAAAATTACTAACACAGGTAAATTAGATGTATCAGAAATCAATAATACAGTTGGTAAGTTATTAGAAGATGCTATTCATGAAGATGAATTATTAAATTTAGGAGAATTGACTCGAGGTAATAGTTTAGAACTATTAAGTGATTCTATATTAAGTAAATTAAGAGCAATGAAAGATAAAAATGTTGCTGCTGAAGTATTATCTAGAGCAATTAAAACTACAATTGGTGATATAGGAAAAATAAACTTAACATTACAAGAAAAATTCTCAACTAAGTTCAATAAAATTGTTGATATGTATAATGAGAGAACAGATATAGCAGATATAGAAAAAATCATTGAAGAAATGATTAAATTGAAAAGAGAAATTGAAGAAGAAATAGCTAATGGAAATGAATATGATTTATCTCCAGAAGAAAAAGCGTTCTTTGATGCTTTAGGTGCAGATCCAGAAATTAAAGAATTAATGCAAGATGAAGTTCTTGTACAAATTGCTAAAGATTTAGTGGAATTAATTAATGAGAATTTAACTCTTGATGCATTTAAAAGAGAAGATGCTAGAGCAAGAATTAGAAGTAACATAAGAAGATTACTTATTCAATATAATTATCCACCTGTAAAACGTGAAGGCGCAGTAGATAAGGTAATTAAACAGGCAGAATTAAAATATTCAAATAATTAGTAAATGCATTTAAAATTTATTGAAAAAATGTTATAATAATTATAGATAGTAGAGAGTATATTTCGTTTTTAATAATGGAATATGCTTTTTTTTTTTGATTGGAGGGGAATTTAAATGATAAAAAAAATGACTTTAAAGAATTATAGATGTTTTGAAGATTATACAGTTGTTTTTAAAAATGAGACATTAATCGTTGGAGAAAATAATGCTGGTAAATCTACTATAATTGAAGCCTTAAGAATAGTATCAGTTGTATCTAATAAAGTTTTTAAAAATAGAATATATAGGAATGCAAATGAATCATTAAATTTACCTAAAAACATATTTGGATTTAATGTAAATGTTGATGCTTATAAGGTTGATTTAAGATCAATTGTATATTTCTATAATGATAATGTAAACGCTGAAATAATTATTGAATTTGATGATAAGACAATCTTTCATATTTATTTGAATACCGAATGCGTTTTTGCAACAGTTTATAACAAAAATGGAGAAAATATAAAAAGTATAATTCAAGCAAAAAGAATGAATGAAGAAAACTTAAAAGTTAATATTATGCCTCATTTAAATTTAATCAGAGAAAAAGAAAAAAAATTAGCAGTTGAAACAATAGAAAGGGATCAATATACATATTTGTCTTCATTGCATTTTAGAAATGAAATATTATTATATAAAAATGAATATTTTTCAAAATTTAAAGAAATTTCTGAAAAAATATGGAATGGATTAATGATTGATAATATAGAGTATTTTCCAGATGATGATGAGGTTTCACTTTGGATTAAAGAAAATCAATTTACCTCTGAGGTTGGTTTGATGGGAAGTGGATTACAAATGTATTTGCAAATAATATGGTTTATAGCTAAGCACAATTTATCATCAACTATAATTTTAGATGAGCCAGATGTTTATTTACATCCCAATTTACAAAAGAAGATTTTTAATTATATAAAATCAAAAAATAAACAAATAATTATTGCGACACATTCAGTAGAATTAATTTCGGAAGCAGATTTTAAAAATGTTTTTCAAATTGATAAGACAAAAAGAATTCAGCAATATTCTAAAGGTGTTTCAAATGTTCAATCAATTGTAGAAACAATTGGTAGTATACAAAATATGTCTCTATTGCGTTTAGGGTTATGTAAAAAATGTGTTTTTGTAGAAGGTTTAGATATTAAATTGTTAAATAAATTTTATAAAATTTTATATCCTGAAAAAATAGAAACAATTAGCGATTTGCCAATTATAGAATTAGGATCATTTACTAGATATGAACAGGCATTAGGTGCGGCAAAACTTTTTTATAAGGAAACTTCAGGTAATTTTAAATGTATATGTATTTTAGATAAGGATTATAGATTAGACAGTGAATTAAATAAAATAAGGAAAAGTGCTATAGATTGCCACTTAGACTTGCATATATGGGAAAGAAAAGAATTAGAAAGCTATCTTATAAATCCACGAGTACTGTATAAATTTATAAATAATAAAACAAGCATGTCGGAATTTATTAATAAATTAGAACAAGCTTTAGACTGTTTTTACTTTGAACTTATGGATCAGTATTCAAATGCAATACACGAATCCGATCGTTCTAAAAATATTCAGACAACCAATAAGGAAGCGAGATTATATATAAATGAAAAATGGAACACATTAGAACAAAAATTAAAATTAATTAATGGTAAAAAATTGTTATCTTTTATAATTCAATATATGAAAGAAAATTATAATGTCTCTTTAAGTAAAACCAAAATACTTAACAATTTTGAAATTTCAGATATTGATAATGAAATTAAACAAGTAATAGATTTGATAATGTTTTAAAAAGGAGGTTTATATGTATAAAATAATTCATCTAATAAGTGCATTAATAAGACAATTTGCATTGCCTAATCCATACATAAATATAATTGGTAATGAAACATATGCTGATTTGTTTAATATTTTTATTGGAGGAACAATATTACATTTTTTAGCATTCTTTTTAACAGGATGTGGATATACAAGAGGTGTAAATGATCCCGCATCAGGAAGTGCAGGATATCTTATAAGTTATTGTTATTTAACTGGATTAATAACATTGCTAGGATATCTAATATCTAATGTAACATTCTTTATTATAAGCTTTATTGTTTTATATGTAATATCATGTATAGTAGTTAATAAAGTATTTGATAAAAGTATTTTTTAAATAATCAACGGAACCATTCTGAAGCCTAACCAAAATGCTTATAATAATATCTAATATATTATATTTATTAGATTAAATTAAACCATTAATTCAAAATTAAATTTTTAGGTACGATTTAGGTACGATGCCACTAAATGAAACTGGTTAATTACGAAAATATCATCAATTTATAGGCATTTTTCCAACAAAAAAGGGCACTTTTGACCATAAAAGTACCAATCAACCAAAACCCCCTGAAGGAGCGCTAAGCGCTCCATTTTTGTTTTATAAGTTTTTTAAATGATATTTGAAATTTCAAGATACCAAGCTAGATACCAAATATCATTATCCAAATACTATGGTATAAATTTATTTAAGTTTAATTAATTATTTAAATTTAAATTATCCATATTTTTTTTACATTTGTTAAATTATTTGGAAACAGATGAGCATATGTGTCTAATGTTTATTTTATACTGGTATGACCTAAATATTTAGATACAGTAGTTACTGATTGACCAGTATTAAAAGTAAAGAAGCATAACTATATCTAAAAGAGTATAGTGGTATTCTTCTGATATCTGCATTTTTGCAATTTTTCTGAAACAAATAGACAAATTGAAGGAATAAGAACAACTGTTGAAGAAGCTTTATCAGACTTACAAGATATAAATCCTGAAAAAAGAGAAGATGAAACTACAAAATTAAAATTTAAAATAGTTGTTAAACTTACTAAAAAAATAAATTCAAAGATAATTTAATTAAATGTTTAAGATAATAATGCAAAAAAATAATGGATAAATTACATATAACAATTTGATCGGTTTATTTTGTCATCTAGATATTGAATAAATAAAAGGGATTCCAAGTAGCATATCAATGAGAATTAGTTTTATTTTATTATATTTCAGTATCATTAATAAGTATAAAAAATGAATTAAAAAAACAGTCACATGACTGTTTTGAAAAATAATTAGTTAATATCTACAAAATTGTATTTTGTCATTTCATCTTCTGTTGTTCCAGAAAAACCAGGTATTTCAAATTTCCATTTGCCATTTTCATAGTGGAATATAACACCTAATGTCGAGTCATAACCATTATTGTTTTTTTCTGTATATGTGACCCAATAATAATTATTATCTCCTTTTTTTATAACTTTTGCACTTCCAGTAGTCCAAGTATTATATCCTAGTTCTCTTCTTTTTCCTTCAATTAATGTAAACGCAAGATTATCGTTTAATTCAAAATATTCTGAACTATTAATATCTACAAAATTATATTTTGCTATTTCATCTTCTGTTGTTCCAGAAAAACCAGGTATTTCAAATTTCCATTCACCATTTTCATAGTGGAATATAACACCTAATGGAGATGAATAATAACCATCAATATTTGCATCAGTATATGTAACCCAATAATAATTATTATCCCCTTTCATTAATACTTTAGCACTTACTGTACTCCATGTATCATAATTTAAACTTTTTCTCTTTGATTCTATCATTTTAAATGCTTGTTCACTCGTTAAATTTACTTCGTTATTTTGAGTATTATCGATTTTATTATTATTATTATTTGTAGATGAATTAGTATTTTCTATATCATTGTTCGATTGAGAATTACTATCTTTACTTAATACTTTATCATTTATAATAAATCCTCCAATATCAATGAAATGACAACAAAAACGATTAATGCAATAATCAAAACATTATTTTTACTTTTTTCTTCCATAAAATTACTCCTCTCTATCATAGGTAGTGTGTAGAGTTTCTACAACATCTACCTACTTTTTCTTTATATTTCAACGATTTTCTATATTTTTCCTAATCACTCCCTTTTTGAAGTGTTTTTTATATAGAATATCATTTTTA
>CABUQZ010000008.1 GCA_902493795.1 uncultured Clostridium sp.
CAAACCTAAGAGAAAAATGTTATGATGAAGGCATAGAAGAGCTAAGTGAGCTTGAAAGATACTTGATGGTATTAATAGAAACAGATGTAGCTTATGCTAAAAGAGTTGGGAAGGGAATAAGAATTATGGAATATTATATCAAGGAAGCAGAAGAAGTAGTATTAAAAGGTGACTTGTTAAGATCTTATGATAAAGAACTAGCATATGGAGATGAAAGGTTTCGTGAAGGAAAAGAAGAAGGAAAAGAAGAAGGAATAATTGAAGGAGAAAAGAGTGGAAAGATACAAAAAGAGAGAGAAATTATTAAAACTATGTTAGAAAAAAGATTAACAGATGAAGAGATAATGGAGTATACCAATTGCACTAAAGAACTTTTAGAGAAACTTAAAAAATTAGAAAAATAGGAAGAATATAACTAAGATATATAGATAACACATATTATCAAATGCGTATAATTATAAAGAAAAGTCAAATTTTGAAAAACTTGACTTTTTTTCTGTACATCATTCTATTGTATCTATACAAAAAATGTATCAAGTGATACAATATCAGTGAATACAAAAAGGAGGGTAAGGATGCCAAAAACAACTAAGATAACCAAAGATATGATTTTGGATGCAGCATTTGATATTGTTAGGAAAAATGGTTTTGAAGGTCTAAATAATAGAACGCTTGCGAAAAAGCTTAACTGCTCAATAAGGCCAATATATTATCAGTTTACGAACACTGAACAATTAAAAAGTGAATTGGTAAGAAAAATTGAAAAGTATTTTTATAACTTCTTAATGGCTCACAAAGATAATGAAATACCAATATATAAACAAATTGGACTAAACTACGTTATGTTTGCAAGAAAAGAAGGTAAACTCTATCAAATTCTATTTATGAGAGAAAGTAGTTTACCAGCAAAAGAGTTTATAACTAAAGATGATGAAGAGCTTAAAGAACTAGCAAAATACATCAATTTAAGTACTAATTTAACTGATGACAACCTAAAAGAGTTTCATGTAAAAATGTGGATATTCACTCATGGAATAGCAACGATTGTAGCAAATAACACTTGTAACTTAACAGATGACCAAATATCAAAACTATTAACATATGGCTTTCAAGGATTTATGTCACAAGAAGATAAAAAAAATTAAAAAAATAATAGGTAATATCTTATAAAAAAAATAAATATAAGGTAAAAAAGGAGAAAAAATGAAAAATTTAAGTAGTGTATTATGGGGAATTGTATTAGTAATTATAGGAGTTATATTAGGACTAAATGCCTTAAATATAACAGATTTAAGAATATTTTTTAAAGGATGGTGGACTCTTTTCATCATAGTTCCATGTTTTATTAACTTGCTTACATCTAAAGGTAAAACAGGAAATTTAATTGGATTAATGATAGGAGTGCTTTTACTATTATCTTGCCAAAATGTTTTAGAATTTAAAGTTGTATGGAAATTAACTCTTCCAATAATCATTGTAATTATAGGACTTTCTTGTATCTTTAAAAATGTAATTGGAAGTAAAATTAATCAAAAGATAGACGAAATTAATAAGAAAAATAAAAACAAAGAAGGAAATGAATATGCATCAACTTTTTCAGGACAAAAATTAAACTTTGCTAATGAAAGGTTTGAAGGATGTACATTATCATCAGTATTTGGAGGATTAGATCTTGATTTAAGAAATTCAATAATTAAAGAAGATGTAGTAATAAACGCTAGTGCTATATTTGGTGGAATTACTATTATTGCTCCTGAAAACGCTAATATCAAAGTAGTATCTAATTCAATTTTTGGTGGAGTAAGCAATAAAAAAGAAAATCAAGACAAAAATAAAATAACAATTTACGTTCATGCAACATGTTTATTTGGAGGAGTTGATATTAGATGAGTGCTGCCCAAAGAATAATTAAATATGCTGCTATTGGTTTTGCTCTTTCCTTAATCGTTGGAATTTTTGGAGGACTTTACATAGCATTTGGTGTTTTAGGAACAATTTTTACAGGTTCTTTTGGTATGGGAGATGGGCTTGATATATCAAAGTATCCAGATTCTTCATACATTTTAAGTGTTAATCTTGGAATATCTCAAGTTGAAATAAGAAAAGGTGAAGAGTTTAGAGTCGACACTGATAATAAAAATGTCAAAATAAAACAAGATCATAATAAAATTGCAATTACAGAAAAATCTAATAATATCTTCGATACTGATGATGAGAAAATAATAATTTATGTTCCAGATGAAGAATTTGATGAAATTTATATTGCAAATGGAATAGGTCAGATTAAAATTGAATCACTAAAATCTAAAAAGTTAACACTTGAATTAGGAACAGGTGAAACTGAAATAAAAGAATTGATAGTAACTAAGAAAACCAAAATAAAAGGTGGAGTTGGTGAAGTAACTATTAAAAATGCTAATCTAGCTAACGTTGACCTAGAACTAGGAATTGGACAATTTAATATCGAAGGTATCTTTAGTGGAGAAAACGATATAGAGTCAGGTATTGGAGAGTTAAATATTGAAATTCAAGATAGCAAAGAAAACTACACTATCGAAACAGAAGATGGAATTGGCGAAATTAAAATAGATGGCTATAGTGTAGGAGACACAAAATTAGGAAAAGGAAAGACAACCCTTGATATAGAAAGTGGTGTAGGAGCAGTAAATATTAGATTTCTAGAAAAAAATGACTCTCATAAATTTTAAAGGAGAAGAAAATGATTGAAATAAAGAATTTTACCAAAATATATAATAATTCAAAAAAAGCAGTAGACAATTTATCTTTTGATGTTCCTGATGGAGAAATATTTGCGTTTATTGGACATAATGGAGCAGGGAAGACAACTACATTAAGAGCCATTGTAGGAATTCTTGATTTTGAACAAGGAGACATCTTAATCAATGGAAAATCAATAAAAAAAGATCCTATTGCTTGTAAAAAAGAAATCGCGTATATTCCAGATAACCCAGACTTATATGAAAATATGAAAGCACTAAGATATATCAATTTTATATGTGATATGTATGATGTAGACAAAGAAACAAGAACTAAAAATATCGAAAAGTATAGCAAAGAATTCGAGCTTGTCGATGTACTAAATAATGAAATATCGACATTTTCTCATGGTATGAAGCAAGAAGTTGCTTTAATTGCAGCTCTTTGTCATGACCCTAAAATACTAATTATGGATGAACCTTTTGTAGGGCTTGACCCAAAAGCTGTATTTGATATGAAAAAAATAATGAAGGATATGGCCAAAGAAGGAAAAACGATACTATTTTCAACACACATATTAGATGTTGCTGAAAAGTTATGTACAAAAGTTGCAATAATAAAAAATGGTAAACTAGTCTCAAGTGGAAGTATGGCAAGTGTTAAAAAAGATAAATCACTAGAAGAAGTTTTCTTAGATCTTGAGGAACAAAAATGAAAAAGTTAATTTCTTTAATAAAAGCTGTTTTTAGTGAAGACATGAATTTGTTTAAATATAAGACTAAAGCAAATTCAAATTCATTTAAAAAGATTGTTTTTCCATTATTTCTTGCTTGTATAGTGATGTATGCAGTGGGAACTTATTTTTACTTGATTGCTGAACCTCTTGCTAAGGTAAATCTTACTTATGTAATGTTATCGGTGGTATTACTTTTAGTAACTGCACTAACATTTATCGAAGGAATATACAAAAGTGGGGCAATATTGTTCGATGCCAAAGACAATGACTTGTTATTCTCACTTCCAATTAAAAAGAGTCATATTTTATATGTAAGAATATTTAAACTACTTGTTTTTCAGTTTTTATATAACTTACTAATATTATTACCAGCTTTCATAATATACATTTATTTTGAGTCACCTGGTGTATTATTCTACCTTATATCGTTTATTTTCTTATTCATAATTCCAATAATACCAACAACACTTTCCTGTATTATTGGTTACTTTATTAAACACTTAACATCTAAATTTAAAGCTAAAAAAATAGTCCAATCAGTACTAACAGCAATCGTAATGATAATAATCTTTTTCTTATCATTTCAACTAGAAAACATCATGGATAATATAGTAGAGAATGCAACTTCTATAAACGATATCTTAACTAAAGTATATTACCCAATAGGAGCATATAACTCATTAATAAACAAATTTGATATTTTAGAATTAATAAAAGTCTTATTATTTAATATAATTCCATTTATCTTGTTTGTTTATTTAGGGTCAATTTATTACTTCAAAATAATATCTAAAAATAATGAATATGGCCTTATTTCTAGTAAAAAGAAAAAAATAAAGGTAAAAAGTAAACTATCTTCTTTAATTAGTAAAGAATTATCAAGGTTCTTTTCATCAACAGTCTACATTTTTAATTCTAGCTTTGGAATAATTTTATTTGTAGCAGTAACCATTATATTATGTATTAAAGGAAATAATATTGGCGAAATGTTTATGATTGAAGGTTCTGATGGATTTGATATATTAGAAAATATTCATCTAGTTTATTGTGGTTTAGTAATCTTTGTTGGTTCTATGACATCTATTACTTCATCAAGTATTTCTCTTGAAGGAAAAGGAATAAATATAACAAAGAGTTTACCAGTTAGTACAAAAACAATATTAAAATCTAAAGTACTAACTAGTTTAATAATAACTCTACCTTTAATTTTAATTGGAGATTTAATATTTATCATAAGATTTAATATTGAATTCATCTACATAATTTATATATTATTACTTAGTATTGTAGTACCATCACTTACTGCAATAATAGGTTTACTTGTAAATCTAAAATACCCTAAACTAGAATTTAGCAATGACACTGAAGTAGTAAAACAAAGTTTAAGTTCTGGGATAAGTGTTTTTATAGGAATGATTATCTTTGTTTTATCAGTTTTAGCTTTAGTAACATTTCATAATGAAGCAATTATTGCCATACTAATCATGATAGCAGTATTCACGATATTAACAGTAGCACTATGGCAATTACTATGTAATTATGGTAGTAAATTGTTTTCTAAACTAAATTATTAACTAGGAGATTTCATCAAATGAATACTTTAAAAGAAAACCTAGATAAAATACATACAACAAAATTAGGTATTTCAAGAATTAAAAGAAATCTTAATCTTGAAAGAATTGACGTAGTAGATTATTTAAAAGATAAAATAATGAGTTCTAACAATATATATCAAAAAGGTAAAAATTGGTATTGTGAAATAGAAAATATAATTATAACGATCAACAAATACTCTTATACAATAATAACAGCACATAGAAAGGATTAATATGAAAAAAGAAATTGTAATAGAAGTAAAGAATTTAACTAAAAAATATAAAGAATTAACAGCAGTTAACGATTTATCTTTTGAAGTATATAAAGGAGAAATATTAGGTCTTTTAGGACCTAATGGTAGTGGTAAATCAACAACAATTAATTGTATATTATCACTATTAAAATTCCAAAAAGGTTCTATTGAAATATTTGGAAAAGAAATGACTCCTGAGTCTTACGACATTAAAAAAGATATTGGAGTAATATTTCAAGATGTAGCAGTATTTGAAGAATTAACTGTCTATGATAACCTAGATTACTTTTGTGGGCTTTACATAAAAGATAAAGAAACAAGAAAAAAATATATTGAAGATGCTATAGAATTAGTAGGGTTAAATGATTTTAAAAAGTTTTATCCTAAACAATTATCTGGAGGTCTTTTAAGAAGATTAAATATTGCTTGTGGAATAGCTCATAAACCTAAATTAATATTTCTAGATGAACCAACAGTAGCAGTAGATCCTCAAAGTAGAAATAATATTCTAGATGGAATAAAGAAATTAAGAGAAAATGGAGCTACAATAATATATACAACTCACTACATGGAAGAAGCAGAAATCCTTTGTGACAGAATCATAATCCTTGATAAAGGAAAAGTGCTAGCAGAAGGAACAGCAGATAAATTAAAAGAATTAGCAAATATAGAAGAAAAAATATCAGTAGAAGTAAATAATATCGAAGAAAAAATAATTGAAAAATTAATGGTATTTAAAACAGTTGATGAAGTATCATATAAAGATAATATTTTAGTAGTAAAGTATAAAAAAGGTAAAAATAATTTAGGAGAATTAATCGACTTCCTAAAAGAAAACAAAATATCATATAATAAAATATTCTCAGAAAGACCAACTTTAAATGATGTATTTCTCGAATTAACTGGAAAGGAATTAAGGGACTAATGTTTTGGCACAATTTTAAATACTCTGTAAAAACTTTACTAGCTAATAAAATGTTGCTTTTTTGGACATTCATATTTCCCCTTGTAATGGGAGGACTTTTTAAACTTGCCTTTCAGGATATTGAAAATAACGAAGTATTAAAAGTCTTTAATGTTGGTATCATCGATAGTGAAGAATATCAAAATAACGATATGTTTAAAACAGCACTTAATGCTCTAAGCAGTGAAAATGAAGATCAATTATTTGAATTAAAATTAGTAAGTGATAGAAAAAAAGCTGAAAAGCTATTAGAGGAAGATGAAATAGTTGGGTATCTTGCTTTCACTAATGATGACGTTAAACTAACTGTTAAAAAAAGTGGTGTAAATGAAACTGTTTTGCGACAGGTAATTGATGAAATAAAAAATAAAAAGAAAACAATTGATATCCTTGTAGAACTTGAAAAAAATAAAAATCTAGCAAGTGGTAACAATAGAAGTAATCAAGAAATTTATGCTGAAAAAGCTCTTGAAGTGATGACTGAAACTACAACAATTAAAAATATTTCAAGAAAAAATCTAAGTTATACTATGATCGAGTTTTACACCTTGATTGCTATGACATGCTTATATGGTGGAATAATATCTATGTTTATAATAAACTATCGCCTTCCTAATATGTGTGGAGTAGGTAAAAGAATAGGTACATCTCCAATTAATAAAGGAAAAATGTTATTAGGTAGCTTACTTGCTAGTTTTATAACAGAATTATTTGGAGTCTTACTATTATTCGTGTTTACAGTCTTTGTCCTAAATGTCGATTATGGAACAAAACTTCCTTTAATAATATTACTAGCTATCGTGGGTTCATTTGCAGGACTTTCTCTAGGAGTTTTAGTAGCAACATTGTTTAAAACAAATGAAAACTCTAAAATAGGTATTTTAATTGCAGTAACAATGGTCTTTTGCTTCTTATCAGGAATGATGGGAATAACGATGAAGTATATAATTGATAAAAATATGCCTATACTTAATATAATTAATCCAGCAAACATGATAACTGATGGATTATATTCGCTTTATTATTACGATACTTTAGATAGATATATATTTAATATAAGTAGTTTATTAATATTTTCTTTAATAATGCTTTTATTATCTTATAAAGGATTAAGGAGGCAAAAATATGACAGTATTTAAAACATTTTGGAAAGTAATTAGAAATTACAAAGGAACAATTATACTATATACTGTAATACTTCTAGGAATATCCATTATAAATATGTCTTCAGTAAGTGAATCAAGCATAAACTTTGAAAATGTTAAACCAGATGTTGTAGTTGTAAATAAGGATACTAAAAACACTATAACTGATAATCTAGTAAAATATATTTCAGATAACAGTAATGTTAAAGAAATAGATGAAGATAAAATAGATGATGCCTTATTCTATAGAGATGTTAACTATGTAATCTATATTCCAAAAGACTATGGTAAAAATATTCTTGATAATAAAGAAATAGAATTAGAAATAAAATCGACAAATGATTATAATGCAAGTATTGAAGAACTTTTGATTACAAGATACTTAAACCTACAAAAAATATATAACAAAATTACTGATGATGAAAATGAATTAACTAAATTAATAAATGAGAATTTAAATATAAAAACAGAAGTTGAAATAACCTCTAAACTAGATACTAATTCCTTAGCTTTTGCTTCATCTTACTTTAATTTTTCAAGTTACAGTACAATGGCAATAGTAATATTCATAATCTGTATAGTAATATCTAGCTTTAATGATAGAAAACTAAAGAAAAGAACAATAATAAGTAGTATGAACTATAAAAGATATAATAGCTACTTACTTCTTGGAAGTTTTGCTTATTCTTTCATTGTATGGATTTTGTTTTCTATAATATCTTTCTTTATTCTAGGAGATGTTATGTTTTCTTTAAGGGGAATCATTTATTTACTTAATTCACTTGTCTTTACATTCTGTTCTTTAACAATAGCTTTATTAATAAGTACACTAGTTAATGACAAGAATGCTATAAATGGAATAGTAAACGTTGTAGCACTAGGTTCAGCGTTTCTTTGTGGAGCATTTGTACCAGCAACGTACTTGCCTGATTTCGTCTTAAAAATAGCACATCTTTTACCATCATATTGGTTTATAAATTCAAATGATACTCTTGCTACTATTGAAAAAGTAAACTTAGAAAGTTTAGAGCCTATTTTTATAAATATGCTTGTCTTAGTTTTATTTGCCATACTATTTACTATAATAAATAATATAATAACTAAGAAAAAACAAAAAATATCATAACACTTAAGGGAAAACTTAAGTGTTTTTTGGTATAATGAAAGTGGAAGTGAAGTTAACTATGAATATAGAAGATGAAATATTTAAAAAAACAAGATTAAATGAAGATAAGTTATTGTCTTATGGGTTTAAAAAAGAAGGCGATTTATATATTTATAGTGAAACAATATTAAATAATTCTTTTCGTGTTGATATAGAAGTTGATAAAGAAGGTAAAATAAAAGGAAGAGTAATAGAATTAGAGTTTAATGAAGAATACAAAAACTTTAGAATAGAAAGTGCAACTGGTGAGTTTGTATCTCTTGTAAGAGATGAATTTACAAGAATCTTAAAAGACACTAGAGAAAAAGCGTTTGACAAATCGTACTTTATAGGAAGACAAGCTAATAGAATTGCTAAATTAATATATGATAAGTATAAAGATCTACCAGATTATCCTTTTAATGATGACGATATCTCAGCGGTATTTAGAAATCCCCTAAATGAAAAATGGTATGGATTAATAATGAATATTAAAAAAAGTAAATTAGATTTTGGAGATGAAAAGGTAGATATTCTTGATTTAAAACTTGATGAAAAAAAGATTAAAGAACTAATTAACCAAAAAGGATTTTATAAAGCCTATCACATGAATAAAGAAAAATGGATTACGATAATACTTGATGATACTTTAAAAGATGAAGAAGTAATGAAATACATAATAGAAAGTCATAAGTTTACTGAAGCACCAAGCGAGTGGTTAGTCCCTGCAAACCCAAATTATTACGATGTTGTAAACTGTTTTAATAATACTGATACATTAGACTGGAAACAATCAAATAATATCAAAGTAAATGATATTGTCTATCTTTATGTAGGAAGTCCATATAAAGAAATAATGTATAAGTGTAGAGTAATAGAAATAAATATTCCTTATCAATATGAAGATGAAAACCTAACAATAAATAAATTAATGAAATTAAAACTACTTAAAAAATACAAAAATAAAGAATATCCCTTCGAAATGCTTAAAGAGTATGGAATAACAGCAATTAGAGGACCTAGAAGTTTAACAGAAAGCTTTAGTAAATTAATTAATAAAAAGGAAAAATAGTATGATTATAAATTATGTAACTAAAAATAAATATAAAATAATGCTTGCTAATAAAATATTTAAAGATTTAGATGTAAAAATAGAGCAAGTTGATTTAGAAACACCAGAAATTCAAAGCTTAGATTGTGAGGAAGTTTCAAAATATTCTTGTAAGTATGCTTGCGAAAAGTTAGATAAGCCAGTATTAAAAAATGACTCTGGACTTGTTATTAATGCTTTAGATGGCTTTCCTGGAGCACTTGCTAAGTACTGTGAAGATACTATAAAAGCAGAAGGATTTGTTAAATTACTAGAAGGAAAAGACAAATCATGTTACTGGATAGAAGTGTTATCCTATTGTGAGAAAGGACAAGAGCCTATATCATTCACATCTATTACCAAAGGAACTATTTCAGACTCAGTTAGGGAAGGAAGAGGCTATGACTACGACAAAATCTTTATTCCAGAAAATGATACTAGAACATTTTCTGAAATGACAGAAGAAGAACAAGCATCATTCTTTGACGACAAAGCCTATCTAGAACTATATGAATATTTAAAAAATAAAAAAACAAGGTAAAATTATGAGTAAAAGTATTGAAAAAATGATTAGAGAAACAAATGAAGAAAACCAAAATAAAAAAGACTGGACCAAAGCATGGAGTAGTAAATACAAAGTATTAAAAAGATATCAAAAGGAAGTTGATATTCCAAAGTATTCAAAAGAGATAAGAAAAATGCTTACTAGTCTAAAAAATGATTATAATTACAATGCGCAAGATGCGATGTTAGTCTTAAAGGATATTTTGTATCATGAGTACCTAGATAATATAAACAAATAAAAATTAATGTAGAGAAAACTACATTTTTTTGTTATTTTAAAAAATATTAAAAGTGTGATATTTTGATACTTAAAATAGTTTATATAGTGAAACTTACAAGAATAGGAGGTGAAACTTTGGATATCAAGTTTAAAGAAGTATTTGATTTATACAAGAATGATATTTATAGATTATCGTATAGCTACACAAAAAGTTTTGCAGAATCTGATGACATAACTCAAAATGTTTTTATTAAATTATATAATCATCAAGAAATGTTAGAAAAGGATAATAATGAAATTAAAAAATGGCTCATAAAAGTCACAATTAATGAATCCAAAACATTTTTAAAATCATTATGGAGAAAAAGAGTTACTTTATTTGATCCAAATGAAAATGACAAAGTTAAGGGAGAAGTTTATGAAAAAAATGAAAGTATTCTAGACGAAATCTTAAAACTTCCAAAAAAATATAGAACCATAATCTTTTTATACTATTACGAGGACTATAAGATAAAAGAAATCAAAGAAATATTAAATATATCGGAAACAAATATTCAAAGTATTCTTTTAAGAGCAAGAAAAAAATTAAAAGAAATGTTAAAGGAGGAAATAGAAAATGAATAAAAAAATAAAAGATTCTTACAAGAATATAGAAGTTAATAAAAAACTTGAAGAAAATATCTTAAATATGACTATTAATAAAACTAAAAAAAGAAAAAGTTGGTTTAAAATATCTTATGTACTTCCGCTGTTATTAATAGTATGTGTAGTATCACTAACAATGGTAAATGCAGATAAAGTTAAAGAAGTTATAGATAGCTGGAGAGGAGTAGTAGTACAATCTGATGGAACAATAATAGAATTATCAAAAGAAAATGGCTATAAAGAAATACCTCTAACTGCTCCCAAAGTACAGGATGATGAAAGTCCAAAAACTTATATTAGCTTTAAAGAACTAGAAAGCGTTTTAGGTTTCAAACTATTAAAACCACAAAAAGATGAAACAGAAATAATATATAGAACAAGAATAAATGGTGATGGTAGCATTGGAATTATTGACTTATGGATACCCAATTTTATTAAAGTAAATGATGATAAAGATATAAGCGTAAGTGTTAGTATACCAAATAAATATATAGATAGAAGATATTATGATGCCTTTGCAGGTGATGATGATGCTACAGAAAAAAGTAATGTAAAAGTATATAAATCAAATAATCTTGGTGTAAATATAGCAATGTGGGATTCCACGAGTACTTATTCTTATGGAAACAAACATCTAACAGCAACATTTGTCTATGATAATGTAAAATATTGGATGCATGCACAAGAATATAGTGAAGAAGAATTTAAAGATGTAATTGAAAGTCTTCAATTTTAAGAATTACTACTAATTTTTTTAGTAGTTTTTTTCTACCAAAAATAAAATACATAATATATAATTAAATTTAGATAAGGAGATTAAAATGGAATACAGAAGATTTAATGATAAAATTGTAGCAAGAATTGATAAAGGTGAAGAGATTCTAACAGAAATAAAAGAAATTGCTTTAAAAGAAAATATTCGTTTGGCAAACATTAATGCTCTAGGAGCAACTGATGATATTACAGTTGGAGTTTATAACACAAAAGAGAAAAAGTACTATTCAAATAACTTTACAGGTGATATGGAAATAGTATCTTTAACTGGAACAATTAATACGATGAATAATGAGTTCTACTCACATCTACATATGTCTTGTGCTGACTCAAGAGGTCACGTTTTTGGAGGTCACTTAAATAAGTCAGTAGTTAGTGCAACATGTGAAATGGTAATCTATATAATTGATGGAAAAGTAGATAGGTTCCACGATGAAGAAACAGGCTTAAATCTTTTTAAATTTGAATAAAAACTAAACTATGTAAAAAATATGTCACAAGAACATATTTTTTTTATAATTATCTTTTAGGATGATATAATATAAACAATGATAGAAAATAGGGAGTTTTCAATGAAAGAATATTATCAAAAAAGTATTAATGAAATTTATGATGAATTTAAAACATCTAAAAAGGGCTTGAAAAGTCATGAAGCTAAAAAAAGACTTAGAAAATATGGAAGAAATGAATTAGAAGAAAAAGATAAAAAAACGAAATTACAGATTTTTCTTAAACAATTTCAAAATGTAATGATAATCCTTTTAATAATCGTAGGTATTTTATCATTAATTTATTCCATTCTAAATAACGAAGATTTTCTAGAGCCAATAGTTATTTTAGGAACAACATTAGTTAACTGCATAATGGGATTTTTACAAGAGTCTAAAGCAGAAGATGCTATAGGTAAATTAAAAAAATATAGTGCCAATAAAATAACTGTTAAAAGAAATGGTAAGTTAAAGAAAATAGACTCAAGACATTTAGTAGTAGGAGACTACATTATCCTTGAATCAGGAGATAAAGTACCAGCTGACTCAAGAATTATCGAAAGTTATTTTGCTAAAGTAAATGAATCAATATTAACTGGAGAAAGCGAAAGTGTAGATAAAGAAGAGGAAACAATTGAAAACAAAGTAACTATCTCAGAAAGAGTTAATATGATCTATTCAGGCACAGTAGTTGTATCAGGAAAAATAGAAGCAATTGTAGTAAAAACAGGAATGGATACAGAACTTGGAAATATTGCAAGTGCAATAGAAAAAGCTCCACAAGTTCTAACCCCTTTACAAGTAAAAGTAAATAAAGTAAGTAAGTTTATTACGATACTAGCATCTTTCTTAGTTACCTTAGTTTTAGTATTTGGAATAGTAAATAATTACAAAATACTTGAAATAATAATGTTATGTATTTCTATGATAGTAGCAAGTGTACCAGAGTGTCTTCCAGTAGCTATTACTGCAACTCTTTCAATAGGAGTAAGTGAAATGGCTAAAAAGAAGTCAATTGTAAGAAATCTTGCCCCAATTGAAACACTTGGAGCTACAGAAGTAATATGTTCTGATAAAACAGGAACACTAACAGAAAACAAAATGAGTATTATAAAAATATATGGTAATAAAGAAGAACTGGATTTAAATAAAGTAAAAGAAAATAAAATGCTAGTTAATGTAATGAACTACTGTAATAGTGCAACTTTAAATGATGAAAAAATCTATATTGGAGATGCAGTAGATATTGCCTTAAAAAATTATCTAAAAGATAATAAAGTGGAAATAGATGAAGTTGAAGTAATAAATGAATTACCTTTTGATTCAGATAGAAAATTAATGAGTACAATTTGTAAGAAAGATGGCAAAACATTTATTTATACAAAGGGAAGTTTCGAAGCTATATTAAAAAGAAGTAAGTATTACTACGAAGATGGATCTATCCATAAATTAACTGATGAGATAAAAGAAAGTTATACTAATAATGAAAAATATCTATCTAATCTTCCACTTAAAGTATTAGCAGTTGCTTTTAAAGAAATAAAAAATGAAATAAAAGATGATAATGAATACTTTAATGAAGAAAGTGAGCTAGTATTAACAGGACTTATTGGACTAAAAGACCCAGTAAGAGATAAGATTAAAGAGTCTATTGAAATATGCCAAGCTGCTAATATAAGACCAATAATGTTAACTGGTGATAATCTAGTAACTGCGATATCTATTGCTAAAGAAACAGGAATCTGTAAAAGTGATGATGAGTGCATTAATGCAACAGAGCTTGATGGCATGTCTGAAAAAGAGCTAATCGAGTGCCTTAAAACACACAATGTCTTTGCAAGAGTAAGCCCTAATCATAAGCTAAATATCGTTAAAGCATTACAGAAAAAGGGAAAAGTAGTGGCAATGACTGGTGATGGAGTAAATGATGCTCCAGCAATAAAACTAGCCAATGTCGGAATTGGTATGGGAAAAAGTGGAACTGATGTCACAAAAGATGTTTCTGATATTATCTTGCTTGATGATAGTTTTAACACAATAACAACAGCTATCTCTGAAGGAAGAAGAATATACGATAATGTTATTTCAAATATTTTATATAATTTATCAAGTAACTTTACTGAAATAGCAATAATACTCTTTGGAATGTTTACAGGAAATATAATCATTTCTGCAGTTCATGTTTTATATATTGATTTAGTAGCAGATACATTACCATCAATTATGCTTTCCTTTGAAAGAGCATCAACTGATATTATGAAAAGAAAACCAAATGGACTAAATAAGCCAATTTTCACCAAGTTTTTCTTAGCTTTCTTAATATCGTCTGTAATTCTTGAAACAGGAATAAGTATGTTTGTATATTACTATTTTCTACATCTTGGAAAGCCTTCTGCTCAAACATTAACACTTTTAAGTATAGTAATAAACGAATTTGTATTTGCCTATAACTGTAGATCACTAAAAGAACAAATCCATAAAAGAGGGATATTTAGTAATAAACATTTAAATATTGGTATCTTTATTTTATTAGCAATACAATTATTAGTATTCTTTACTCCAATAGGAAAACTTTTTGGATTTGTTAGTATCACTGTAACAGATTTTATACTAGTATCGATAATAAATGTTATATCATTTGTTTTAATGGAATTGTTAAAACCACTATTAGTTAAAAAATTTAAAGATGAATAGAAAAGGAGAATTAATTATGAATGTTGAAGATATTAAAAAAGCATCAGTAGTAGGTGCTGGAGTTATAGGTTATAGTTGGGCACTTGCTTTTGCTATCAATGATATAGAAGTAGGTGTATATGATTTAAAAGAAGAAGGTCTTTCTCTTGCTAAAGAAAGAGTTCACAATAGTTTAATCTCACTTATGAATAATAATGTATTAAACGAAGAGAAAATAAAAGAAATTGAAAGTAGAATTACTTATACAACTTCTTTAGAAGAAGCTTTAAAAGGATCTTTGTTTATTGCTGAAGCAGGTCCAGAAAAATACGAAATCAAATGGAGTATTGTTGAAGAAATAGAAAAATATGCGGATCCAAGAGCCATTATTTCTTCATCAACTTCTGGTCTTTTAATTACTGAAATAGCAAAAAACGCTATTCACAAAGAAAGATTCGTTGGAGGACATCCTTATAATCCACCACATTTAATTCCACTTGTAGAAATAACTAAAGGTGAGTTTACTAGCGAAGAAAATGTTAAACTTGCCTATGAATTTTATAAAAAAATTAAAAAAGAACCAGTAATACTTCAAAAAGAAGCTTTAGGATTTATCTGTAATCGTATCCAAATGGCTGTATATAGAGAAGTATGTGAACTAGTTATGCGTGGAGTATGTTCAATTGAAGATGCTGATAAAGCAGTTACATTTGGTCCAGGTATTAGATGGGCAATAATGGGTCCTAGCTTAGTGTTTGAGTTAGGTGGAGGACAAGGTCATGTCGATGGACTACTAAATCATTTAAGTAGTTCAATTAACTTATGGCTAAATGATATGGCTGACTGGAAAGAACTACCACCTCTATTTTCCCAAATCGCAAGAGATGGAGTAGAGGAAGCTTTAAAAAATAGAACAAGTGAAATAGGAAATGACGATAAATCTCTAGCAGAATATCGTGATAAAATGTTAATTGAAATACTAAAACTACACAATAAAATATAATTATGACTTCATTAGAGTGTTGACAAAAGTTGATGCTCTTTTATTTTAAAAAGATAATAATTTTTGAAAAAAAGCAAAAGTTATTACGATTGGGCGTAATAACTTTTAAAATACTAGACTTACTTATTTTTTAGGGCATTTTAAAACAATCCTTTACTATTTTATCGATTTGTGGTAATATTTACTACGCGAAAAGAAGGAGATTTTTATGAATAAAATAGTAGTAGATGCAGTGGTAGAAATACCAATGAATACAAAAAACAAATTTGAAGTTGATAAAAGAAGAGATAAAATTAAATTAGATAGAGTACTATACTCATCAATGAATTATCCTTCAGAATATGGTTTTATTGAAGAAACACTAGAACTAGATGGTGACCCACTAGATATCTTAGTAATATCATCAGAACCAACATTTCCTGGATGTATAGTTCCTGCAAGAGTAGTAGGAAACTTAAGAATCCTAGACAGTGGTAAACCAGATAACAAAATAATATCAGTAGTAGATGTAGATCCTAGATTTGATTATGTTCAAGAATTAAATGACTTATCTGATTTTACTTTAAGAGAGATAGTAAACTTCTTTGAAAACTATAAAACTTTACAAGGAATTGAAGTAAAAGTTTTAGGTTACGAAGATAAAGAAGCAGCTTTAAAAGTAATTGAAACTTGTCGTGAAAGATTAAAAGAAGCTAAGAAGAAAGAACAAGAAAAAGAAGAAGAAAAAAAAGAAGAAGAGAAAAAGGAAAAATCTAAAGCTGAAAAAGAGTAAAAAGTAAAAGTGAGAAAACTAAATGGAAAATATTATAGAAGTAAGAAATTTAACTAAATATTATGGTAAAACTTTAGGAGTAGAAAACTTGTCTCTTGAATTAAAACAAGGAGAGATATTTGGTTTTATCGGTCCAAATGGAGCAGGTAAATCAACTACAATACGTTCTATTTTAAACTTAATTAATAAAACAAAAGGTGAAGTGAAAATATTTGGTAAAACCTTCACAAGAGATAATTTAGAACTAAAAAAATTAATTGGGTATCTTCCAAGTGAAGTGTATTTATATGAAGAATTAACAGTAAAAGAAATATTAGACTTCCATGAAAGTTTTTATGACGAAGATTTAAAAGAAAGACGAAAAAATTTAGTGTCATTACTCCAAATTGATGAAAAAAAGAAAGTTGAAGATTTGTCTCTTGGTAATAAAAAGAAAGTTGGAATCGTTCTAAGCCTTTTACATAATCCTAAAATATTGATTCTTGATGAACCAACAAGTGGCCTTGATCCTATAATGCAACAAGTATTTTATAAACTGCTTTTAGAGGAGAAGAAAAAAGGTACTACCATTATTTATTCGACACATATCTTAAGTGAAGTATCTAAAATATGTGATAGGGTAGGAATAATAAAAGAAGGTCATTTATTAAAAATAGAAACAATTAACAGTTTACTAAAGAAAAGTCTTACTTATATAACTATTGAATCAGATGAAATTGATAAAATAGAAAAAGAATTAAAACTAGAAGTTGTATCCAAAAAAGAAAATGAAATTAAACTAAAAAACACCATTAATCCCAATGAGCTTATAAAAAGTTTATCAAAATTTAAAATAGATAAGTTATTAATTGAAGAGGCTACTTTAGAAGAAATGCTACTTCATTACTACGAATAGGAGATTATATGTTTAAAAGAGAATTAAAATCTAATTTCAAAAGTTTCTTAATATGGACTGGGATACTTCTTTGTATCTTTCTAGTTGTATTTTTGGTTTATCCATCTATTGTTAGTAGCGACAATATTAAAATGATGGATGAAATGGTAAAAGTGTTCCCAGAAGAAATACTAAAAGCCTTAAATATGGATATTTCTTCAATAGACACGGCTTACGGATGGTTAAAATCTGAAGGTTTTGTTTTCATTTTATTAATCATAGGAAGTTATGGAGGAATTATTGGTTCTAATATATTATTAAAAGAAGAAAATGATAAAACAGTAGAATACTTAAATAGTCTTCCACTAACAAGAAAAGATATAGTGCTTCAAAAGTTTGTAGTAGGAATAATCTATGTAATTGCAATCACACTTATTTTAGGTGTATTTAACTTTATTTCCTTATCACTAAGTGGAGACTTTGATAAGTTGCAGTTTGTTCTTTTAAGTATAACACCACTTTTTCCATCACTTGTAATATACGCACTATGTTTCTTTATATCGACATTTGCTCATAAGTCTAAGAAAATGTTAGGTCTAAGTTTGGGAATTGTATTTATAAGTTATATATTAAATGCTCTTTCAGGACTTGCAAAACCAGTCGAATTTTTAAAGTATTTCTCACTATTTACTCTAGCAGACGTTAGAAATGTCATAATAGATGTTTCAATAAATCCAGTAATGATTTTAATTACAATAATTATTACTATTGGATTATTAATTGGCGCTATTATAAATTATGAAAAGAAGGATTTTGTTTAATTAAAAGAAAAACAAAATAAAATGTAGACAAATAAAAATGCCTACATTTTTTTTACTTTAGCCTTCATCTTATATGAATTATGTTAGGGGAGGAAAAGTCATTCACAACAAATCACACACTAGAATTAGAAAACGAATCTTCAACTATACTTGGAAGATTGATAATTAACCATCTGATTACCACTAGTGATAAAAAATTATCTTTTGTGGCGAGATATTACCAAATCAGCTTTAAGTTCTGCTAAATCCTGATAAAGAAGTTCATAACTTACAGGATTTCTTGTACGATTTTGAATAGGTAAGATTACGTCATCTAAATGTATATTCCCTTCAAGACTATGAATTATCTTATAATTATCCATCTTAAATACATTGGTTTTCATAAAATCTTGCTCATTTTTTTTATCTCTAAAAAGCAAAAGTTTATCTTTCTTTTCTAAATCAGAGCATCTACAAATTGAAATAACATCAGTTCTTGTATCATATAAAGTTTTATCTAATATTTCAAAGCCATATGTTTTCAAAAGATATAATAAAAATGGTTTTCTTTGTTTATCGTGTACACCTAAAAAATCATACCCATTATTTAAGCAAAGATCAATCCAGCTTGCCACTAAAAAAGACCCAATATTTAAATTTCTATACTCTTCTACAACATTTATTCCTATGAAATAACTTGATTTTGTCTTGTGATCTAAATAGAAATACAAATGTCCTTGTTGTCTTAACTCTCCATTAATTTTTGTAAAAACACTAAGAAAGTATTTAGGACGATTTGATCCATCATCAATAGATCTTTTTAAATAAAGATCTTGATTATAATCCCCAGAAAAAAAGCCTTCATGATATAGTTTTCTATCTCCAATAGCTAAATCTTCAATTTTTCCCATAAGAAACATCTCCAAAATAATTATTTATTATTATCAAGCTATATGTGCTTAAAAATGATTATACCTAAATTAGAAAGTATTTTCAATAAAATATATCATATATAGTAAGGCATTAATTTCAAATGTTTTGATAAAACGAAATAAGTAAATTTTAAATGGAAAAAATAAGAAAAGAAAATTAATAAAAAAATATAGACAAATTAAAATGACTACATTTTTTATTTAACTTTAGACTTCTTATTGCATAAACTATGTTAGAGGAGGGAAATATGTCTAGCTTTAAAGAAATTGTAACAAAAGCTGTTGTTGGAAAAGGGAAAAAGTCATTCACAACAGATCATATACTAGAATTAGAAAACGAACCTTCAACTATACTTGGATGCTGGATAATTAACCATGTGTTTAAAGGTACTAAAGAAAAAGATGCTGTAAGAGTAGAAGGAACATTTGATACTAATGTTTGGTATTCTAAAAACAACAACACAGAAACAGAAGTAGTTAAACAAACAGTTAATTATAGCGAATTAGTCCCAATTAAAACAGAAGAAGATTATGATGGTCAAGATGAAATAATAGTTAGAATGATAAAACAACCAACATGTCTAAAAGCAGAAATTAAAGATAAAAAAATCGAATATCAAATAGAAGAAACTATAGCAGCAGAACTTGTTGGGGATGCCAAAATAAGAGTAGGTATTGATCAAGTAGAAGAAACAGAAACAGACGAAGAAATAAATGACGAAATAAAAGAAGACTTCTTAAAATAGTCTTCTTAATTCTTAACTAAATTTTCTATATAAGCCTATAGCTTTTCCTAAAATAGTAACGTCATCTAAAATTATAGGAGCCATAGTGTCATTTTCAGGTTGTAATCTAATATGACCTTGTTCTTTATAGAAAGTTTTTAAAGTAACTTCGTTTTCACTAGTCATAGCAGCAACAATTTCACCATTGTTTGCTGTTTTCTTTTTTTCGATTAATACAATATCTCCATCTCTAATTCCTTTATTAATCATTGAAGTACCCTTAACATTTAAGGCAAATACGCTAGCTTTTCTAGGGATTAGTTCAATAGGAATAGAGAAAAGTTCATTAGGGTTTTCAATAGCTTCAATAGGACTACCTGCTGTAATTGTACCAATAAGTGGAATACTAACAACTCCATTATCACTTTCTAAATACTCGTTTGGAACAAGTAACTCAATTGTTCTGTTTTTAGCTTTTCCTTTTCTTATGTATCCTTTGCTTTCAAGTTTTTCAAGATGAAAGTGTGTTGTAGCAGGAGAACTTAAATTAAGAGCTTTACCTATTTCCCTAACAGTAGGAGGAAAACCTTCCTTTGCAATAAACTTTTTAATAGTGTCCAAAATAACCTTTTGCTTTTCTGTAAGTGTTTCCATATATACCACCTCAAGCTCATATTAACATAATTATAATGATATGTCAAACAATTGTTTCATATTGACTTTTATCTTGAAAAATGGTATTTTAATACCCTGCCTTAATTAAAGAAGGTGAGAAAAATGAATAATGCAACATTATTGTATGTCATAAAAAGTCAGGATGAAACAAAAAGCTTAAGATTAGAAAATGAAACACTATATTCAGTCGATATGTACACATCACAATTTAAAAATCAAGAGGATTTTATTAATAACTATCCAAACAAAGAAAAAATCTATAGTTTTGAAAAACAAAATGGTGCAAAAGATGGAAAACTAGTAGTAGCATACGCAAAAAGCACAGAAGAAAAAGAAAATATAGAGCCACTTTTTGATAATCAAGAAGATTTTATCTTTAAAGATGACCCATATGAAGGAAGATTAACTGAAATAGAAAAAGCAAGGAAATTGTTATTCAACAGTAAAAACCAGCTATTTGCAAGATTAATATTAAAAAACAACACATTAGGAAGAGAATTAAATAAGTTAATCGATTTAACAAACGAAGAAAATGACTATATAACAAAACTTGGATTTACAACAATTTATGTAAATAACAAATACTATATAAGTTTCAAATCACTTCTTGAATACAGAATAAAAGAAGATAAACTAGGATATCTAAGAAATGCCTATCAGGAAATGTTAAATGTTTTAAAATCTAGAATGATGTTTCTAGATGATGATACATTCTATTTCTATAATAGACAGCTAAGAATAATAATAAAAAAATATAAGGAATTAATTAATTCACTAACAGTTAAAAATTTAAAAATAAATAAAATAAGAAAAGATACATTCTATGTCTTAAAAAGAAAAGAAAAAAGAAGATATTAAATGTGTCTTTTTTTTTAATATTTTGTTAATTTAGTAGATTTAATATTTAATAATGTTATAAAATGAATATGAAGAAGATGGTATTATGAAGTATTTAGAAGAATATTTAAAATTTTTAAGATATCAAAAAAATTATTCTAAGCAAACTATAGATAGTTATGAAGAAGATTTAGTAGAATTTTTAGATTTTACAAGTAAAGAAAATCTCGAAATTCTAGATGTAAAATATGAAGATATTAGATTTTTTTTGATGGAACTAGATGAAAAGAAAAATAAAGCTACAACTATTTCAAGAAAACTAAGTTCTCTAAGAGGATTTTACAAGTATCTAATAAACAAGGATTATACTAAAAATAATCCATTTACTTTAATAAAATCTCCTAAAAAAGAAAAGAAACTTCCAAGATTTTTCTATTATAACGAACTAGAAGAAATGTTTGATTCAATAGATATTTCAACACCACTAGGAGAACGTAATAGATTAATACTTGAAGTGTTGTACGCATCAGGTGTTCGTGTAAGTGAACTAGTTAATATGAAAGTAAAGGATATAAATGACGAAGAAATAAAAGTCTTAGGAAAAGGAAATAAAGAAAGAATTACAAGAATTGGAGATTATGCAAAAGAAATACTTGATTTATATCTAAACGATGGTTATTTAAAATTGAATAAAAATAATAGCGAGTATTTATTCTTAAATAATAATGGAGGACAACTTACAACAAGGGGAGTTAGATATATCCTTGATGAAATAATAAAAAACACGACGATAAGAAAGAAAATTTCCCCACATATGCTTCGTCATAGTTTTGCAACACATTTATTAAATGAAGGATGTGACATCTTATCAGTTCAAGAACTTTTGGGACACGAAAGCCTAACTGCTACAGCAATATATACTCATGTTACCACTGATAGATTAAAAGATGTATATTTAAAAGCTCATCCAAGAGCAAGAAAGGATAAATAAAATGGCAAAATTATATTTTAGATATGGTGCAATGAATAGTGGTAAGTCAACTCTTTTACTACAAACATGTTATAATTACCAAGAAAATAATATGAAAGCAATAATTGTAAAAAGATCAATTGATACAAAAGGAAGTAACACTATAACTTCAAGAATTGGAGTATCAAAAGAAGTTGATTTGCTTCTTAACGATGACGATGACATCTATGAAATAGTAAAAAAGAAATTTCGTAAAGTAAATTGTGTTTTAGTAGATGAAGCTCAGTTCTTATCTAGAAAACAAGTTGACGAATGTATGAAGATAGTAACAGATTTAGATATACCAGTAATTTGTTATGGACTAAGAACAGACTTTTTAACAAATGGCTTTGAAGGTTCAACAAGACTCTTACAGATAGCTCACACCATTGAAGAGATGAAAACAATATGTAAATGTGGAAGAAAAGCAATATATAACGCAAGATATAAAGATGGTAAAATGATAACAAAAGGATCACAAGTAGCAATTGATGGTGAAAAAAATGTAACATATGTATCAATGTGTGCAAAGTGTTACGAAAAAGAGAAAAATAAAATTGATAAGAAATAAGCATTATGATAAAATAAAAATATAATAGGTGATTATATGAGTATGATTGATAAAGAATTAGAAAAAATTAAACATAGTGATATAAAAAGATTTGAAAGAGTCTTACAAGTAATTGATAAATACGAAAAATCTTTACAAGAAGACTTTGACAATAACTTAGAACTAATTTTAGGAGATATATTTATTCCAATACTTGAAGAAGTAAATAAAAACGAAAAATTGATAGCACTAAGTACAAAAGTAGTAACACATAATGGAAAAACTTATAAAATACCAACTAATTTCTTAACAATATTTCATAAATCATACATTAATAATCCTGAATTAAAACAAGAATATGAAAACAGACTAAAAATGTGGTTTGCTGATAAAACAGAACAATTAAGAAGAGCAATAAAAGATGTAAATAATTATGATGATATAGAAAAAATAATGCCTAGTTCTTTTGCTTTAGCATCTCTTGCCCTAACAAGTTTTCATAAAAATCCAAATATGATTTTAAGAGACGTTCAAAAAATGGCTGGAATTGCTATTAGTGAAGGAAGTATTACTGAACTAGGAACAGGTGAAGGTAAAACATTATCTGGAGTGTTGCCAACATTTTTACAAGCCTTAAGAGGAAAAGGAGTACATGTAATTACTGCTAACCCATATCTTGCAAAACGTGATTTTGAAGAAACACTACCAATATACGAAGGGCTTGGCTTAACATCAGGATACCTTCCAGATAGTGAAGAGCAACTTGCTGAAATAGAAGGACTAGATAAGACAAAACTTACTGCATATGATAGAATAAAATTACAAAGAAAACTAAAAGTTTATAAACAAGAAGCTTATAAAAGTGATATAACATATGGTTCTAAACAGACATTTGCCTTTGATTATTTAAGAGATAACACAGTATCAAAACAGGAAGACATGATACAGCGAATTGATCGCCCAGGTTTTGCCTTAATTGATGAAGTAGATGATGCCTTAATTGATGATGCAGAAGTACCTTATAGAATAGCAGTAACAACTCCAATGTATAAAGAAAATATGTCATTAAGAGATTTGTGTATTATGCAAAATATTTCCTATGATGAAATATACCCACAAGTCTCTACAATGGATATAAATATAGATAACTTATCATTTGAAGAAGCAAGATATATATCAAGAACATTTGGAAAAAGAGAGCTTCTAGTAGATCCAAGAAGATATCAAGAAGCTGCAGAAAGATTTTTTAAAACACAAAAAGTATTAGTGACAGAAGATAATAAATATGGATTTAAAACAGGAAAAGAACTATTTGAAGCCTTATCAAATGAAGAAAAATATGATGTAGAAGAAGTAATAAAAACATATGGAATAATTTTAAGTAGAGAATTAAGAGACTATAAAATATCTGATAAATGTATTGAAGACTTCTTAAGATACTGTTATTTTTCTTTCCAAATAAACTCAGAAGTACTATTAAATCAAAAAAGAATAGAAAATGATCCTAACTATAAAAAAGACGAAGATTACATAATAATGACAAATGGTAAAATGAAAGTCACTATGAAGGGTGCTAATAGAATATTAAGTGATAAAAACTATCCTGATTTTATCAATGATTATAATATGTATCTAAGTGCAGTTTCAAGTGAGTCAGCAACTCTACTTCATTACTTTCAACAAGCAGTTATTGCAAATCTTCTTATGGAAAAAGGAAAAGACTATATTGTTGAAGATGGTGTTGTAAAAACATTAAAAAACGGAAGAATTCAAAGTGGATCATCTTATTCTAATGGACTTCATCAAGCATTGGAAATAAAAGAGAATATCCCATTTGAAAAACGAACAAAAGAATCAACTGCGTCATCTACAATTACCCAAAAAGATTATTATTCCAGATATGATATGTTTAGTGGAATGACTGGAACATCATCAAAAGAAGTATTTGGAGAAATATTTGGAAAAAGTACAGTTGAAATTCCAAGGCACTCATTCTATAGCTTTTACGGAAGAAGAAAAAAAAGTGATGCTAAAGAGCCAATTGGAGTAGAAAATAAAGATACAAAATTTGCTCTTACTTTAGAAGATAAGATAAATTTAATTGTAAATTCAATAACTGAATCTTTAAATTCTAATCCAAAACAACCAATATTATTAGTAGTATCCGATGTAAATGAAATAAAATTATTACAAAGAGTCTTACAAGAAAAAGGAATTTTATTCAACACCTTAACTGCAACAACACCTAAAGAAGATGAAGCATTAATCATTGCTAGGGCAGGGCTTCCTGGAATGGTAACTATTTCAACTGAAATGGCAGGTCGTGGAACAGATATAAAAATAGGTGGAGATAGAGAAACTATAATAGATATAGCAACAGAAAGACACATTAGACAATTAGAAAAGAAGGTTAAACATCCATTACAATTCTCATCAGTTGAAAAAGAGTTTTTAAGAAATAAAGTAGAACAAGCATTAATCTCATCTAAAACAGTAAATTTATGGACAAAAGAAGACGAAAAAAATAGAAGAGATATGATGGAGAAAACAGGTCTTAAAGTAATATCAAGCGGCTTCTTTAAAATGACAAGAATTGATAGACAACTAGAAGGAAGAACAGGAAGAAATGGTCTTTCAGGAGTATGTGAAAGATTTGCAACCCCAGATGATTTAAAAAGATTAGGAATTTCTTCATTTAATATGAAAGATTCAATAGTGGACTTCTTTAAAAAATTTAAAAGAAATATAGATGGCTCATTAGACCTTGACAAGAAGTCTTACGAATTAGCGCTTTCAAAAGTATTAGCAATGCAAAAAAACATTGAATCACAAATAAAAGAAAGAATAAAAAATACACAAAAACTTGATAGCTACGCAACAAAAGCAGTAGAAGAATATAGAGATCAAAGAAGAAGAATAATTTGTGATTCAGTTGATAAACAGCCATTAATTGAAAGTATAATTGAAGAAGCAACGGATGGAATAATATCATCATATATAGAAGATAAAGAATTAACAAAAGAAGATTTAACAAAAAGAATATCTAGTAGTGACTTAAATGTAAATATTAATGGTATTTCATTAGAAGTAAAGCAATATTTAGGTATAACATTTGATCCTAATATCGTAAGTAAAAGCAATATAAATCTTTTAGAACTAAGGGATGCAATTATTAGAACAGCAAAAGCAAGATTTACTGAATTAAAAGATGTTAATACAAAAAACGCATTACTGACAAGAAATGATTATATGATTTCCAATATACCTGAGGTATTAGAACATAGCTTTACTGTAAGAAATTTAACTTCTATGTCCATGGGAATGGAAGGACAAGCTGACTACGAAGCTAATATGGAATTTGCAAATTCTAAACGTCGATTACAAATTGAAGCAAGTAAAGAAGGAGCAAAAAAACTTCTTGGAATACCTCTTTCAATAGAAGAGTTTAAAAGTTTAGAGGCAATAAAGAAAAATCTATTTGAAATAAAAGTAGATAAATCTAAAGAAAAAGAAAAAGAGTTTGAAGTAACTAAAACAAAATATAATGAAAATAATGTTGGAGTTATTGCAAGATTAAAAGCAATAAAGGCAAAAATTGATGAAAGAAATCAAAGACAATTACAAAAAATAGAACACGATATAGATAAAGCGGAAAAAAAAGGAAACCCTATTGATATTAAAGAATTGTATTCAAGACTTGACGTAAGACCTATGAAATTTATAGAAGTTATGGTGGATGGCAAAAATGTAAGCAAACTCGTACTAGTAAGGGAAAGAAAACAATTAACAGAAAATGATAAAAGAGCATCTCTTCATTGAGAAGCTCTTTTTTTTGTTTTTCTCTTGCTTTTGATATATCGTTTTAGGTATAATATTAGACGTAGGAAAGGAATGATTAAATGAAATACGTTTATTTATTTACAGAAGGTAATGCAGATATGCGTAACCTTTTAGGTGGTAAAGGTGCTAACCTTGCTGAAATGACAAACATTGGACTTCCAGTACCTCAAGGTTTTACTATTACTACTGAAGCCTGTACACAATATTATGAAGATGGTGGAGAAATTAATGATGAAATTAAATCTCAAATCGATGAATATATTGTTAAAATGGAAGAAATTACAGGAAAGAAATTTGGAGATAAAGAAAATCCATTACTAGTTTCTGTACGTTCTGGTGCAAGAGCATCAATGCCTGGTATGATGGATACTATTCTTAATTTAGGATTAAATGAAGAAGTAGTTGAAGTATTAGCTAAAAAGTCTAATAATCCAAGATGGGCATGGGACTGCTATAGAAGATTTATTCAAATGTATTCTGACGTTGTTATGGAAGTTGGAAAGAAATACTTTGAAGAATTAATTGATAAAATGAAAGCTAAGAAGAATGTTAAGCAAGATGTTGAACTTACTGCTGATGATTTAAAAGAATTAGCAAATGAATTCAAGGCTGAATATAAAGATAAAATAGGAGAAGATTTCCCAGATGATCCTAAAGAACAATTAATGGGAGCAATTAAAGCTGTATTCCGTTCTTGGGATAATCCTCGTGCTAATGTTTATAGAAGAGATAATGATATTCCTTATTCATGGGGAACTGCTGTAAACGTTCAATCAATGGCATTTGGAAATATGGGAGATGACTGTGGAACAGGTGTTGCATTTACTCGTGACCCAGCTACAGGAGAAAAAGGACTATTTGGAGAATTCTTAACTAATGCACAAGGTGAAGACGTTGTTGCAGGTGTTCGTACTCCAATGAAAATCGCTGAAATGGAACAAAAATTCCCAGAAGCATTTGAAGAATTCAAAAAAGTTTGTAAGACTCTAGAAGAACATTATAGAGATATGCAAGATATGGAGTTTACTGTTGAACATGGAAAACTTTATATGTTACAAACAAGAAATGGAAAAAGAACTGCTCAAGCTGCATTAAAAATTGCTTGTGATTTAGTTGATGAAAAAATGCGTACTGAAGAAGAAGCAGTATTAATGATAGATCCAAGAAACTTAGATACTTTATTACATCCTCAATTTGATACTAAAGCTTTAAAAGAAGCTAAGCCAATTGGAAAAGGATTAGGAGCATCTCCAGGTGCTGCTTGTGGTAAGGTTGTATTTACTGCTGAAGATGCTGTAAAGATGAAAGAAAAGAAAGAAAAAGTAATTCTTGTAAGACTTGAAACAAGTCCAGAAGATATTACTGGAATGAAAGCTGCTCAAGGAATCTTAACAGTTCGTGGAGGAATGACTTCACATGCTGCTGTTGTAGCTCGTGGTATGGGTGAATGCTGTGTTTCTGGTTGTGGTGACATCATTATGGATGAAGCTAAGAAACAATTTACATTAGGTGGAAAGACATATCATGAAGGAGATGTAATCTCTATCGATGGTACAACAGGAAATATCTATGACGGAGCAATTAAGACAGTTGATGCTAAAATTGCTGGAGAATTTGGTCGTGTTATGGAATGGGCTGACAAATATAGAAAATTAGGTGTTAGAACAAATGCTGACACACCAAGAGATACTGCAAAAGCTATCGAACTTGGAGCAGAAGGTATCGGACTTTGTAGAACAGAACACATGTTCTTTGATGAAGAAAGAATCTTCAATTTAAGAAAGATGATCTTATCTGAAACAGTTGAAGATAGAACTAAATACTTAGACTTATTAATCCCTTATCAAAAAGGTGACTTCAAGGCTATGTATAAAGAGTTAAAAGGAAAACCAATGACAGTACGTTATTTGGACCCACCTCTTCATGAATTCATTCCAAAAACTGAAGCTGAAATGAAAAATTTAGCTGAAGCAATGGGTGTTACAGTTGAACATGTTAAAGAAAAATGTGATGAATTACATGAATTTAACCCAATGATGGGACATCGTGGATGTCGTTTAGCAGTAACTTATCCAGAAATTGCTCGTATGCAAACTCGTGCTTTAATGGAAGCTGCTATTGAAGTTAAAGAAGAAGATGGATACGATATCGTTCCTGAAATTATGATTCCACTAGTTGGAGAAGTTAAAGAATTAAGATTTGTTAAAGAAATCGTTGTTGAAACAGCTGAAGAAGTTAAGAAAGAAAAGAATTCTGATATGGAATACCATATTGGTACTATGATTGAAATTCCTCGTGCTGCATTAACAGCTGATGATATTGCTAAAGAAGCTGAATTCTTCTCATTTGGAACAAATGACTTAACTCAAATGACATTTGGATTCTCAAGAGATGATGCTGGTAAATTCTTAGGTTCTTACTATGAAAATAAGATTTACGAACAAGATCCATTTGCTAAACTTGATCAAGTTGGTGTTGGTTCACTTGTTAAGATGGCAGTAGAAAAAGGAAGAGCAACAAGACCAAATATTAAATTAGGTATCTGTGGAGAACATGGTGGAGACCCATCAAGTGTTGAATTCTGCCACAATACTGGACTTACTTATGTATCTTGTAGTCCATTTAGAGTACCTATAGCAAGACTTGCTGCTGCTCAAGCCGCAATCAAACAAGCAACACAAAAGTAGTTGAAAGTAGTTTGTGTTCCGAGTCGAATTACTCGACAGGCTGCAATCAAGAGTCATGGGAATAAATAATTCTTATTTCAAGGTCTTTTGAAGATTTAATCTTATAACAAAAAATAAAAATTAATAAAAAATAAGACTGATGAAGCGAATTTGGTCGCACATTGGTCTTTTTTTATTCAATGTGTAATAATCACTTTGAGGTGAGAAAAATGTTGCCATTACATTCAAAGCCAATACTAAGAGATATGTATCAAGAATCTAGAATAGCTTTTGCACGACAATTTATAGGTAAAACACAACATGATATAGCAACAGAATTAGGTATAAGAGGTAAATGCAAAAGAAGGATTATGACTAGATATGAGAAAGGAAATAGAAACTTTAATTATAAAATTAAGCCAAAAGATACAAATATTGAAGAAGATATACATAATAATGAATATGATGTCAAAGTACATTATGATAAAAATACTTAGAATGTGAAAATTGATAAACATACTATAAGATATGATGCTTCTGAAAAAGGAAATAAAAAAAATTATTCTTGTGAGGCTTATGTTGTAGTAAAATCTTCGTATATGGCATATAATGATATATATGGTGAAGAAATATCTGGCCGTACCATCAATGGCTTGTATTCAGAATTAAAATATTATGAGCTTGGCTCATATATTCCATGGATGTATGACGATGGAATCAAAGCAGATATGGACAAGTTGGTCCAGATGGAAATGCTGCTGATTTTGAAAAAGGTGCTTTTCCGTTTTATAAGTAACGTTTACCTGATTGTGATGTTGAGTATAATAAAAACAATACTGCCAATTCTAAAAGTCATTATAGAACGGATAATATGTATTAGTTTTTTGTATTTGCAAAGGGAGTGAAATAATATGAAAAGATATTTAAAGACTGGTTTGCTTGTTGCTTTTGTTCTGGCAATGGCTTATGTATTATGTTTTCTTGTTGAATTTAAAAAAATAATGAGTTCCACAAAAAATTTTAATCATCAAAATATAACATTTAATACTTTTCCATATGACAATTACGATGAAAAGCAGGATTATGTTTTTTTACTTCAAGAGTGTTGTGAAAATAATGCTGTTTTTAAAGTAAGAGACAAAAATATTGAATTGTTAATTGTTAACTATGATGGAAATTATGAGACGATTAAATATAAAGTATTTGGAGATCGTATTGTTTTTTGGATAAATGGGGAACCTGATATATATTCGTATAATTATATTCGAAGAAATAATACATATTCAAGAGTATATGAATATAATATTAGAACTTCAAAAATAGAAGAAATATATTCTAACAAAAATGAGAATATTATTATCGATGTCATAAAAGATGATAAGGGATATGTCTTCTTAGTTAATAAAGCTATTGAGGTTGATTCAAACGGAACTTGGATTAAGAGTGCTTTAAGTATCGAAAATCATTATTTCGATGAAATAATAATTTCTTATGAAAGTGAATTTTCTGGTAGTTTTTTAAAAATAAATGATAAGTACATTATTGCAGCAGAGGATGGGTTATATTTAGTTGATGATGGTAGAAGAAAAATTTATGAGTATTCAAATAAAAAATTTGTTAGAATGATAAGAAATGATGAATTAATATATGCTTTTATTGATAATAAGATAGTAATGTTTAATAGTTCGTTTGAAATTATTAAAGAAATGGAATATAAAAAAAATTTTGCATATTATGATTTATATATTAAAGATAACCGATTTATGTTATGTTTAAAAAATCAAGAGGACAAAAATTGTGTTGAATTAGATAATAATTTAAACAATTAAGTTTATTATCAGTGAATTAATTTTGTGTGAGGAGAATGTAAGGAAGTAACATATATATTAGGAGCAATAAACAAATTGTTTGTTGATAGAATGTCAAATAGATTTATACCAATTCAAAATGTTATAATTGGTCTTATAAACGGATTTGTTTGCTATTTTGCAAACATAGAAACCAATTTATTTAACTCAATTGTTGTATGCTTAGTAGCTGCTCAAGCTGCTATAACGCGAAAAGGATAACAAATAGTTCGTAGAGTTATTATATATTTACTCAAATAATAAATATAAAATAATTGAAGCATTTTTGAATATACTATTAATGTATACTAATTGACATTTTCATGAAAATATAGTATATTTATATTGCACTGAAAAGTGTGAAAATGTTTCTCGCTTCCGAGTGGCTAGCGAGTAATAAATAATCTCGGGTGGCAATGTTTCTCGCTTCCGGGTGGCTAGCGAGTAATAAATGATCCCGGTTGAAAATGTAAGAAACTTCATCGTAAAGATGGAGTTTTCTTTTGTTATGTGATATATTGATATTGGAGATGATATGTTCATGGAAATTAAAACAGGCTATC
Source organism: uncultured Clostridium sp. (assembly GCA_902493795.1). Lineage (GTDB taxonomy): Bacteria > Bacillota_I > Bacilli_A > RF39 > UBA660 > RUG13868. Next base: position 32,104 of record CABUQZ010000008.1, read on the forward strand.
TATATCACATAAAAGATGAATATTTCGATGTTGTTAATGATGAAAGATTAATGCAAAATCATGAAAAAGGAAAGAAAAGGCCAACATATTTTACTATTAAAGAAAAAGATATACTATGGTTCATACCAGTTAGTTCTAAAATAGATAAGTATAGAAAGATAGTGGATAAGAAGGTAGAAAGATATGGGTTTTGTAATACAATATTAATCGAAAAAATCTTTGATGAAGATTCTGCAATATTATTACAAAATGCTTTTCCAACATTAGAAAAATATATAGATCATGTACATACAGTAGATGGTAAACCAGCTAGAGTTCCAGAAAAACTTGAGAAAATTATACTAGATAATTTCATAACCCTCATGAAACTTCATAGTCGAGGAATAAAAGTATTCTTTGTAGATATAGATGGGATTAAACAAAAAGTGTTAGAAGAAATAAAATAATTACAAATAAGTCATTTTAAAATTAATATTTTATATGTTTATTCTTATTCATCCCAAATGGGATAGTGGTACAGGCTGCAATCAAAGAGCATCAAGCTAAATAGTAAAACAAAGACTAGAATTACTAGTCTTTTTTTGTTGACTGCGTAATGCATATTTGCTATCATGAATTTAGAGGCAATTTAAATGAAAAAGATGAATGATGAAATAATAAATGAAAAAGAATTTGATTTGATTTGTAAATATATAAAAATTAGATATGAATCAAAAATAAGTCAAAGAGATTTAGCAAATAAAATAGGAATAGCTCAATCAACAATAGCTAGAATGGAGAATAATATGCATTCTGTGTCACTTTCAAATTTTTTAAAGATATTAGAAGCACTTGACTATAAATTAGAAATAATAAAAAAGGAAAAATAATTATGAATAATCAATTAAAAACATTAACTAAAACATTTGAAGATAAAAAGATAAGAACAGTATGGAATCAGGAAGAAGAAAAATATTATATAAGTGTTATAGATATAGTTGGAATATTAACTGAGAGTGATAATCCTAGAAAGTACTGGTCAGTACTAAAAACTAGATTAAAAAAAGAAGGAAGTAAGTTGGCTACAAATTGTAGTCAACTGAAATTAGAATCATCAGATGGCAAATACTATATGACAGATGTTGTTGATATTGAAGGAATGTTTAGACTTATTGAATCAATACCATCTAAGAAAGCTGAACCTATTAAATTATGGCTTGCACATTTAGGCAAAGAAAGAATAGATGAAGAATATGACCCTGAAATAACTATAAATAGAGCATTAGAAACATATCGAAAAAAAGGCTATTCTGATGATTGGATAAATCAAAGATTAAAGTCGATAGATGCTAGAAAAGAATTTACTGATGAACTTAAAAATAATGGAATTAATGGTGGTAAAGATTTTGCAGTTTTAACTAATATGCTTACTAAAATTTGGAGTGAATATTCAGTAAAAGAATATAAACAACTTAAGGAACTAAAAAAAGAAAATTTAAGGGATAACATGACTAATATGGAACTTGTTTTAAATATGCTTGCCGAAGTAACATCAACAGAAATATCAAAGTCAAGCAATATTAAAAGTAGAAAAAATGCAAAAGAATCAGTAATCGAAGGTGGTTTAATTGCAAAAAATACGCGTGAACAAATAGAGTCAAAAACTGGTAAAAAAATAGTAACAAGTACAAATAACAAAAATAAAAACCAATTGCAATAAATTATTTAGTATATAAGTGTTGCGAGTAAAATTTATACACAAGCAGCAATCAAGAGTCATGGGAATAAATAATCCTTATTTCAAGGGCTTTTGAAAATTTAATCTTATAACAAAAAATAAAAATTAATAAAAAATAAGACAGATGAAGCGAATTTGGTCGCACATTGGTCTTTTTTTATGAAATGTTAAATAATCACTTTGAGGTGAGAAAAATGTTGTCATTACATTCAAAGCCAATACTAAGAGATATGTCTCAAAGATCTAGAATAGCTTTTGCACGACAATTTAGAGGTAAAACACAACATGATATAGAACAGAATTAGGTATAAGAGGTAAATGTAAAAGAAGGACTATGACTAGATATGAAAGAAAAATAGAAACTTTAATTATAAAATACTATAGGGATAATTTAGTATATAATATGATATAATTAAATAAACAGATAAATAGTAATATGTTAAATAGAGGATTGATAATATGAAGAAAACAATTATTGCCATTTTATTATGTTGGCTTATGATATTAGGTTTTACAGGTTGTGGAACTAAATCTAATTCTATTAGCACAGAAGAACAACAAATAATTATAAAACAAATTGAAGAGAGAGTAGTAAATGAGAAAAAGTCAGAAAATTCAGGAAACTGGAAAAATTCGTATGATGCTAATGTTATAGATATTCAAGTAGAAGATATGAAGGCTACTTTTTCTGGTAAATTGTATATAAAATATGATGATGGTAGTGAAAATAAAACTGCAACTTTTAGTGGTACTTGTAATTATAAAGGTAGTGGTAATCATATTTCAATATATCATATAGAAATAGACTATGATATTTAAATTATATTTTGTGAAAGACGAAAGTTTTAAAAATCAAGAAAAAAATATAGTTTTGAAAAAAGAATACTATATTTTAAAAAAATGGCGAATATACTATAAATGTATACTAATTGACATTTTTATAAAAATATAGTATATTATTAATGCATTGTGAAATGCAAAAATAGAAAATGTTAGCCGCTTATGGATGGTGCGGGTTATAAATGATTCCAATTGCGAAATGTTAGTCGCTTCCGGGTGGTGCGAGTTATAAATGATCTCGGTCGAAAATGTCTGAAAACTTTATTCTTTAGAATAGAGTTTTCTTTTGTTTTATAATATGATAAAATCGCTTTAGGAGTTGATAATATGCAAGTACAAACAGGATATATTTATCATATTAAAGATGAATTTTTTGATAAGATAAATGATAAAGGATTGATGATAAACCATGAAAATGGTCGTGCCAGACCAACATATTTTACTATTAGAGACAAAGATATACTATGGTTTATACCCTTAAGCAGCAAAGTGTATAAATATCAGCCAATAATAGATAAAAAACTAAAAAAATATGGGAGTTGTAAATCTATAATGATAAGTGAAATTGCCAACAGAAAATCTGTTATCTTATTGCAGAATGCATTCCCAACATTGGAGAAATATATAGATCATCCACATACAATAAATGGTGCTCCAGTTAGAGTTGCTGATAATTTAAAAAATGAAATATTAGAAAATTTTAATTCGTTGTTAGCTTTGAAAAAACAGGGAATTAACTTGTTTTTTACAGATATTGATAAAATTAAAGAAAAAATGTTAGAAGAGATAAAATAGACAATCAAATATAAGTATTTTTAAACATTTTAATACCTTCAAAGTTTAACTATGGTACAAGCCGCAATCAAAGCAAAAAACAATTAATAGATAAATCATTAAGACTAAGATTTTAAATCTTGGTCTTTTTTGATACAAAATAGATTTAAAAATATTGACATGGTCTATAGTATCTAATGTGATTTATATTGAGTAGTACCTAGAAAATTTTAGAAACTTTAAAAAAATTTAAAACTAGTTTAAAGACAATATATGATTTATACCAATAAGTTTTAAATTTGATAAATATAAAAATATGTTTTTTGCAATATAATTATTATTAGGAAAATTACAGATTAAGAAATTGCTATATTTCTTCAAAATTCTTTTCTAATATTAAAAAAATATATAAATTATATTCATACCATTAATGAATAACATTAAATGTTATAATGAATTTACAAAAACAAAATTAAAAGTTTATTTAAAAATATGATAAGATTTAAAAAGAGGTGTATATATGATTAATATTAATTTTGTTAAAGATAACATTAATACCTATAATACTAGAATAAGAAAAGGCAAAGCATCTGAAGTATATTATAATGGATTTAAAGTTTTTACTAGTGATGGTAACACTGTTGATATCATTGATAATATGTTCTGTATGAATTCTACTTGTTTAAATAAAGTTATAAAAAATGAGAAAATTAAAGATTATTTAAAAGAATTAAAATCATTAAGAGATTATTTTTTTACATCTTTTAAAATTAAAAGTATTAAATTTGATTTAGGTGAAGCAAATAATATAAATTGGCAACAAAGAAATGAAATAAAACAACTTGGTATAGACTTGGAAAAGAAAGTCTATTATTTTGAAGAAACTTCCATTGAAAAAGAATTTGAAATTTTAAAAGTAATGTTTCACGACTATAAACATGGTAATTCTAATGTATTTAAAAACTTAAAAATTACTTATGATTATATTCATAAAGAAATGGATATATATGATGCAATAAAAAAGATTCCAGATTTAGTAAAAATGTATGTTACCTATACTAAATATGAAAAAGAAAAGTATTATCAACATTTATTTTTATTAAATTTAAATAAAGATAAAATAAACGAAGAATCATATAGAACAATATTTGGTGATAAAGATGTTATACCATTTGAAGAAGAATATTATATTGTTGATGGAAAAGAGTCTGATAATAATGGAAGAATCGATTGTGTTTTTTATTCTAAAAATGGAAAGTCAATTACTGATATTTATTTAATTGAATTAAAAGTTGATACAGGCGTTATTGGAGGAGCAAATGGAATTCATAAACATTTATTAGATATAGAACATATTGATGAATTAAATAAATCTTTCTTTGATAATCTAATAGAAAGAATTAATTATAGAAATGAATGTTTAGATAATGAAAAATATATTCCACTAGATGGAAAAAATTATAATGCGCATTTTTATATAATAATTGGAAAAAATAAATCCAGTAATGACCAGATTGAATCAAAAGTTAAATCATTAAGAGATATTAATTCATCAACATATAATGAAGTAAAAAAGGAAATTCAAAAATATTCAAATGAAGTAGATAGAATACAAGAAATTTATAAAGTTGCTAATAAAAAAATGGAAATAAAATTATTTATAGACGATAATATTTGGAATCTAGATGATAACTTTAATCCTAATTTTATTGATAAAACAGATTGGATAAAATAATATGAAAAATAATATTGCAATAATAAACTTTGAAAAAAATGAAACAGACAATTTTATTAGTTATGATGATAATTTAAAAAAAGAAAAGACAAATGTACTTACAAAAGAAGAAGCAATAAATCCAATAAAAGAAATATATACTTCAATAGATAAGAATATAGTTGATGTTAAATTATTTATTGATCAAAATATATGGGATAAAAATAAAGATATATTAAGACCAAATTATGCAGAAAAGACTGAGTGGTTAAATGACTGAAAAATTAGATATTGTATCAATGGGTTTTAATAGAGAAGAATTAATAGATAAATTTAATATTGATGGAGATATAACTTTTATTGATAATGTTGATGACATTTTCATGTATAAAGCAGATATATTAATTATTGATTTATGCAATTTAAAAAAATTATTTGATGAATTATATAATTGTGAAGTTTATAAATATCAAAATAATCATATGCATTTATATGAAAAATATGATTTATATGAATATGATAGATTAAATAGAAGTAAGTTCAAAAATTATAGAAAAGTATTTATTGTTTCAATTGATTGTCTATTTGACGAATATAATTATAAGAATATTTATTCAAATATATATTATGTTAACGGTTTTAATAAATTAGATTTACAAATAAATGATAATAATTTTAAAATAAGTAGTATCAAAAATAAAAATATTTTAAAATTGAAAGAATATGTAGATAAACAGGAAAATTATTTTGATTCAAAAGAAATTATGAAACAATTTAATGTATCTAGTAGATGGATTAAAAGATATATGAAAGATATGAATGACATATATAATAATATTGGTTACTCATATTCTAAAAGAAAATGGTATAAAGTAGAGAAAGGATAGTAGAAATACTATTCTTTTTTGTCACTCTTAAAAAACGCTTAAGAAAGCACAATATAATTATGTTATAGTTTATAGCAGATGAAGTTCATCTTGTTCTTTGACAATTTATTTATTTTAATACTCACAAGAAAGAAGGTAATAATATGAAAAGAATTGAATTACATTGTAAGACAAAATATAGTTATGATAAAGATTCAACAATTGATATTGAAAGTGTTTTATGGAATGCCAAAGAAAATGGAGAAAAAGGAATTGTATTTGTTGACAAGGATTCAATAATGGCATTTCCTAAAATTGAACAAATATATAATAATTTATGTAAACAAGATAAGGAGTTTAAAATATTTAAAGTAGGATACGGGGTACAATTAACTTCTATAATTGAAGATAATGAATATGAAGTAATTATTTTAGTAAAAAACATAAAAGGATTATTTGATATATACAAAATTATCTCTTTGTATCTAAATGAATATGAAAAAAAGATTCCAATAATTGAGTTAACTAATATGGATAACTTATTGTTAGGAATAATGTTAAATGAAGAAAGTATTAAATTAGATTTATCAATATTTGATTATATAGAAATTAATAGTGACTTCGATATATCTAGTATTAAAGATAAAAATAAAATAGTTTATTCAAATATACCCAATTCTTTATTTGAGAGTGAATTACAAGCTAAGAAAGTGTTATATTATCATCAACATATAGATAAAACTCCTGAATGTAGATTATATAAAGATACAGAAAGAATATTAAAAGAATATAACAATAAAGAAATAGTAATTACCAACTCTAATAATATTTTTGATAATTTAGATAGTATTGTAATCAATGATGAAAAATTTCATGCAACTCATATAGATAATTTTGATGAATTTGCTAATCTAGTTAGAAGTTCGTTAAAAAGAAAGTTTAATAATCCAACTGAAAAAATAATTACTAGATTAAATGAAGAATTAAATCTTATTAAAGAATTAGATTATACGTATTATTATGAATTATTAATGATAATTACAAATTATTGTAAGAATAATAATGAATATTATCAATTAAATGGATATATTAATAACTCTTTAGTAGCTTATGTATTAAATTTAACTGAAATAGAGCCATTTAATTTACCATATGAATTATTTTTTAGTGAAATTCCTAATTTAGATATTAAAATTTCACCTAAATTTTATTATAAAAAATTATTTCCATATTTAATTAATAAATTTGGTAATAGTGTTATTAAATGTAATTATGGATTTAAGCTTTCAAAATTAAATATACCAAGAATAATAAAACATTATGAAATAAACACGAAAAAAGAGTTTACATCAAAAGAAAAAGATTATATAGTTGATGTATTAAATGATATTCCACTATATAAGAAAGAATATTCAAATAATTCATTTTATTTAATACCTGATAATAATGATGTTTTTAATTTTAGTCCTTATGAATTTAAAAATGAATATAATGACTATACTTCTTATAGATTTATGGGAACTCATTATGATTATCATGATTTAGAGAATAATCTTATAAGACTTCAATTTACATTAAATGATGATATAGAAAATATTACTAATTTAATTAATAAAACAAATTTTAAAGTTAATTTTTGTAATGATAAAAAAGTATATAATTTATTTAGAAATACAGAGGAATTTAAATGCAAGTTTAAAATATTAAGTAAGTCAACTGGCACATTAAATATAAGATATTTTGATGATTTTGAACTAGAAAATAAATTAGTAAATATATCTAATATCTGGTTGGATGATTTAATTAAAATATTTATGAATAATAATCATGGAATTATTAATGATGATTTATATAATGATTTGAAAAGAAGAGGTTTAGATGAAAAAGATATATTTAGTGTGATAAATTCTTTAAGAGATAGTAAAAAAATATTAGTTAGTAAAGCATTTATATTAAATAAAATAAGAGTATCATATATGCAAATGTATTATAAACTTTATTATCCAAAAGAATATTATGAAGTATTATTATCAAATATAATGTATCAATATATAAATGATAAAGTATATAAGTATGATATTAAAGCAATAAAAGATAGGTATTATGATCTTGATATATTTAATAAAATGGTTTTATCTATGGAAGAACGTGAAGAATTGAGTTTACTAGAAATATTAATAGAAATGTATGAAAGAAATATAAAATTTGAAATAAAAAATAACAAAATAGAAATTGGAGAGTGATTTTATAAAAGCAAAAATAATAAAAGGAACTAAACAAATTGGAGGATGTATTACAGAAATATCAGTGAAAAATTCAAAAATAATAATTGATTTTGGTAACGATTTAGAAGAGAGTAATGAATCATTTGAGTTAGAAGGTTTAACTAAAGGAAAATCAACTTATGATGCAGTATTTATTACTCATTCACATGGTGATCATATTGGACTTATAAATAAAATTAATAAAGACATTCCGGTATATGTAGAAGAGTCTACTCTAAAAATCCATAATTTAACTTGTGATTTTTGTAACAAAGATAAAGTTACAAGAGATATTAATACTTTTGAAATAAAAAATAACACAAAAGGTAAAGAAAACAGATGTATTTTTAACAATGAGGATATCCAAGTTTATGCGTATATTGGTGATCATTCTTCATATAATTCATGTATGTTTTTAGTAGAAGGTGATGGTAAAAAATTACTTCATACTGGAGATTTTAGAATGCATGGAAGAAAAGAAAAAGTTATTGAACATTCATTAAAAGAAATTGGTAGTGTTGATATGTTAATTACCGAAGGAACAACTCTAACTAGATGTAAAGATAAATATATGAATGAATATGAACTGGAAACTAAGGCAGTGGAAATAATGAAAAAATATGATCAAATATTAGTAATGCAATCTTCAACAAATTTTGATAGAACAGCAACTTTCTTAAGAGCATCTATTAAGTCTCATAAAAAATTTATATTAGATTTGTTTTCTTATCAATTGCAAAATGTTATTAATAGATTTATTCAAGTAGATAACAAAAACATTTATTTATGGATACCATATAAGTATAATTTAAAACCTGTATGGTTTAAGGAAAAATATATGGATATAGATAATAATCTATTTGGTGCTTTCCTATATTATACAATGGAAATCAAAGATACTATGTTAGATGATATACAAATGTTATATGATAAGGGATTACTTAAAAATGCTTGTTTAATTTATTCTATGTGGGAAGGATATATAGAAAAAGAAGAAAAGATAAAAAACTTTATTCAAGAATTAAAAAATATGAATATTGATATAATTTTTTTACATACATCAGGTCATGCTGATAAGGAATCTTTTCTTAAATTAAATAAAATTATTAATCCAAAACAAACAATTATTATTCATACTGAAGATGGTAGTAAAGGCAAAGAACTACTTAATAATGTAATTGAGATAAATGATAATGAGGAAATATTAGTAATATAAGATTATTAATAAATTATAAAGTTATACCAATAATAGGAGGGATGATATATGTTGGAATTTGTTGATCAATTATTAAATTCACAAGATAATATTATAGATCAGTTAAAATTATTAAAAGATAATAAGAATAATAAAGAAGTAAAAAAATATATGCAAGCACTTCTTAAAGACAAACATTCACCATATTTTAATTATTGTATTGATAAATACTATTTTAACAAAGATATTGATGAGGTTAAGCCTCCGATGCCAAAATTAAGTATATATTGGTTTGAAACAGGAGATAAAATAAAAAAGTTAATTGAATCCAAAGATAATATAATAGATCAACTTAAAATACTAAAAATTCATAAAGATGATAAAGATATTGATACTTATATTAAAAAATATTTTGAATGTAATATAAGTAAATATGAAAAATATTGCATTCAAAAATACTATTATGATATAGATATTGAAGAAGTAAAGCCAAATGCAAAGAATCTAAATATCACTTTATATAAAATTCATTTTAATGATATAGAAAAAAAACAAGAAAAGGATGAAATAAAAAAATTACAAAAAGAATTGAATGAAGCAAAAAAGGGTGACAGAGTAAAATTATTAGATGGTCCTTTTGAAGATGAAATAGGAATATTAAAATCATATGATATTGATAATATGAAAATATTTGTTACTCTTTGTCTTTTTGAACAAAATATTGATATTGAGCATGATGGTAAATTTGAAATAATTAAGGAGAAGAAAGGTGAAAAATAGAATAGAGTTACATGCTAAAACTAAATATAGTATGGATCATGAAAGTACAGTTGATATTAAAGATTTAATACTAAAGTGTTCTAGTAATGGTGAAAAAGGAGTAGCTATTGTTGATAGTGGTACCATACTTAGTTTTTATAAAGCTGAAAAAATATTAAAAGAATTAAATTTAAAAGATTTTAAGTTGATATATGGAGTAGAGGTAAATGTTGATTTAAATAATAATAAATATAAAGCTGTTATTTTATTAAAAAGGAGAAAAGGATTATCAGTATTATATAGATTATTATCCCCATATTTTACTACTAATGAATTATTATTAAATGAATTAATGCAAAATAGAGAAGATTTCTTAATTGGACTTATATATGATGAAAATAATTATAATCCACTAGTATTACAATTTTTTAATTACATTGAAGTAGACAATAAGGTATCTAAAGAAGTAATATCTACATTAAAAAAAGATAATTTGGTCGTTTATTCTAATAGAATTAATGCCTTATCAAAAGATGAAGAATTGTGTAAAAAAATCATTTATAAAAAATTACATATTAAAGGTAATATTGATAATAGAATTTATAAAACTACACAAGATATTTTAAAAGAAATAGACGATAAAGAAATTGTTATTGAAAACTCAAATAAGATATTTAATATGATAGATAAATTTGATTTATTAGAAGATAGAAATTATTTACCAGTTAATAAAAACTTTTTTCTTAATTCATTAGTTAATACAAAGATACATGAAAGGTATGGTAATAATATACCTTTAATAATAAAAAAACGTGTTGATTTAGAACTTAAACTTATAAAAAAATTTAATTATGAAGGATATATTAATTTATATAAAAAAATAATTGATAAGTGTAAAGAAGAAAAAGAAGAATATGTTATTTATGGATATATTAATAATTTATATATTGCTTATCTACTTGGAATAACTCATTTTGACCCAGTTAATTTAAATTTATATGCATTCTTTAATAATCATCCAAGTATTACTATTAAAGTATCAGAAACTTTTATTGAAAAATTGAATATGTTTATTAAGAAAGAACTAAATATTAATACAATTAGATGTAAAGGAATTATGACTCTGAATAATACAAATATACAAGATATAATAAGTAATTATGAAAAATCCAATAATATTAAAATATCTAGTGAAGAAATTTTAGCAATAAATAAATATTTAATGGATTATCCTCTTAACAATAATAAAATTACTTCAAAAGAATTAATAATACCATATGGTATTAATATATTTGAAGTATCACCACGTGAATTAATTGAGATTATGAAAGATAAAACTTCTTATCAAAGATTTACGAATATAGATTATAATGATATTGAAGATAAATTTATAACATTACAATTAATATCAAATAATAAAATAACAAGCCTAACAGAATTAAAAAATATTACTGGAGATAGAATAATTAATTATGATGATAATTAAGTATAACTAGCAGTAAAAAATTAGTAAAAGCAATATTTAAACCTAATCTTTAAACAATTGGTGAAATAATGAATCATTCAATTAAAGAAGGAAGTTTTTTATGGAGTTGGTATAATGAACTAGGAAGTAATTCTATAGAAACGTTTAGTTTTTATAATTTATTTAGCCCCTTCAATATAATTAGCTATTTTTTCCCAGCTAGGTTGTATCCATATTTGTGTGGATGGCTTATGATATTAAAATTTGGTATTGCTGGATTAAGCTCATATTTATTTATGAGTAGATATGTTAAAAATAAAAATTATGCAATCATTGGAAGTATGTTATATGCTTTTTCTGGCTATCATTAAACACAATGTTATTCCATTTTTATGATTCTATTTGTCTATTTCTATTTTTACTGTATGCGATAGATAATTTGATGTATGATAATAAAAAGTATAGATTGCCATTATTTTTGTCATTATTAGCATTTACTTGTTACTTATGATTCTGGCTGGACTGCTACAAATAATGGGAAAGTTGTTCAAATTGAAAAAGCTGATAATGGACTTATGGCAATTAAAGGTATTAAAGGGGAAAATAACATTAAATTTAGGTATTTTACTCCTGGATTAAAAATAGGAATAATAATATCATTTATTTCAACTTTAACTTATATTGGTTTATTAATTTTTAAGGATAAAAAAATAATGTTAAATAAAAAGTAATATTTTCTTTATTGAAAACCATAAAAAATGTTTAAGTAAAAAGTATTAAATAAATATAAATATTCAGTATAATTTATGTTACAATAACTTTTTATGAAAGAGGCGAAACTATGAAAACCAATAATTATGTAGTAAATAGGGATGACATTTTAGTGGGACGAGTAGTAAAAACTATCGACAAAGATATGGTAATTTCTCCTGGGCCTAGATATAAAAGAGGAATTTTTTGTGATTCAGCAGAATATGAAAGAGACTTTGAATGTACTCCATGGCTTTTGGAGAACAAACCACAAATATTGTTTCAAGGAAACATAAATATATCTGAAAGAAGTATGCTCTTTGTTTTAGAAAAAGATTGGTCAAATGATTTGTTGTATGATTCTCCTGCATATCCAGTATGTAATATTAGTAGCATTGAAGACTTTCAAAAAGCAAGAATAACTGTAGCTTATGATATATATAAAATAGGTGGAGTTTTAGAATATTTGAAATATAGAGAAAAAATAACTCTAGAAGATGCAATTAGAATTAAGGAAACTTTATTTTCAGTTGATTGGTTATTAGATAATTCACATCTTTTTGGTGTATATGAAACTTATGATCACGACTCTGCAACAGAAGTTTTTGATTCGCTACATAGACATAGAACATTTAATGATTGGCGTGATGATGGCCCTATACCTGAAAGATATTTCTGGGCATTCTATTATAACAAACAACATAGATTTGAAAATGGAATAGGCGAAAGAAAAGATTATTTTGAACCTGGACCAAACGAAGGAAAAATTAAAAAATTAAAATTGTAAAATCATCTCTTAAAAAATTATTAAAAACACTATCTTTAAAATTAACTTCGTAAATATTTAATAATATTATTAGCAGAAAATTAACTTTTCTGTTTTTTTTTACAAAAATAATACCAGTTTTGATATGTAACTATACAATATGTAATTATAAAAATATAATGAAGAAGATTATTTACGAAATAGAGTAGTATCTACATGAAGAAATACTATCTATTTAAATTTTAGAAAGAAGGATTATATATGAAGTGTCAAAAATGTGGGAAAATCTCTAAAAAAACAGATGAATTTTGTGAAAAATGTGGGACTAAATTAAACAAAAACGATGAAGAAAAAACTCCTACAAATAAATCTAAAAAATTTTTAAGTAAGAGATATGTTATTCCTTTTTTATCAGTAGGACTCGTATTATGTTTTATCATAGTTTATTTTCTATTCTTTTCCTATAAAACATATGAGTTTAAAGAACTTTACGATATTAAAGTAGAAGGTGTAAATGGATATGGAAACCTAGTAATTGAAAAAAAGAAAAATTTGCCATCTAAATCTCTTGATAAGCTATTAGAATCAACAACAATTAAATCCACAAAAAATAGTAACCTAAAAAACGGAGATATCATAACAATAACAGTAAAGTATGATGAAAAAATATCAAAAAAAGAAAAAGTGAAAGTAACTAAAGAATATAAATATGAAGTTAAAAACTTAGAGGAAGGAAAAGTACTAGATTTATTTAAAGATTTAGAACTTACATATTCTAACAAAAGCCCATATTTAAAAATTGCTGTAGCAAATAAAAGTATAGATACTGAAAAATATAATATAAATTATAAAGTAAGTTCTTTGGATGCTAATAAAACTAGTGAACTTAAAAAATTATATAAAAATGGTGAAAAAATAAAGGTAACAGCAACTTTTGATAAAGAAAAATTAATTAAAGATGGATACATTGTCCAAACTGATAATAAAGAATTTGAAATTTCTAATCATGATATGTATATTACTAGTGCAAAAGAACTAACAGAAGAAAGACTTTCACCTTTATTAAACAAGATGTCTGAAAGAATAAATAAACATATAACTCAAGAAAATCTTTTAAAAACATGTGCTAATAAAAGTTATTGTAAAAAATATAAATTTAAGGTTACTAAAGCACCACGACTTGTAGGTTTATATTTTGGTTATAAGGAAGGTGCTCAATCTCGTGATAATTTTGACAGCACTCACACGACATTGATAGGAATTTATGAAGTTACATATAAACATGATGGTGCTGGAGAAATGGAATACGAAAAGTATTTCTATGTTCATGAAGATAATTTTTATCTTACAAAAGATGGAGCATTAAGTAGTTTTAAAGATGGTGATAATATCGATTGGGACAATTATAATAAAGGAAATTCTGATAATTATCTTACTTCTGTTGCTAATGCTGAAGGTGATGAATATAAGTTTCAATTTGAACAAATAAAAAAATAGAAATGAGGATTAAATATGAAAAAAATATTATTAAGTTTAATGGTTATAGTGGGATTATTTTCTTTCACTGGATGTGATACGTCTGATAAGGACAAAATGTTAAAAAAATTAAAGGATGATGGATTTAATTGTACAGAATCATCTGATGAAACAATATGTACCAAAGAAGATAGTAAAAAGAAAAAAGTATTTGAATTATACAATTCTTTCATTAATTACGAAGAAACAATATATGATTCAGGATCAACAAGATTAGTTATAGACATTAGCAGTATGCACTATAATAAAAAAGATTATGATCATATTGGAGAAATAGAGGCTTACTTTAAGGGCGAGGATTTAATAGAGTTTTATCCTGAAACTTGTGAAGATGAATCAAATTGCTATCTACATGTTGATGAAAAAGTTTACCCAGCACCAAAGGAAGAGTATGACGAATATAAAGAATATTTTGCAACAGGTCAAGACAAAGAATATCTTCGTGCATTAAATAGAGATGAATTGGGTATGGGAGAGGAAATAAGATTAGGAACTATTTATGATAATATGCAAGAAATAAAAGGTAATGACAAATTTACTGAAAATGTAAATGAAGCATTAAGATATTTTGAAAAGACATTAAAGGATGCAGGAGTAGCTCTTGGAGAATAATTTATAAAAAGATATATTAAAAAAATTTATTGTATCTATAAAGTTTACCATGATAGAATAAATGCATAAATAGAAAAAAAGGCAATAAATGAATATAAAAAATCAATTAATTAATCTAAAAAATGCTTCAAGGTAAGAAAACAACTAAAGGAGAAACCACTATATACGAAACAATTGGTGATGTTTCCCCATTATATAATATCAAGCAAAACCTAGGAAACTTTTAAAGCCCTAGTTTTTTAATGATTTAAAAAAAAGAAATAATTTTTGACTAATCAATTATCTTTAAGTATAATAACAAATCGAATAGAGGTAATCATTATGCAAACACCATCATTTACAGAACAAATAAAAAAAGAGGATATACTACTATTCCTGAAATAATTGTTCCATCAAGAAAACTACTTAGTATCAAAGAATTAATAAATTAAAATAACAATATAACAGTTATGCCAACTCGTAAATCACTTCATTATGTTTTATCAAGAAGTAGAGAGTTTATTGATTCTCATTTTAAAATCCAAGAGGTTCCATATTATCATAAAACCTCTATTGGACCTATTGAGATAGAAAAATATGGGACAATTCATCCCTATAGATTACCAATCACTCGCTTAAAAAAAGAAGAATCATTCTTTGGCTATTTACAAGAAATGCTTTTAGTATATCCTGATAATACACGAAAAGAATATTATTGTGGTATAAGACTATCAAAAGAAAACACAGATTTATCCTCTCTTTCTTATACTCATGAAATAATTCATACTCAGTTAAATCATGTTGAAGGTCTAGTAAATGATTACTCTAACGAAGAATTTTTAAGTATTTTTTTAGAGATTGTTCAAGCATATGAGACAAACGACACATTATTAAGAATTCATGATTTAGGAAGACTGGGTGAATTATCAAGTATTATTAGACAGTAAGAAAAATATAATTCTACAACAAATGAAGAAATAAAAGATTGTCTAGTAGAGGAAAGTTGTTATGCAGTTTCAATTTTAAAAGCCTATAACTTATTTATAAAATATTATAATGGTTCTCTTTCACAAAAAAAGAAATTTTTAGAGATATTCAAAAGATATTTAATCAAGAAATGTCTGTTGAAGATTTATTATCCAAATATAATATTACTTTGGAAAATAGTGAAAATTTTAGAAGTTTACGAAATTATTTAAAAAGATAGGAATGATTAATATGAAGGAATTAAGTAAAGATGAAGAAATAGTAAGAAGAAATTTAAAAGCTAAGCCCGATATTATAAATCCAACAGATAAATTATTAAATACTTTAAAATCATATGAAAAACTTCGTATTGCAGAAAAAGACTATGGCGTTCATTCTATGAAAATTGAAGATGCTATATATGATGCCAAAAACTTTCTTCATTACTATTACAAATTACACAAGGTTAACACCATATGTATTTATAAGTTATTAAATTATCAAATACATCTTGGTAGAAAAATAGATCCTTTAAAGTTACCTATTAATCTAATCAAGAGTAATGATATTTTTTCTGCTTCTCTAACGGAGATTTTCCCTAAAGATAATGATCCTATTATCTTTTATGAAGTGAATTTAAATAAACAATCAACTGAGCAAACATCAACTTCTTATGTTCATGAAATAACCCATACTCAAGTAGATAGTTTAAAAGGAAGTCTTGAAGAATATTACAATTTTGAAGTATTAAGTATCTTTAATGAGTTATTTCACGCATCTATTCTAGATAAAGATGAAAGAATATTAAGACTAAATGATTCATGTAGAATATATGAAATGAGTATAACAGCTCAAGAACTAAGAAAAAACTTTGAAGGAAAAAATAATATGGATAGAAATAAACTTTTAGATTGTTGTAAATATTTAATTTCCGATTTAAAAGCATATGACTTATTTGTAACTTTCTATAATGCTAATAACTCTGTAAAAAACGAAATTTTAGATGATGTTCAGTCTGTTTTTGATGGTCTTATCACAGTTGAAGAATTATTAGCAAAATATGATGTAACTCTTGATAGTGTCGAAGACTCACCTAAAATGTTAAAATATTTTAAAAGATAGATAATTTCATACTTAGAGTTAGAAGAAATTTTTAATGGAGTGACATTATGAGAATCTATATAATAGGACCAACAGGTAGTGGCAAAACAACTTTAGCAAGAAAATTATCTAAGCAATACAAAATAAAACATTATGAATTAGATTTATTAGTATATGACGATAATAATGGACATATTAAAAGAAAAGATGAAGAACGCGAAAAAATGTTTCAAAATATTTTGAAAAAGAAATCATGGATTGTTGAAGATGTTGGACGTACTAAATTTGAAGAAGCAAGAAAAAAAGCCCATATAATTTATTATATAAATATTCCTAAGATAGTAGTTTATAAAAGAGTGGTAACTCGTTTTCTAAAACAACGTTTAAAAAAAGAAAAAGCTAATTATCCACCAACGTTTAAAGCTTTATTAGAAATGTTTAAGTATACGCATAACTATTTTAAAAACGAATCTTTAAAAAAAGCAAGTTTAGAAATTTACAAAGATAAATTGAAATATTTAAGCTACAAAGAATTAAATAAATTAGAGAAAAGTAATAGGGAAATTTCTTTGTAAAAGTATATTAAAATTAATTAGTATTAATAAGTTAATTGAATTAGAAGGATGGCGAAAGTCATCTTTTTATAATGTTATTTTTTACAAAAAACATGACATTTATGTATTTACCTAGATTTTATACGTTTTAATTAATAAAATTAAATTAAATAATTTATTATTTAGATGAATTTGAATGTTACTATTCAATTAAGGTAAATCAAAACATTATTAATTGTATAAAGGAGTGAGTATTGTGAAGGAAGTAAAGTGTAGCAATTGTGGTAGAATTAATAGTAATGCTGCTAAGTTTTGTAAAGGGTGTGGTAAGAAGTTAGAAAAGATAAAGGAGTTTTGTACAGAGTGTGTAGAAGAGTTAGTAAGTGATGCATTATTTTGTACAAAATGTGGAACAAAAAGAGAAAGTGAAATACTTTCTAAAAAAGAAACTAAAGGAATTTCTTGGAATTTTAATAGTAAGACGATAACAATATGTTTTCTTATATGTGCAGTCCTAGTAACATACATTTTTTCTTCACAAGAATTTATTAGTGAATTTCTTCAAGTGGAAAATGGTAGAATATTTGGAGTAATATTTGGAATAATTGGTCTTATACTTTTATTTGTAGTAAAAAGAAAAGAAAAGATAAACTTAAAAAAAGATTTAAAACAATTAAAACATCTTAAATTGACAAAAAATATAACAGGTTTAATCTTTTTGCTGTCAGGATTAATTGTTTTATTGAATATTGGGCCAACCATTTCAGATTACAGTTTAATTTTAATATATTCTATCTTAGGTATGTGTGCTACTATATTATTTTGTAAAATTATCTATCTAAATTATAGAAAATTAGAAGGTAAAGTGTCAGTTGTTAATCAAACTATAACTTTATTGTGTAGCATTACTTTAAGTATAGGTTTTATATCTTTATATTCTCATGGTGATGAGGTAAACTCTAATTTTAGTAATCAATTTGAAAGCTTTATGGAGTATGGACGAACTAATCCTGGTAACGAATACATTACATATGCACTATATTGTCTAATCGCTGCAATTGTCTTTTTGATTTTATTTTTCCTCTTAAGAACAAATAAAGCTATAGCCAAAAAATCTTTGAACAAATTTGTAATTGGAGTATATATTTTTATATTAAATATGGCTATTCCATTCTTGTTCTTATTATTTGTTGAAACATTGTGAATACATATTTTATTAAAAAGATACCCCAAAAAACATAATATCTATAATAATGAAAAAATGAATATTAAAAGAAAACTTCATTGTATATGGAGTTTTTTTTCGTTCTTTGTTACAATTATAATATAAATATAGAAAAGGAAAATATCTATGGAAAAGGAAAAGCTGATAACTAAATCAATAATCTTGTCTTTTATTAATAATGATAAAAAAATATTTAATAAAGAAGTAGAATTCTCTAGTATTTGTGCATTAGAACTAGAAGATATTTCTACAACTATTGGACATACTGCTAAAGGAGAATTTCTTGAATTTCTAACATGTAAATATTTAAATTTAAGACTATATAAAGACAAGATAGAAAAATCTGTTTTAGAAGCATTAAATAAAAGTATATTATCTATTGAACTAAAATTTGATAATGATACTTCGATTTCGTATAACCTTTCTTGGAATTCTAATGATGGTATTACAAATTTACTACAAAGTATAAGTGAAGAAAAAGGTATTATAAAAGTATTTGTTGGTTAATGATAAAAAGATTAATTAAGAAGGAATAATTATAAATGGAAATAATTGAATATAATGAAAAATACTTAGAAGATATTAAAGATTTACTAGTAGAGCTTGAAGAATACATTATCTCAATTGATGAAGATCATCTTGATAGATTACATCCTGAATATAGAGATAAAATGGCAATATTAGATTTAAATAATATAAAACATAATAGTGGAAAATGTTATCTAGCAATTGAAGAGGATAAAGCAATTGGACTTATTATGGGAATTGTTAGAAAGTATGATGAATATGATTATCTCGATTATAAATGCCCAAAAACTGGAGAAATAACTGAATTAGTTGTGTCAAATAGCATTAGAAGTAAAGGAATTGGACAACAATTAATAAATAAAATGGAAGATTATTTTAAAAGCGTCGGATGTGATTATATAGTAATAGATGTATTTTCTTACAATAATATTGGAAAAAGATTTTATACAAAAAATGAATACCATAGTAGAATGGAAACATTGATAAAGAAAATATAAAAAAACAAAAGATTAAAAATAGTTAGAGTGATTTGTATAAACAGTTTGTATTATACTTGAAAAGTACGTCGAAAAATGTTACCATTGTTATAGTTAAAATAGAAAGTGTTCAACGATGTGATAGAATAGATAATTTTCATATCATAGGTTTACACTATAGTTTGTAAAAAATATGGAAGATGGTGGTAATATGTTGACAAGAAAGGGAAATAATTCTATCCTTAGACAGACAGACAGACAGACAGACAGACAGACAGACAGACAGACAGACAGACAGACAGACAGACAGACAGACAGACAGACAGACAGACAGAGATACTAGCATATAAAAACAAAATAAATAAAGAAAAAGAAAAGTCGCCAAAGAAACGACTTCATTTTGCGTTATTTAGAAACAAAAAAAGAAGAATAGCTTTAACATCTGTTTTACTGTTTGTTTTATCTTTGGGAGTTATAT
Organism: uncultured Clostridium sp.; assembly: GCA_902493795.1. Lineage (GTDB taxonomy): Bacteria > Bacillota_I > Bacilli_A > RF39 > UBA660 > RUG13868. The sequence goes on from CABUQZ010000008.1 coordinate 52,669, forward strand.
CATTCATAACTAAAACCAATGTAGTAACATACATCGCAGAAAGAATATTAAAAGAGTTAGGAATTTATACAACAGAAGTAAGAAGCGTTGAAATAGAGTCAAATGACTATAACTCACCAGGATCTTGGCACATCGACAAAAGTGCTAAGTGGACTGGACTTGGTAAAGCACAAGTAACATTCGATGTAAACTCTGTTATGAAAACAGGTGACAATTATAAGGATATTGTACTTGTCTTAGATATATCAGGGTCTATGTCAGGAGAAAAACTTGAAAAAGCCAAAAGTGATTCAAAAGAGCTAATATCATATCTTTTAAGTGATTCACATAATAGGGTGGCAATAATTACTTTTGATGATAGTTCAGAAGTCGTATCTATGTTTTCAAACGATAAAAATGACTTAATTGCTAAAATAGATGCTTTAACAGATAGAGGATGTACAAACTATAATGCAGCACTTTTGAATGTCGATGTAGTAATGGAAGGCTATGTTAAAGAGACAAATAGAGATGTAGTAACTTTATTTTCAACAGATGGATACCCTAATGAAGATACTCCAAATCAACTTGGGACATTTGAGGTATTAAAAGATAAATATCCATATATGCTTATAAATGGAATTCAGTATGAAATGGGACAAGAAATAATCGATGACATTAGACAAATTACTGATTCAGCCTGGGTAGCAGATCAATCTACTTTAAATAATGTGTTGTTTGATGCATCTGTTTCTCCAGTGGTTTATGAAAACTTCATTGTAACAGATTATATAGATAATGATTATTTTACTATTAATTCAGTTGATGATATTAAAGTGTCAATGGGTACAGTTACCCTAAGTCTTGAAGATGGAGTACAAAAGATAACTTGGAATTTAGGAGATAACTCCTTTATGACAGGTGGAAATGCCAAAATGACAATTAGCCTTACAATGAAAGAGGAATATAAGGGAAGTGAAGGATACTATCCAACTAATAAGAAAGAGAAAATTGAAACAAAACTTCCAGAAGAAACTCTAAAAACAGTTGATAGCAGTAACACACCAATCCTAAAGAACAACTATGAAGTAATATATGATACAAACACACCAGATGGGTGTAGCCTAGAATCTATTCCAACAGAAAAACATTTTGTATATGAAAATGTAACAAAAAAACAAACAAAGTTATCATGTAATGGATATTTATTTAAAGGATGGGAAATAGATCGTGATGACTCAAAAGATATAAAGAAAGTAAATGATGATGTCTTTATAATGCCAGGACATGATGTAACAATAAGAGCAATATGGGCAAGACAATCCATTAATAAAACAATGGAAGGAACAGTACATGAGAAATTAACACTTTATAAAGTATTACAAAAGGAAGCAGAAGAAGGAACATATGCTAAAGAGTATACTGGAGCACACCAAGATTCGATGTCTGGAAGTGGAGATAAAAAGATATATTATTGGTATGCCAATAACAGTACAAATGGAACAGCTATTTTAGATAAAAACAATGTAATCTTTGCAGGACACTGTTGGCAGATGATAAGAACAACAGATACAGGTGGAGTAAAGATGATCTATAACGGAGAACCTGATAGCGAAGGTAAATGTGGAACGAATAGAGAAACACATGTAGGTTATAGTAGTAGAACATCAACAAGTTTATCAGGAAATTACTACTATGGAACAAGTTATGTTTATGACAAAGCAGCAAAGAAATTTTCTTTAGCAGGAGAAAAAATACAAGAAACATGGAATGCAACAACAGGACCTGGTTTAGTTGGAAAGTATACATGTAAAAGTACAACAGAAGATGGAACATGTCAGACATTATACTATGTTGAATCATATTACAATACTTCTAGTGGCTATGTTTTAAAGTTAAATGGTAATTCTAATTATTCACAATTTGGAACGATGCAATTTAATGCAAATTCTTCGTCACCAGCATATGTAGGATATATGTATGGAACTCCTTATAACTACAATTCAACAATAGAGACTACAAGTCAAAGTTTTGGTGGTACAGTAACAATGTTATCTAGTTATTCACTTAATACATCATATTGGTATTCAGATGATGTATCTTATGGAAGCCCTACAGCAAATAGATATAATTTGGTAAATCCATATCAAGTTAGCAGTACAACTGATTATCCAAATTTAGTTGGTAAGTATACATTTAGAAATTCAACAGAAAGCTATACAAATTCAAGTGTATATTATATAGCTGGAGTAAATAATACAACAATGTATTATAAATATTTGAGTAGTGGAAATTTATTATCAGCATATGAACCAATAGTAATTGGAGATTCGATTACAGAAAACGAAGGTGGAACATATACATTAAATAATACAACTTCAGTTACATTAAAAGAATGGTATACAGATTATGGAAACTATAAAAACAAATACACATGTGGGGATAGTAGCACAACATGCTCAAATCCAAAATTTATATCAGCAACAACAAGTACAAATTATACATATGTAAATGCTGGAGAAAAAATCTTGATTGCAAAACAAAGAGATGGAATGAACTTAAAAGAAACACTTTTAGTAAACAAAGATGAATTAATAAAAAATAAAGATAATTATACGGATTATAAATATACATGTAATACAACTAGTGATGTATGTACAGAATCAACATTAAGATTGATAACTTCTTATAGTACTTCAGGATATAATTATGCTTATAACCATTATTGGGGTTCAAGTGTAACATGGGATGGAACGAATTATACATTAGTGGATCCGGTAGAGATAGAAAACTATAATAATTTGTCAAGTCATCATTATATGTGTGTAGAAAAAGGACTAAAAACATGTTCTAAAGTGGCATATGTATACTATTATAGTTCAGGAACTATGTATTATATATTATTAGAAAATGGAGTAACAAGAGTAGAAGAAGCACTTAAAGAAATGTTAGAAACAAATAAATATAATTCGACAATAAAGAGCGCAATAGATGCCTGGTATGAGATGAATATGATGGATTATTCAGATTATTTAGAGGACACTATATTCTGTAATGACAGAAGTATATCTCAGTTAAATGGATGGAATCCAAATGGAGGAAGCACATCAAGTTATTTACAATTTAAAGAATATAATGTAACTAGTGATTTAAGTTGTGCAAATGAAACAGATAGATTTAGTGTAAGTAATGAAAAAGCGAAACTAAAATACAAAGTAGGATTAATGAGTAGCCCAGAAATGAATTTACTTAACAATAATAATATACGAAAAACAGGGCAATGGTATTGGCTTGCTTCGCCTTACTACTTCAGCAACAGCCGCTATGCTGGCGTTCGTAGCATTTACACTGGTGGCAGTTTGTACAACATCGACGTCCACGTCGCTGGTGGCGTGCGCCCTGCAGTTTCACTAGTCTCTGGCACTGAGTATAGTAGAGGGGATGGAAGTATGGAAAATCCATATGTCATAGATTTAGAAAGATAGAGCTGAAGTGCCAACACAGCTCACTTGAATTATCGCACGAAAACCCTTTCGTGCGATGATAAACATATTTTATGGATTAAACTTTATGTTTAATCTAGGATTGTGTCATATTTTTTCTTGTGTTTTAAGTGCCCTTTGGCTTGCTTCGCCTAACAACTTCAACAACAACAATGCTAACGTTCGTAACGTTAACACTGATGGCAATTTGAACAACAACAACGTCAACAACACTGGTGGCGTGCGCCCTGCAATTTCCAACATATATTTTGGCTAAATTTATAATTTGATTGAGTTATGGTAAAATTTAGCTTTTCAAGTTGTGAAACAGACACAATTCTATGAACAATTAAGTTCTAAATAGATTAATAGTGTAAGCTACAAGAGATATATCTATATCTTTTGTAGCAACTTACTATTACAGGAGGTATATTCTAATATGCATGAAAGCAAGGAATTTAAATTATACTTAGAAGTGATTAACTATAGTAATTATGTACGGAAATATGTTCTTCCAGACATATCAAGTGTACATAGAGATTTAAGAATTCATTTGCTAGATGAAATATATAATTTAAAAAAATATCTAGTTTCTGCCCAATATACAAAAGGAAATATTAGAATAAAATATCTTACTGACTTATATGTTACAGTATGTATGATTGATATAATAACAACAGAAATAAAAGAATTTTGCCCAAATAGTAGTAAGCATATAGTAAGCGCAATAAAAAGTTTAACAAAAATTAAAAACATGATATATGCTTGGAGGCAAAATCCTGAACCAACTGTAATGTAAAAACATAATATGGATATTTATTACAAACACATCACGTATGAAAACGTAGAAAAAACCTGGAATATAGTAAGGAAAACATGCAAAAACAAAAAAGCAATATTTAATTATCATTTAAATAAAAATACGATGAATTATAATTTATATCAAATTCTTCTTAATGACCTATATAAACCTTTTCCCTTTAGATTGTTTCTAATTTATGAGCCAAAACCAAGACTTGTAATGAGTCAAACTGTAGGGGATAAAATAGTTAACCATTTTGTTGCAAAATTTTATTTACTCCCTCATCTAGAGAAAAAACTAATTGACAGTAATGTTGCGACAAGAAAAGGAAAAGGAAGTAAATATGCTGAAAAATTATTACAAGATTATATAAATAAGATTCGTATAAAAAATAAAAACCAAGAAATATTTGTTTTAAAAATTGACATTAGCAAATATTTTTATAATATTCCTCATGATATTCTTTTAAGTAAATTAGAAAAAGACTTAAAAGATGATAATGTTCTAAATATTATTAAAAAAATTATAGATGAGACAAATAAGCCTTATATAAATATAACAATAGACAAGCTTAATTCTTTACATGGCACCAGTATACCTAACTATAATAAAGATATTGGATTAAGTATTGGAGCAATGACTTCACAATTTTTTGCAATATACTATTTAAATGATTTAGATCATTACATTAAAGAAAAATTGAAATGCAAGTATTATGTTAGGTATATGGATGATTTTGTTATTTTAGATACAAATCGTAATAGACTTAAAGATGTATTTCATCTTATTTCAATTGAACTAGATAAACTAAAACTTTCAGTTAATCCAAAAAGTTCAATTACAAGTTTAAATACAGGAATTACTTTTTTAGGATATAAATATAAAATTATTAATGGAAAATTTAAAATTCTATATAGAAAGAAAACTATAAGAAAAATAAATAATAAACTTAAATATTTGTACCATCATGATTTGATAGGATTTTATAAAACTTATGCAAGTTATTATGGTTATTTAAGAAAAATTAAGGCTTGTGAAAGAAAGTTTAAAATAAAAGCCATTGAAAAATACGAAAATTTTAAAAAAGAAAACCCAAATAGAATAGTAATGGTAAAAGAAGGAAGTTTTTATAAAACTTATCAAAGTGATGCAAAAATTTTGTGGTATTTATTTCAGTATAAGTGGAACAATGAATCAATTGCATTTGGAACAAGTACTGGATCAAAAGTATTTGATAAGCTAATTTCTTTGGGGATAGGATATGTAACAGTTGAGTCAGATATGAAACTGGTTAAAATTGATGGAGATAATAAAGTTTATAATCTTTATTCTGAATTAGCAGTAATAAATTATGATAAACAAACAAGAAAAAAAGAGCTACATGATATGCTTGATATGATAATTGAAAAAGATATTAAAAATTATGAATTGATTAAAAACTATTTTTGTGATATTATGAAATAGGATGATAGAGAGAGTAGAGAATAAATAATTATCATAGTGAGAAGTATGATATCAGAGGATCCATGAAATTATGAAAACTCTTGATATAAATATTTGAGGTGAAGGAAGTGAAAAAGATGAAAAAGAAAAACAACAAACCACTAGTTGCATTATTATCAGTTGCATTTTTAGGTATAGTAGGAGCAACGTTTGCTTACTTTACAAGTACTGATACATTTGAAAATGTATTTAAAACAAAACCATATAAGATGGAAGTAGTAGAAACATTTGAAAGCCCAAGTGACTGGACACCTGGAACAACAACAAATAAAACAATAGTTGCAACAAACAAAGGTGATGTTGACGCTGCAGTAAGAGTATCATTTACAGAAAGTTGGACTTCTAATAACACTGAAGCAACAGCTTTAGGTTTAGAAGATTCAAATCATAATAGAGCTGCATTAATTAACTTAAATCTAGGTGGAGATGAAGAAGGAACACCTGCAACATGGGTTAAATCAACTGAAGATGGAATAGACTATTACTATTACACTAAAAAACTAGCACCAAATGATAGTTCAACATCTTTAATTAATTCTGTACAATTTAATCCAGCAGTAGTAATAACTTCAACAAATAATTGTGTTGAAGATAAAGATGCTCATACAAAAACTTGTACAACAACTTCAACTGGTTACTCAAATGCAACTTATAAGTTAACTGCTAAAGTAGAAACAGTTCAATATGACCAATATAAAACTGCTTGGAAAACTACTGTAGATATTAAATAACTATTTATATAATAAATTTAAACAAGCCGGTCACAATATCGACTTGTTTTTTATTTTAAAAAAATACAAATATAAAGTTTGACTATGCAATAATAAAATACTAAAATAATTATGGGTGATAAAATGGTAAAAAAAGTTATTTTAGTATCTTTATTATGTATATCTATTGGAATATCTGGAATAAGTTTTTTTAAATATCAAGAAATGGATAAAGAAGTAAAAGATAGAACAAAAGAAATAGAAAAAGCAAATAAAGAAAAAAATGATAATGAAGAAGAAATTAAAAAAATGGAAGCACAAAAACTAGAACTACAAGAAAATAAAAAAGAAGAAATAAAGGTGTATGAAAAATGGAAAGAAAAAGTTGGAAACATAGAATCTTTGTTATAATTTGGGCCTTTATTTTAATAGTTTCTTTTTCAATAAGCGGATATTTCTTATTTAACACAAAAAAACTTGAAGAAAAGTCAATAAAACTTAAAAAAGAATATAAAGAAATATCAAATGATAATTATATAGAAAAGAAAAAAAGATTAGAAAAAGAAATCAGTGATTTAAATAACATTGATAATAATATTACAAAACTAAAAGAAGATTATTTTGAAAATATTAAAAAACTAGAGGATGAAATAATAAGCGGTAAATCAAATAAGAAGATTGCTTATCTTACATTTGATGATGGTCCCTATTACAAAACATATCAGTTTTTAGATGTCTTGGACAAGTATAATGTAAACGCTACGTTTTTTACAATTGGGTTAGGAAAAGAAAAATGCCTTGATAATAGAAAAGAAGATTGTAGAAAACTTTATAAAGAGATAGTAAAAAGAGGTAATACGATTGCAAACCATACTTATTCACATCTAATCTGGAATGGACTATATAGTAGCCCAGAAAGCTTTATAGCACAGATAAAAAAACAAGAAGAATTAGTAAAAAGTGAATCTGGTGTGGTAACTAGAATAGCTAGATTTCCTGGTGGATCTAGTACAGCAGGAAGCAAGAAAAATGCCATTATAGAACTTTTAAGAAAAAACGGCTATGGTTGGGTAGATTGGACTGCCCAAGATGGCGATGGAGCCGAGTTAAGTGGAAAAGATGAAGCATGGAACAACTTTACAAGTTCAATCGATTCAAATATTGAAGTAGTTTTGTTTCATGATTACAATGATATAACTCTACAAATTCTTCCAGAAGCAATAGAGTATCTTCAAAACAAAGGATATATAATTTTGCCACTTTTCTATGAAAGTAATATGGTAAATAAATAGAAAAAAGAGTTTCTTTTTTCAAATAAAAAATAATATATTTAATATTAATTAAAAATGATTTTAAAAAAAGAATATAAAATACTTTTAATATAAAATCAATTTTGTTATAATTATTATGTAGGTGGTATATATGAAAATAATGTGTGTAGGACAGTCAGCGTATGACATAACTTTACCATTAGATCATTATCCAATTGAGAATAAAAAGGTAAGATTAGAACAAAAGGTTGAATGTGGTGGTGGTAGCGCATCAAATTGTGCCTATCTATTATCAAAATGGGGAATGGAAACATATTTTGCTGGTATCATTGGAAATGATTTTTATGGTGCTAAAATCAAAAAAGAATATGATGAAGTTGGAGTAAATACAAAGTATTTGCAAATAAGTGACAAATTCAATACAACGTCAAGTTATATTATTGCAAACACTACTTCTGGAACTAGAACAATATTAACAAGTAGAGATAAAAAAATTAAAATGGATCCAGTTGAAATTGATGAAAAGTTTGACTTCATTTTATTCGATGGTTACGAGAAAGAGTTTTCTCTTAATTTAATTGAAAAAAATAAGGATGCTATAACAGTACTTGATGCAGGAAGCGTTAAAGAAGCAACAATAGAACTTGCTCACAAAGTAAAATATGTTGTTTGCTCTCATGACTTCGCTGAAGAAGTATCAAAAATAAAAATTGATTATGATGATTTTGATACGATTGTTGAAGCATATCAAGCACTAAAAAAAGAATTTCAAACAAACATAATAATAACATTAGAATCTTTAGGATGCTTTACATGTGTTGATGGATTGTACAAAATAATACCAAGTATTAAAGTTAAAGCAGTAGATTCAACAGGAGCTGGAGACATATTCCATGGTGCATTTGTATATTCACTTGCAAATGGATTTGATATGGAAAAAATTATGATGATTTCAAATATCACTGGTGCATTATCAGTTTTGAAAATCGGAAGTAGAATGTCTATTCCAGACCTTAAAGATGTAGAAGCAAAATACAATGATATTGTTTCGAAATAGTATGCCTCAGTTAGATCTTCATGGAGAAGATAAGATAGGAGCAAGAATAAAAATAAAGGCATTTTTAGATGATAACTACAAACAAGGAAATGAAGAAATAGCAATAATTCATGGAATTGGGAAAGGTATATTAAGAAAAGAAGTGGCATTTATGTTAAGAAAAGACAAAAGAATATCAGAATACAATATTGACTGCTTTAATGGTGGCTGCACGTTAGTAAGATTTTGTAATAATGTTGACAAAAATAATAATTTATGTTATAATACAACGCAAAAGTTAAGGGGGAGATTATAAGTATGTATACAGATAACGAACAAAGAACTGGTATACCATTAAAAACTTTTATAATTAGTTTGATTTTAATAATAATCTTTATTTTATTATTAATGTGGTTAATACCAATGCCAAAAAATTCAAATAACAATAATAATTGTACAAACAATGGAAATGGTACTTGTGAGGGAATTGATGGACTAACAAATAGAATTTTCAATGCAAATGTACAAGAAATGAAAAATGCAGCAATATTTTATTTTACAACAGATAAATTACCAAAAAATGAAGGAGATAGCGTTAAGTTAACATTACAAGAAATGTTAGATTTAAAATTATTGCTTCCATTTACAGATAAGAATGGTAATTCATGTAGTACAGAAGAGTCATATGTATTATTAACAAAGAGAAAAGACTCATATGAATTAAAAGTTAATTTAAAATGTAATGATGAAGAGGATTATATTTTAGTTACATTGGGATGCTATAGCTATTGTACAACAGCAGTATGTGAAAAGCAGGATCCAACTAAACCAACAAATCCAACAAATCCATCAAAACCATCTAATCCATCTAATCCACAACCAACAACTACAACAGGAGTTCCAAAATGTGAACTTTATGTATCAAGTGGAAATGTTGGATCTAATGGATGGTACCTTGGAGATGTTGTTGTAGGATTTAAATCAAAAACAGTAAACGGTGCAACAATAACAAATTATGGATTAGGAACAACTCAAGCAGCAAATTATAACAAAGCAACATCATATAAAGTAAATAAAGATGGAACTACAACTGTTTATGGATATGTTAAAGCTTCAAATGGAAAAACTTCAGTATGTAGTATAGCAGTTAAAAGAGATACTTCTAATCCAGTATGTAACCTAACAGTTTTACAAGGAACTAAAGGAACAAATGGAAGTTACGTAAGTGACGTTGTAATTGGTTTCTCATCAAAAACAGATACACCAAGTGGTATTGCAACATATGGAATATCAACTTCAACAGTTGCAACTTATAACAAAGCAACACAATTGACAATTACAAAAAACGGAACTCATACAATCTATGGATACGTTAAAGATAAAGCAGGACATTTAGGAAAATGTAATATAACAATTAAACGTGATAAACCAACAACACCAGTTACATCTTCACCATCATGTTCATTAAAAGTAACAAGTGGAACAGCAACAAATGGATGGTATAATGGAAATGTAGTAATTGGATTTGCTTCTAAAAAATCAACAAACGGAGCAACAATAAAATCATTCGGTTTAGGAACATCTGAAACATATGTAGGAAATAATTCATATACTGTTTCAAGAGATGGAACTACAACTGTTTATGGATATGTAAAAGACTCAAACGGATATACATCAACATGTAGTATAGTTGTTAGAAAAGATACTACAAAACCATCATGTTCATTGAAAGTAATTAGCGGAACATATAACTCAAATGGATATTACACATCAAATGTAGTAGTAGGATTTAATACAAGAACTGATTCAACAAGCGGTATATCAAAGTATGGAGTAGGAAAATCTACAACATATGCAGGTAATACATCATATACAATCACATCATCAGGATCACATACAGTTTATGGATATGTAATGGATAATGCTGGAAATACAGCAACATGTAGTATAAAGGTTGAAAAAAGAGATAATCTTGAATATCAATACAAAAAGTACTATGAAAATCAATATAGTGCATGGTCAAATTGGACAACTTCAACATACAATCCTAACAATCCACCAGCATTTGGAAAATATACATTAATTGAAATTGAAAATTTAGGAAAGACTCAAGAAGTAGATTATTATAAAGAATCAACTGGAAAAGCATTCTATAAATATAAACAAGTAAGAGTAGGAACAGCAACTCAAACATATTGTAAGGGTTATGACTACTATAGAGATACAAAACAAACTACAACAACATATGCAATCAAACAAGGAACAGATTGGAAGTATGTTGGTATGGTAACAACAACTGGATGGCCTACAGATACATTAGCAGTTAAATATGAGTTTGTAGGATTTGACTGGAAATGTACAGGATGTGAATTAACTCCAAAGAAGATTTGGAACAAATATACAAGAACAGTATCATATGCAACATCAACTAATACTGTTACTACATCAGGAATTACAGTATCATGTGCTGAAACAGGAACAAAGACAGTTGAAATCTTTGATACAGTACCAATATTTGTTGGATACGAAAAGATTAAAACACCAGTATATAAAGATGTATATAGATATAGACAAAGAACTCGTTCGCTAGTAAAGAAAGCATATACTGATTATAGATGGAGTGTCTACAATGATATAAATCTATTAAATAACGGATATAGTTATACTGGAAATACTAGAATTGCTAATTAGAAAGAGGGGATTCGAATATGAAAAAAATAAGTATAGTTAGTGAAAAAAACGAAGAAAATAATGCTTATGAAATTAGAACAATTGTAATTTTTGATGACAATAAAGCTCCAGAAATAATTAATTATGAAGGAGTACAAAATTTAATGTCTGTTGTTGAATTTGCTGAAAAAAATGGATTAGATATATTAGGTAACGATGGAATTAAGCCAGCTTTAGAAAATGGTTTAATAGAAGTTATCTCATCTGCTAACAAAAAAGCAATGGCAGAATTAAAAGCAGAAATAGTAAGAGAACAACTTGCCCATACTCAAGAAGAAGAACTAACTGAAGAAGAACAAATGGAAAATGCTATTAATGAAGAATTAAATGAATTAAAAGAAAAGAATGAAGAAGAACCAGTTGAAGAAAAAATAACTAGTGAGAACACTTCATTTGAGGAAAGAGAAGTTAATAGCATTCCACTTCCAACAGAATATAGAGAACTAGCAGAATACTTTAGACTAGAAATGATAAGAGCAAATGGTCAATTACCTCCACAAGGATTAGCAAGAATTGAAGAATTAAAATCAAATGAAAAAGTTGCTGGATTAGAACAAGCAAGAGAAAATGTAATAGCAGCTGAACAATCATATGATAAGTTTGAAAATAAAGATTCTAAAGAAGCACAAGACGCATTAAATGACTTAAGAGAAAAAATGTCTGCATATCAAACATTACATGAACAATATAGAGAAGAACTTGCTAATGTAATTAAATCTCTATCTAAAAAAGAAGAAGAGGAAAAAATAGAAGAACCTAAAAAGGCTGTTCTAAAAAGAAATAGACTTGATTTATCTGTTGAAGATAGAGAATATGCTGAATATTTAAGATTAAACATTTTAAGATCTAAAAAACAACTTCCTCCAGTAGGATTAGCAAGAATTGAAGAATTAAAAAATTTAAACGAAAAAGTTGCAGGACTAGAACAAGCAAGAGAAAATGTTCTTGCTGCAATGGATAGATATAATTCTATAGAAGATAAAACATCTCCAACTGCCATTTTAGCAGAACGTGATATCAAAGATAGACAAAGAGAATATGATAATCTTCAAGCAAGATATAGAAAAGAATTTGCTGAAACAATCAAAAACGCTAGAACTATTGAAGAAGAGAAAATTGATGAAATAGAAGAACAAGTAAATAGAGAAGATCAAACTAATGTAATACCACAAGATGAGCAAACTGAAGAAAATACTGTTGAAGTAGAACCTCAAGTTGAAGAAACTCAAGTTGAAGAAACTCAAGTTGAGGAAGCTCAAGTTGAAGAAAAGCCTATTGAAAATGTAACTCCAGTTGTTGAGGAACCTAGAACTGAAGAACAAGTTGAAAGTGAAACTTTAGATGAACAAAATAATAATGTACAAGAAACAAAAGAAGAACCTAAAGTAGAACCAGTAATAGTTCCAGTTGAAGAAAAGCCTATAGAAACAACAAAGAGTGAACCAGAGACAACTAAAGTTGAAGAAAATCCAAAAATAAAAATTGTAAAAGATGCAGAACCAAAAGAAGCAAAAGGTGTTAATCCTGTTACTGATGAAACAACTGATGTTGAGTACAAAGATGAAGACGGAAAAGATCATACAATTCAAGTTAGAAAAACAAGTAAACTTAAAGAATGGTTAAAGAGAATTGGAGCTTTCGCACTAGGAATTGTTTCAGGAATAGGAGCCTTTACAGGAATCAGTGCTTTAATTAACAAAAATAAAGAAAATAAGGAAGAAATAATACCTCCTGTTGTTATTGAAACACCAGAACCTGAACAAGAAAATATTATTAACAATACATTTGTAACACCAATATTATTAAATTATTTTAATGAGTATAACGTTCCAACTAATACAAGAATATTCTTACAACAAAAAGAAGTAATGGAATTCTTATCTAACTATAAAAATGAAGCACAATTAAAAGAAGTAATCAGTGCTTTAGCATATGGTTATGAAGCAAATGTATTAACTACAAAAGATGGAAACTTTAGATTAGATGAAGATGGAAACAACTATTTAACATCATTTACTAGAGACTTCCTATGTTCTAAAGCTGTTGTAAATGGATATTCTCCAAGAGAAATGTTAGTATTATTTGGTGGACAACCTGTTACATATGAACAATTAATGAATGGATTTAAAAACTATACTTATACTGTAACAACATATGGAATGAATGCTACAGAAGGATTACCATTCAAATATTTAACTAATAATAATGAAGAATCAACAAAAGTATTAAATGAAATTCAAAATAGATTATTAGAAGTAAATAGAAATAGAAAGAACAATACTTTAAATAGTAATATAACAGATGATTTTATCGCTTATGTATTTGAAACATATGTGTTAAATGATGAATCGTTAAATTTAACTCATGGAGCTAAAACTGTTGGAGCTGCTCTAGTATCATCATTTACTGCAATACAAGCAAATTTAGCAAATGGAGAACCATTATACTTACATGAGGATCATGGATATGCAAAAGCTGGAATCAATCTAAAAGAAGTAGATGGAAGATTTACATTTGAAACAAGTGACAAAGAAGAATACGAATTTACAAATTTGTATGATGTAATGAATCATGGATATGGAGACTTAGATAAAACTGCTGCTCGTTGTTTAAGTGAACAAAGTGCAATATTAGCAAGTCTTCAAACAATGCAACAATTAGCAAACTCTTCTGAGGACGTTGCAAGATTAGATTTAGCAAATGCACTATATCAAAATGGATTAAAGACACATGCTGACAGAATAAGTGCAGGATCAAAATCTGATGCATTATTAGATGATATATTAACTATTAATCCAATGCTTCAAGACGAAGTAGAAGCATATCGTTCAGCTATAAGAAATGATAGTATTGCTTATGTTCCATTTGATAAGACAGTTGAAGGAGTAGATAGACTACTAGGAATTCAATATAGAGATAAGAATAATTATGCTGATTTGATTAACAATAGAAGAAACCAAGTAAGCTTATCTAATAATTTTACAGTAGTAAATGGAATCACTTATACAAAAGTTGAAAAAGAAAAATATACTGGTGGACATTCAAATGGTAACTCAAATAGTAACTCAAATGATAATTCAGATAGACGTATAGTTAGCCAAACAACAGTTGAAACACATGAAAAAATAGATGAAGATGATTTGACTGCTGAAGAACAAGAACAAGCACAACAACAAATACAACAAATTGAGCAACAACAAGAGCAACAGAATCAAGAACAAGCTCAAAAAATAGAAGAAGCTAAAGAAGATTTAAGAGAAGGTGTTGAAGAAGGACTTACTCAACAACAACTTGAACAAGTTGCTGCAGAAAGTGGAATTACTCTAGATCCTAACTATCAACAAAATATGCAAGAAGCTCTAGAAGAACAACGTAAAGGTGAAGAAGAAAGATTAAGACAAGAAGAAGAAATAAGACGCCAAAACGAAGAAGCAGAAAGAGCTGCAAGAGAAGCTGCAGAAAGAGAAGCACAACAACAAGCTGAAGAATTAAGAAGACAACAAGAATTAATTAATCAAAGTATGATGATTGACCAAGAAGGAGAACAAGAAAACACACAAAATCCAGAAGAGCAACAAAATCCAGATCAACAAAATCAAGATCAACAGACACAAGAAGATCCTACTCATCAAGGACCTGCAACAGGAATAGATCAAACTGATGAAGGAAGAATTGATGAAGAAGCTGGAGAAGAAGTTTATAACCCTAATACTGCATCAATAAAAGATGAACTTAATGCATTAAAGAGAGCTGCATTAGCATTAAATGTTGAAGCTGATGATTTAGGTATTGAACAATCTGGACCAAAATTAGGTTAATCATATAAATAATAAAATATAAAGTAAAAGACAAGTACAAAAGTATTTGTCTTTTTTGTTGTAAATAAATACCAAAATGCATATTTTGTATAAAGGTGATAAAATGATAAGAAAAAATCATAATATCTTAATTACCATTACATTAGTTTTCATAAGTTTTTACTATACATCTAAAGTTATCAGTATATCTAAAGAAAATGATCCAATAATGAAAGAAATAATAAAATATAAAGAAATAATAAAGGACACCAAACAAGAAGCAACAGAGTTTGTCGATGAAATAATACCAGGATTAAATGGTGAAGAAATAGATGTTGAGAAAAGTTATTCAAAAATGAAAAAAATTGGTAAATTTGATAAAAATCTATTGGTTTATCAAGAAACATATCCAGAAAACACGTTACAAGAAAACTATGACAAGTACATAATATCAGGTAACAAATCAAGAAATAATGTAAGTATAATAATAAAGATAAATGATACATCTTATGTAGAAGAATTATTAGGTATACTAAATAAAAAAAATATAAAAGCTACATTTTTTGTAGACAAAAGTGTATTTAATAAAAGTATCGACTTAATTAAATTAATCGAATTCTTTGGAAATGATGTCGAACTTTACTCAGATAATTATAGTGTTTATGAAGTAAATAAATATAGCTCTATGTTAAAATTGGTCGCAAATGACAAATTTTCCTATTGCCTTAATACTACAAAAGAAAATGAAACTCTAGATAATTGTAAGACATCAAAACTATATTCTATCGTTCCATCGATAGTCTCTGATAATTACTTATATAACTCAGTAAAAAATAGTCTTCAAAATGGGTCAATTATACTTATAGAAAACAAAAAAAGTGTCTTAAGAGAATTATCTCCAACTATAAATTATATAGAACAAAAGGGTAAAAAAATTGTCCCTTTAAAAAAATTACTGGAAGAATAAAATAAGACAAAATTCTTCCTTTTAATTTAGTAAATTAATAGTGGTGGTGATATGTTAATATATATTGATTTACTGTTTATCCTTAACTGTTGGATTGATTATTTACTTCTTTTAGCAACAAACCTAATTTTAAAATATCCTATTTCCTATAAAAGAATCTTATTAGCATCTTTATTTGGTGGTTTATCAACTTTTTTAATAGCAATAAAAAATACCTTTATATTATTTATTTTAAAAATAGTTATAGCAGTAGTTATGGAACTTATTGTAAATGGTTGTAAGGGAATAAAAAGCATACTAGAAAACGCTATGTACTTCTATTTATCAAGCATTATTTTAGCAGGTAGTCTTTATATTTTTAAACTTGATAAACTAAGTCTAAAATATAATTTTATATTATTAGCACTTGTTACTCCCTTAATACTGATAATAGCCAAAAAAATGATTAAAAAGTTAGACATATTCTATAAAGATAGATACGATGTTACTTTGTGTTTAAATAATAAAAAATATAACTATAACGCCTATCTTGATACAGGTAATAAATTATATGACCAATATAAGAAAAGACCAATATGCCTAATATATGATAAAAAAATTAAATTTGATTATGAAGAAGGATTATTAGTACCAATAGAAACAGCAAACCAAAAATCATTATTAAAATGTATAAAAGTAGAAAGTATATTAATAGATGATAAAGTCTATAAAAACGTTTTAATTGGACTAGTAGACAAGCCGTTTAATATGGAAAATATTAACATGATATTACACAAAGATATGTTAGGAGGAAGAAAATGATATCTATTTTATTATTAATAACTAAATTATTTGCATTTAAAAATGTCTTGTTTTTTGTAGGAGCAACTGATAAATTACCTGAACCATTATCAAAAGAAAGTGAAGAGTTTTACTTAGTTATGGCCCAAGACGGTGATATAATGGCCAAAGATAAATTAATAGAACATAACTTAAGACTAGTTGTCTTTCTTGCTAAAAAGTATGAAAATGTTAAAGTAGATTTAGAAGACTTAGTAAGCATTGGAACAATTGGACTTATAAAAGCAATTAACACTTATAGTATGGATAAAAACATAAAGCTTGCTACCTATGCCTCTCGTTGTATCGATAATGAAATATTAATGTATTTAAGAAAAAATAAAAAATTAAATAGTGAAGTATCACTTGAAGAGTCACTAAGTTACGATGCTGAAGGAAATGAACTACATCTTGAAGATATAATAGGAACAGATCCTGATATAGTAACTAAAAATATTGAAGAAAAAAATGATAAAAAATTAATGCTCGAAGAGATTAATAAACTAAATAAAAGAGATAAAGAAATAATGACATTAAGATATGGTCTAATGGGGCAAGAAGAAAAAACTCAAAAAGAAGTAGCAGACATTTTAGGAATAAGTCAATCTTATATTTCTAGAATAGAAAAAAAGGTAATTAGAAAATTAAGATCAGTAATTAAGGTATAACTATATGAAAATATAGTTTTTATTTACATTTAAACGTTAATTAATTGTAAAAAAGAATTAATAAAAATCTTATTATGGTATAATATTAATTGAGGTGATAAGGTGAGAGTCATTGTAAGCGCAGGTGGAACTGGTGGCCATATTTATCCAGCCTTAGCAATAATTAACAAATTAAAAGAAAGAAATAAAAATCTAGAAGTCTTATATATTGGTACTACCGATAGAATGGAAAAAGATATAGTGCCATCTTTAGGTATTCCATATAAGGGAATAGAAATGAAAGGGCTTGATAGAAAACATCTATTAAAAAACTATCAAGTATTAAAGTCGTTTAAAAAAGGAATTAAAGATATCAAGAAAATCATTAAAGAGTTTAAACCAGATATAGTATTGGGAATAGGTGGGTACATAACTGCTCCTGTTGTTATGGCAGCAAGTTCACTAAAGGTTAAAACGTTTATCCATGAACAAAATTCTATACCAGGATTATCCAATAAAATATTAAAAAGAAAAGCAACTTGTATTGGGGTATCACTAAAAGAAAGTGAAAAGTTTTTTAAAGGGAAAAATGTCATATTTACAGGAAATCCAAGAAGTGAGGAAGCATATAATGCTAAACCAGTAGATAAGAAAAAATATGACTTATCTGAGTCTAAAAAATTAGTGTTATTCGTAATGGGAAGTTTAGGGTCTAAAACTATTACAGATAGCATGAAAAAAATTATTCCAGAGTTTGAAAACAAAGACTATGAAGTGTTATTTGTAACAGGACCAAAGTATTTTGATTCCTATAAAGACGTTAAAATACCTAAAAATGTTAAAATGGTTCCCATGTTAAGTGATATGCTTAATGTCTTAAAGAAAACTGATTTAATTATCACAAGAGCAGGAGCATCTACAATAGCCGAAATAACAGCAGTTGGACTACCAGCAATAATGATTCCGTCGCCTTATGTCACGCATAACCATCAAGAAAAAAATGCTGAAGTACTTGAAAAAAATGGTAGTGCAGTTGTAATAAAAGAAGAAAATTTAACAAGTGATAATTTATTAAAAAATATAGATTCCTTAATTAACGATAAGGAAAAACTAGATAAAATGAAAGAAAACAGCAAGAAAATGGCTGTAACTGATAGTGCTACTAAGATAGCAAAAATAATAGAAGATTTGGTAAGTGGGGATAGTAATGCCAGAAATAATAAAATTCATAACTGAAAACAATATTGGTAAATATATAGAAAATGAAAGCCTTGCAAAACATACAACATATAAAGTTGGTGGAATGGCAAAATTATTTGTATATCCAAAAAACAAAGAAAAGTTAATATTACTACTTAAAGAATTAAAAAACAAAAATATTAAGTATAAAATATTAGGAAATGGATCAAATACATTATTTAGTGATAAAGAATTTGATGGAGTAATAATAAAATTAGATTCATTTAATACAATTAAATACTTTAGAAACACTGTAAAAGCTGAATCAGGAGTTAACTTAATTAATCTTGCTATGCAAACAGTAAAAAAAGGCTATGCAGGGCTTGAGTTTGCAGCAGGTATCCCAGGAACAGTAGGAGGAGCAATTTTTATGAATGCTGGAGCCTATAAAAGTGATATGGGATATGTTACAAAAAGTATTAAAGTATTAACTCCAAAATTAGAAGTAATAACTATGTCTAATAAAGAATTAGATTTTCATTATAGAAGCTCATTTCTTCAAAAAAACAAAGATTATATCTGTCTTGAAGCAACGATACAGTTAAGGAAAAATGATAAGAATTTACTTATGGAAATTGTGGAAGATAGAAAAAAAAGAAGAATAGAAAGTCAACCTTTAAACTACCCATCAGCAGGGTCTGTATTTAGAAACCCTGAAAATATGTTTGCTGGTAAATTAATCGAAGATTTAGGATATAAAGGTTATTCAATAGGAGGAGCAAAGGTAAGCGAAAAGCATGCAAACTTCGTTATAAACTACAATAATGCTAAAGCAGAAGACATAAAACAATTAATCGAATTTCTAAAAAAAGAAGTTAAAGAAAAATATGATGTTGAACTAAAATGTGAACAAGAATTTGTAAATTGGGAGTAGGTATTGTGAAAAAGAAAGTGGTTAAAAGAAAAATTAAATTCATACCAGTGTTGCTATTTATACTAGCAATAGTTTTAATATACTTTCTTATAAAAGTAGCTTTTGATTTTAAAATTCAAAATATTTACATTATAAATAACAATAATTTAAGTGATGAATATATAATAAAAACAGCAGGACTTGAAAATTATCCAAGTTACTTTGGAACATTAAAGTTTTCCTTAGAAAACAAATTAGAAAAAGATGTATTAATAGAAGATGTAAGTATCTCTAAACAGTTTTTTGGGGTTGTTAACATTGAAGTAGATGAAAACGATGTTTTATTCTATAATGAAATAAGCAAAAAATATGTTTTAGAAGATAAACAAGAAGTAGATAGTGTTCCTTATAAACTATCACCAATAAGACTAATTCAAAACGAAAAAAGTCCAGTTGTACCAGAAAAAGTCTATGATGAATTTATAACTAAAATATCAAAATTAGATGAAGAAATAAAATCTAAAATATCCCAGGTTAAATATGATCCAAGTGAATATGATGAAAAAAGATTTCTTCTTTATATGGTAGATGGAAATTATGTATATACAACATTACCTAAATTCAAATCAGTAAATTATTATAATGAGATATATCCGACTCTTGAAGGAAAAAAAGGTATTTTGTATCTAGATTCGGGAAACCATTTTCAAGAAATAAAATAATAAAAAAAATCCCATTCAATTTGAACTGAACCCCAAAAGTTGGACAGTTTATTAGTAATTTCTAATTAGAGGATTGTAACCTGTAATTTACAGGAGACAGTCCTTTTAATTTCACTTTAATTCTATCATAATTATAATA
>CABUQZ010000009.1 GCA_902493795.1 uncultured Clostridium sp.
AAACTGTTCCAAAAACTTTAAAAAAGATGGAACAAAACCAGTATGTACAATTTCTCTTTCAGGTACAGTTGGAGATAACAGTTGGTATACATCAAACGTAGGAGTATCATTTGGAAGTAATACAGATAATTTAAGTGGAGTAGCAAAGTATGGAATAGGAAGTGTTGATGGAAATAAAACTATTAACCATACAACAGATACAGAAGCTGTAGAATATAAAGGACATATAATAGATAACGCTGGAAATACGGGAACTTGTTCTAATACTTTCAAAAAGGATGGGACAAAACCGACTTGTAGTCTTACTCTTTCAGGAACAATGGGAAAAAACGGATGGTATAAATCAAATGTAGGAGTATCTTTTGAAAGAGTCGATGATAACTTAAGTGGAGTAGCAAAATATGGAATAGGAAGTATTAATGGAGGAATAACTACTAGCCACACAACAGATACAACCGGAACATCTTACACAGGATACATAAAAGATAATGCAGGTAATAATTCAAGTTGTTCAGTTACGTTCAAAAAAGATGGAACAAATCCAACAATTTCCTGGTCTGTTAATCATTCATTAGATGGAGATGGAAGTTACCATAGTAGTAGTGGAATATCTGTTACAGGAACATGTCATGATGCAACTAGTGGAACTTCAGGAAAAACAACTAAAACAATATCATCACCAACCCCATCAAGCGGAAGTACAGTAAACGCCACATGCGAAGATAATGCAGGAAATAGTATGTCATTTACTTCTCCTTCATATAAAGTAAAAAAGGAGTATTATAACAATTGTGATAAGTGTGGTTGTGCAACATATAGAGAATGCACACATAGAGATTGTGGAACTTATAGTTGTAATTGCAGCACATCTAGTTATAAAACATGTTCAGATCCATATCTTAGTGGTTACCCTTCTTGCAACTCAGGATATTCTTCAAACTGTGGGACAACAGGAAACAGAGATGAAGTGTGTTGTACATGTAGTAAGAGAACTTGTCAAACATGCAATAAAAAATGTAGAACAGCAGCTTGCGGTTGTGAAACGTGTTCGACATGTTGGAATTATTAGGAGTAAAAATGAATAAAAAATATAAATTCTTACTAATTATAGGATTTACATTAATATTAACAGGAACTTTTATTTTATTAACAAAAGATAAAATGAAAATTGATAAAAATTTTAAATACGAAGTATCTTTTATAGAAAACTTTGGAGAAGAAATAACTTCTTGCGAATACCAATATTACGAAATTAACAATTTAAATTATTCTTACCTAAATGACTACAATATAAAAACAAAAAACAAACTTAATTTTGGTTATCCAGAAGAAGTAATATATATAGGCGATAGCTTTTTTGGAAGAGAATTCGAAAGTTCCAATCTTAATATTCATGCAGGATATTTTAATCCACCATTTTCATTAGATAAATTATTAGAAAATGTTAAAGAAGAATACGAAAAAGAAGGGTATACAAAAATAAATTATAGTTTAGGTAATACGATTAATATTGATGGTTACAAAGTAGACTATATAAAATTTAAGGCAATTGAAGAAAGTAGTGAAGCATCAAACAAAAAATATAAAGAAGAATTCTATTTATATGTAGAATTAAACAATAATGTTATAACAATAAGATATGAACTTACAAATCACAAATTTAGTATAAATACTTTAAACCAAATTATAAATTCAATAAGTATAGAAGAAAATAAAGCCTCATACTTAGTTAGTAAAATAGAAAAAGATAAAATAAAAGGCACTTTAACAACAATTGATTCTAACGATAATGTATACAATTTAGATTATGAGTTTTCAACTGATAAATGTTATGAAATAGAATCGATTTCAAACGGAACTAGTAGTGTAAGCTTTAGTACACATGATAATAAAATATTATTTAACATTAGAATACTTAATATAATTTATGATAAATCAAAATATAAAGATTTAAATACATACTACAAAGAATATTTAACCAATTTATGCGATAAAGATAAAAAAATTGAAAACTATAGCGTGAAAGATTATATAGCAAATGATAAGAAATATTTAAAGATTACCATCATAAAAAATACTGAAAATAAAAAAATAGAGAATCTCTCTTTCATTGAATTTGTAGACGATGAAGTTATAGTAGTATACGAATTTGACTCAGATAGTAAGATTATGGAAAATAATATTATATATTTCCTTGATTGTGATATAAAATAATAGTTTTAAAAATTTATAAAATTATTATTTTTTTTTGTTAAAAAAATGCTATAATCAATAGTAGGTGAGAATATGAAAAATAGAAGAGGTTTTACTTTAATTGAAATGATAGGTGTAGTAATTATTATCGGTATCATTGCAATAATTGCCTTTAATACTTTTACTGGTAATTTAAAGGGATTTAGAGATGATTATTACGTAAGTACAGAAAGGACTTTAGAAGAATCAGGAAAAGAATTTTTTAACGATAACAGAAGATTTAGACCTGATTCAATTTTAACAGCCCAGAAAGTATCAATAGGTACTTTAACAAAAAATAATTATGTTAATAATATTGATGACTATAACGGAAATAGTTGTAGTGATGAGAGTTATGTAATGATTATCAAGGAAAGTAAAGATGAATATACATATCATACTTGTCTTGTGTGTCCTGAAGATGGTTATGATAATACAAAAGATCAACTATGTGATCCATCATGGCTTGATCCTAGTACAATTTCATATGGATTAAGAACTTTACCAACATTATATATTTATAAAGGAACATCAAGAGATAAGTTAAGAGAGCTTCTTACAATTCCTATTTCAATAATAAAAAAGAATGCTAAAGGAGAAGTTTTAAAAGAAGTAAGAGGAGACGGAATAGATGACGTTCCAACAATACTTCCAAAAAACATTGATGTTGTTAATCCAGATAAAATTGGAACATATAAAGTTGAGTATGAATATACAGATGCAGCAAACGAAAAACAAAAACAAACAACAAATGTAATTGTATATGAAAACGATGCACCAAGAACAAATGTTACTTATGAAAATATAGTAGCAGCTGATTTAAATGGAACTACATCAATTGAAAGTGGTACATATTTGTCAGGAAAATGGGTACAAAAAATAACAATAAATTTCACTGCTAGTGCAATTAAAGATCCAGAATCAAAAGTTGCAAGATATCAGTGGAATAAAAATGGTAAATGGCAAGATATATGTACTGAAGTAGCAAGCAATGGATCATGTACAAGAGAAATAACAACTGAGATGAACGAAGTAATAAGCTTTAGAACAGTAGATACAAAAGGAAATATAAGTACCCCATCAAATCCATTAACAATAAAAATAGATCATACAAAACCTACTTGTACGCTTAAGAAAACAGGTACAATGGGAAAAAACAATTGGTATGTGAGTGATGTTACAGTCTCATTTGATGTAAATAATGACTTAGTACCATCAAATGGAGACCATAATGCAATAAGTCAGGTAAAAATAAGTAATATAACTAAGATGCCTGGTAACTTGTTAAGAACATCATCAAATAATAATATAGTTCATAGCGTTGATATAGCTAATGTAGAATACCGTGGATATGTTGAAGATAAAGCAGGAAACTTCTATGTATGTCAAACTAATTTTAAGAAAGATGATACTAATCCAGTATGTCGTATTGATTTATCAGGTACAGTTGGAGAAAATGATTGGTATACATCTAATGTAGGAGTGTCTTTTGGTAGTCATACAGATAATTTGAGTGGAGTAGCAAAATATGGAATAGGAAGCGTTGATGGTAGTAAAACGATAAATCATACAAGAGATACTGCTGGTGTAACATATACAGGACATATAATAGATAATGCTGGAAATACTGCAACATGCTCTAATACATTCAAAAAAGATGCTACAAATCCTTCATGTACTATTAGACTTACTGGAACAATAGGAGATAACGATTGGTACACAACAAATGTAGGGGTATCTTTTGGTAGTCATACAGATAACTTAAGTGGAGTAGCACAATACGGAATAGGAACATTATCAGGAAATAAATCATTAACTCACACAGCAGACACCACAAGTCAAAGTTATACAGGACACATAAAAGATAATGCTGGAAATACATCATCATGTACTGCAACATTCAAAAAAGATGCAACTCCTCCAGTTTGTACAGTAACAGGTGCTGCAGATTTAAGATGTACAGATAGTAATGGAGTAGTAA
The DNA here is from genome assembly GCA_902493795.1 of uncultured Clostridium sp. Taxonomy (GTDB): domain Bacteria; phylum Bacillota_I; class Bacilli_A; order RF39; family UBA660; genus RUG13868. The sequence continues at coordinate 4,214 of CABUQZ010000009.1, forward strand.
GTTATTATTGGGGAACAAATGGAAATGCAGCGAGAAGTTCGTTTACTACTATAACAACAACTAAAGATTTTAAAAGGACAGACAAACCTAATGTAGCAGGTACATATTATATAAAGGCATATGATGTAGCAGGAAACAGGTCAAGTGGAGCAAGTGCAACTTATACAGCTGTCACCCCACCAACAGGAGCAAGCAACTGTAATTCATTAACTTATAATGGAAGTAGTCAAACACTTGCTAGACCAGTAACTGGATACTCCTACAGGAACAACTCAGGAACAGATGCAAATATTTATACAGTAACAGCAGTATTAGATCCACGATATGTATGGTCAAACAAAACATTAAGCGACAAATCATTTAGTTGTAGCATATCAAAAAAGAATTTAAATGTTAGTGCTGACAATAAATCAAAGACATACTTGGAAAATAATCCAACTTTAACACATTCATATAGAGATAATGTAAGTGGTGAAACACCAGGATTTACTGGAGCTTTAACAACAACAGCTACAAAGAATAGTGATGTTGGAAGATATCCAATTAAACAAGGAACTTTAAAAATTGTAGATAATGGAATATTCAAGGTTTCAAATTATAACTATGTGTTTACAGAAGGAACATTAACAATAAACAAAAGAACTCCTGTTATGGAATGCAATGTGACTCCTGGATTAATATATAATGGAAGTTCTCAAACACTAGGAACTGCAACATCTGATGGTCCTGGAAGAATTACATATTCAAATGAAAAAAGAACAGATGCAGGAAGTCAAACTTATACAGCAACAGTTGCAGAAACAAGTAACTATACAAGTAATAGTATAGAGTGTACTGGTTCTATTGCGAAAAAAGATGCAACCATAACATGTAGATCAAATTCAGAAACATATACAGGAAGTACAATATCATTAGGAAATGCAACTGTAGATAGTAATGGAAGTATTTCTTATTCAAGCAATAGACAAACTTATGTAGGAACATATGAATATACAGTAAATGCAGCAGAAACACCTAACTACAATTCTGCAACAAAGAAATGTAGTGCAACAATTAGTTGTGCATCAGGATACACTGCAGAATCAGGATCAAATAGCAGATGTTATAAAACTTTAACAGGAACAATAAATGCAAATGGTGGAAGCTATTCTGGTGCAACACCTACTTGCAATAAGTATTATGAAGATTCATCATGTTCATTAACATTCCCAACTACTGAACCAACAAGAACAGGATATACGTTTAAAGGATGGTCAACATCAAGTACTGCTAGTAGTGGAACAGCTGCAGGTGGTTCAGTAAGTATAACAGGAGATACAACATTTTATGCTACTTGGAAAGTAAATTGTAAAGATGGATACACATATCAATCTGATGGCACTTGTAAGAAAACTTATACTGCCACTTCAGAAAGCTATTGTACTGGTGGAAGTTGGTCAAAGAGTGATACATTCAGTTCTAAGAATAGTTGTAGTAGTACTTCAAAACCATCTGATCCAAAAGAAGGAGATAAATATATAGATTGTGCTTATCCAGTTTATAAAGCATATTGTAAAGGAGAGACAAGTAGTGCTGTTAGTGGAAGAACATATTCTTACGACAAAACTAAAATATGTAATAAATATTGTAGTGGTAAAACTTGTACAACAATACAAGGATATGGGCATAGAGTATATACATATTCATGTTCTAGTTGGGGAACACGTTACAAATGCCCTGATGGTGGAACATTAGATGGATCAACATGTATATTAATAGAATATCCATAGAATAGAAAATAAAATAATTGGGGTGAACATTATATGAAAAAAAATAAATCACTTTTATTAATTATTACAGGATTAATATTTATAGGTATTGCTACTTTCTTCTTTATAAATGAAGAAAGTAGCGAGAATCCTACTAAAAAGCAAGAATCTACAGGAAAAGAAGAAAAAAAAATAGAAGTAGAATTCGGTTCTGCTAATGGTGAAGAAATAGACATATCTTCTTATCCAAAAACAAAACTAAAAGAAACAGGACGAGATTATTTAAATGGACGTAACCTTAAAGAAAAAAATAAAATAGAATATCCGTTGTTTATAGATAATAAAGGTTTATTTGATTCTTACTATCAAAAATTTTATATTTCACAAACTAAAGAAATGACAATATCATCAAATATTTCAAGTTATCCAACCCTTGATACTGCAATTAAATATTTTGAAGAAGAAAATTTTGACCAAGAGTTATATACAAAATATAATTATTCAGTATCTAAAAACAAAGAAATTATTGATGAAAAACAATTTGTATACATTTTAAGTAATGCCATTGAAAAGAATAATGATTTCTATCAATTTTTAGATATAATTATTGAACTAGATGACTCTGATTATTTTCAATTAACATATTCATTAAAGAATAAGGTTTTTGATGAAAAAGACATAAAATATATAATTAATAACATAAATATAGTAAAAAATGCCGCAAATTATCTTTTATTTGAAGGAAAAGATTCAAAAGGTTACTTTACATTCTTGAATAATGAAAATGAATTAAATAAACTATATTTAGATATAAATAAAGACAAATATAAAGAAATAGAAGATTCAAAAAATAATTTAGATAAAACTAACTTTGAATATTTAACAAATAATGAAAAAATATTTGTTAGCATAGAACATGAATATGAAGAAAATATAATAGATAGTTTAGTTATAAAATATAAATTTGATAGTTATATAAAAAGTGAAAAAGATTATAATGGTAAAAAAATAATTATTTTAACCAAAAATAAGGAACATATTTATTATACAGAAATTGATAATAAAATATATTATATGGTAAAAACTAATTTATTATTTGAAGATATAAATGATTTATTTGATTACAATATAAAATAAAGAAAGAAAAATAATTATATACTATTTTATCTTTTGCAGCAAAAATTATACTTCTGTGATAAATAATGTAAAATATGTAAAATAATGTAAAAAAGAAAGAAATTATGTAAATCTTTCTTTTTTTCAATACTTTTCTTTTTTTTTATGATACACTCCAATCAATAGGTGAGAATATGAAAAATAAAAAAGGTTTTACTTTAATCGAAATGATTGGTGTAGTAATTATTATTGGTATCATTGCAATAATTGCCTTTAATACTTTTACTGGTAATTTAAAAGAGTTTAGAGATGATTATTATACTGATTTAGAAAGAACTTTGGCTGAATCAGGAAAAGAATTTTTTAACGACAACAGAAGGTTTAGACCAGATTCAGTCTTTTCTGCACAAAAAGTAACATTAGATGTACTTGTTGCTAAAAATTATATTAGTGAAGTAGAAGATTACGATGGAAATTCCTGCAGAAATGATAGTTATGTAATAATAATAAAAGAAGGAAAAGATGATTATACATATCATTCTTGTTTAGTGTGTTCTGAAGATAATTTTGATAACACTGATGATTCGCTATGTGACCCATCGTGGTTTGATCCAAGCACAATTTCTTATGGACTAGGAACACTTCCAACATTATATATCTATAAAGGAACATCAAGAGACAAGTTAAGAGAACAACTTACGCTTCCTATTTCAATCATAAAAAAGGATGCAAGTGGCAATATCTTAAAAGAGATAAGAGGAGATGGCATTGATGACGTTCCAACGATACTTCCAAAAAACATAGATGTTGTGGATCCAAATAAAGTTGGAACATACAAAGTTGAATATGAATATATAGATGCAGCAAACGAAAAACAACAAAAAACAACGAATGTTATAGTATATGAAAATGATGCCCCAAGAACAAACATTACATATGAAAATATAGTAGCTAGAGATTTAGATGGAAATCCATCAATTGAAAGTGGTACATACTTATCAGGAAAATGGGTACAAAAAATAACATTAAACTTAACAGCTAATGCATTAACTGATCCAGAATCTAAAGTTGTTAAATATCAATGGAATAAAAATGGTAAATGGCAAGATATATGTACTGAAGTGAGAAGTAATGGTTCATGTACAAGAGAAATAACAACTGAGATGAATGAAGAAATAAGTTTTAGAACAATAGATTCTAAAGGAAACATAGGTATTGTAACAAGCCCAATAGTAATAAGAATAGATAATACAAAACCTACTTGTACGCTAAAGAAAACAGGTACAATAAAAGATAATGGTTGGTATGTAAGTGATGTTACAGTATCATTTGATATAAAAAATGATTTAGTTCCATCAAACGGAAATCATAATGCTATAAGTCAAGTAAAAATAAGTAATATCACTAGTATGCCAGGAAATATATCAAGAACATCATCAAATGATAATAAAGTACATAGCGACGATACAGATAATGTAGAATATCGTGGATATGTTGAAGATAAAGCAGGAAACTTCTATGTTTGTAAAACAACACTAAAGAAGGATGGAACAGCGCCATCTTGTAGCATTAATCTTTCGGGTACAAAAGGAGATAATGACTGGTATACAACAAACGTAGATGTGTCATTTAAAACTCATTCAGATAACTTAAGTGGAGTAGCAAAATATGGAATAGGTAGTTACGACGGAAATAGAAATATTACTCATAAAGCAGATACATCAAGTGTAACATACACTGGATACATAAAAGATAATGCAGGAAACACAGCAACATGCTCAAATTCATTTAAAAAAGATGGAACAGCGCCATCTTGTAGCATTAGTCTTTCAGGTACAAAAGGGGATAATGACTGGTATACAACAAACGTAGATGTATCATTTAGAAGTAATACAGATAACTTAAGTGGAGTAGCAAAATATGGAATAGGTAGTTACGACGGAAACAGAAGTACTACTCATACAGCAGATACATCAAGTGTAACATACACTGGATATATAAAAGATAATGCAGGAAACACAGCAACATGTTCAAATTCATTTAAAAAAGATGGAACAGCGCCATCTTGTAGCATTAATCTTTCAGGTACAAAAGGGGATAATGACTGGTATACAACAAATGTAGATGTGTCATTTAAAACTCATTCAGATAACTTAAGTGGAGTAGCAAAATATGGAATAGGTAGCTACGACGGAAACAGAAATACTACTCATACAGCAGATACATCAAGTGTAACATACACCGGATACATAAAAGATAAAGCAGGAAACACAGCAACATGCTCAGATTCATTTAAAAAAGATGGAACTAAACCTTCATGTGGAAATTGGAGTGGTGAAAGTACTTCGTGGACAAAAGAAAATAGAGAAATAAGTGTAGGATGTAGCGATTCCACAAGCACTTGTGATAAATCTAAATATAGTACTACAATAAGTAGTGGAACAACATCAACAAAAAGTATTTCATTTGAAATCAAAGATAAAGCAGGAAACAAAGAAACATGTAGAAAAACAGCAAATGTATACGTAGATAAAGAAGCTCCAACATGTACTACTTCAAAATCAAATGAAGGAACAACAAGTGGAGTTAACGTATCAATATCTTGCAATAATGTCGGAAATGGATCAAATGTAACATGCCCATCAAGTGAGAATGGAGTAAAAAGTAGTAAAACATATACAGTTAGAGATGCAGCAGGAAATACAAGCACTTGTAATGTTTCAGTAACACCACAATCTCAAAAAAGAACAAATACTTGTTCAACAGGTAAAAGATGTTCAAGTGCAAGTTGTGAAACATATACTGAATGTAAAACTTCAGCCTGTGGTGTTAATAAATACAAATCATGTAAAAATTCAGCTTGTGGTACAGAAAAATGTAATTGTTCAAGTTGCTATACTACAAAGAACACTTGTGTGGGAGGATACGTTGATAAAATAATATACGACACAGGTGATAGTTTCACTAGCCAAGATTGTTATAATAAGCAAGGTGTAGTTGATAGCAGTGGAAGAAGATGTATAAAGAGTGAATGGAATAGCTGTAAAACAGGATCACCTAATGAATGTGTATATGGATGTGGAACTTGCAATAAAACTTGTAGAACAGAAGCCTGTGGAATAGAATCCTATAATTCTTGTAGAACGTCAGCTTGTGGATGTGAAACATATTCTCGAGATATAAATAAATGTGGATGTGAAACATGGAAAGGATGGACAGGATGGAGCAACGCAAATTGTACCCCATCATCATCAAATTCATCACAAACTGAATGTAGAACAGTTTACAATTAAAAATTGATAATATATTTTAAAACAGAAAGGGTAAACAAAAAAATATGTTTACCTTTTTTTGCATTTTAGCTTGTCAACTTTATTTCTACTCATTGCAAATAAAACAAAATTATGCTATAATTCGTTAGTAGTAGTGAATACTGGATTAGTATTTAATTAATCTCTTCGTCATGAAAAGTTAACTAAAGAAGTCCAAATATTATACTAAGAAGGAGAGATTAAAGTGGCAGAAACAGAATACAAAGACAAAACAATAAAATGTGTTGATTGTGGAACTGAATTCGTTTTCACAGCTGGTGAACAAGCTTTCTATGCTGAAAAAGGTTTAACAAATGAACCAAAAAGATGTAAACCATGCCGTGATAAAAGAAAAGAAGAAAAAAACAATAATAAGTAGTTTTTTCGACAAAAATTACTCTTCGTGTTTGTTACCATTAATTTGGTGATAACATGAAGGGTAATTTTTTTGCTTATGTATTAATTGCAATAATTCTAGGGTTTATCTCTGCAGAAGTTATATATGATGATTATAAAGATGGACTAGATGATAACAAATATAACGCTTACTTAGTACAAATAGGAAGTTTTAAAGACGATGATGAAATAGATCCAGGTAACTATTTAGTTTTAGAAGAAGATGGAACATATAATGTCTATGCAGGAATAACAACAAAACTTTCTAATGCAACAAAAATAAAGAACATGTATGAAAGTGAAAATGTAAACACATATATAAAACCTATTGTTATTGATAACGTTGAATTTATGAGTAATCTAGAACAATTTGATATTTTACTAGAAGAAGTTGATTCTAAAGATAATTTAATTTCTATAAATGATGTCATAATATCTGAATATGAACAAACTGTATTAGGAAAATAAAAAATTATAGATAATAATATCATTGGTGATATTATGAAAATAAAAGAACTTCCAAAAGAAGAAAGACCTCGTGAAAGATTAATAAATTATGGAGTTAAAAATTTATCAAATGAAGAACTGCTATCTATTATTTTAAGATGTGGGACTAAAAAGGAATCAGTAAAAGATCTAGCAATTAACATAATAAACGAATTTAAAACTATCTCTAATTTAAAAAATGCAACTATAAACAAACTGCAAGAAATAGATGGTATGGGTTTATCGAAAGCCTCAGTTATTTTAGCATCGATAGAGCTAGGAAAAAGAGTATACTTTCAAGAAAATTCTAGTAAACTAGTATTAAATAGTCCAGATAAAATATATGAAAATACTAAATATTTATTTACAAATAAAAAACAAGAATTGTTTTACTGTCTTTATTTCAATAATAAACAACAACTAATTGGAAAAGAATTATTATTTATTGGAACGGTAAATAAAAGTATAACTCATCCAAGAGAAATTTTTAAATATGCTTATTTGTATTCTGCTACAAGTATTGTTTGCCTACATAATCATCCATCAGGTGATGTTGCTCCTTCAAAAGAAGATATGTTTTTTACAGATTCGTTAGTAAATATAGGATTAGTTCAAAAAATACCAATATTAGATCACATTATTGTAAGTGATAATAACTATTATAGTTTTCGAGAAAATGGGAAAATTATAAATAGGTGATTTTATGAAGAAGAGGAAAAAAAGTAAAAAGAATAACAAAATAAAAGATAGGTTATTAATTTTTATAATGTTTTTTTTATTAGCACTTTCGTATTTTGAATTAAATAGTGATATTCGTCTTGGTAATATCATAAAAGATCTTATTTTCTATCCTTCAAGTAATGTTAAAACACAGGCTTTTATTAAAACATATGAAACTGAGTTAATTGAAGAAAATAAAGAATTAAAAAAAATAATGAATATTAAATTATCTTTAACGGATTTTGATATAGAATATGGAACAGTTATAGAAAGGAACAATTCTTACTGGCTAGAAGAACTAACAATAAATAAAGGACTACTAAATGGTATAAAAAAGGATTCACCAGTAATTACTGAAGGTGGTCTAATAGGTAAAATATCCTCAGTGTCATTAAGTAATTCAACTATTAAACTAATAACAAATGAAGAATCATCTATTCCTATAACAATAAATAAAAAAAATAAACTACTAACAACTAAAAATAATAAAGTTATTATAAGAGGAATAAATGCTAAAGATAAAATAAAAGTAGGAGATAGTGTAACAACTAGTGGTCTTTCAAGTAGTTTCCCAAAAGGAATACTAATTGGTACAGTATCAAGTATTACTAAAGAAAAAGATAAAGTTGGATATATAGCAGAAGTTAAATTAAGTAGTAATATTGATAATTTAAGATTTGTAGCAGTATTAAAAAGGAAAATATCATGATAATAAGTCTAATATCTTTTATTCTTGACGTAATAATACTAAATATTACAAAATATAATCATGAAGTTATGCTTATTTTTCCAATGTTTACTATAGTATCTTTATTATCTTCAATTTATTTTAGAAAAGATAAACTAATAAACTATTTTACACTTTCTTTATATTTTTCTTTAACAGGACTGTTTGTTTATCCAATTTTTTTCTATTTATTAGAGTTATATATCATTAGAAAAGATTTAAAAAATTTTAATATTAATAATTATCTTTTTAAAGTTATGTCATCATTAATAGTATTTGATTCTTTATTCTTCTTACTTACTAAAATACCTAGAATTACTTCTTATAATATTTCTCTTTTATTTAACAAAATAGTGATAACTCTTCCAATAAATTTTTTGTATTCAGTAATATTATTTTACATAAATAAAGTTCTAAAACAGCATGACAAGAAGTATAAATTAGTATGACAGAATTAGAAAAATATAAAAAAAAGAAAAAAAATAATAATCATAATAATATAGAAAAAAGTAATTATTTAAATATTATTCTAAAAAAATCATTGTTGTCTATTATACTTTTCCTAGTTTTTTTAATCTCTACTAAAAATAACGAAAGTTTTAAAAATATCATTTATGAAAATGTATATGGAAATAACATATCTTTTGCTAAATTTAATTCCTGGTATCAAAAAAACTTTGGAGATTTGTTCCCTTTAGGAAAGATTGATGATGTTCCAGTTTTTAATGAGAGTATAACTTTTTCTAAAAAAGAAAAGTATTTGGATGGTGTTTTACTAACAGTAGAAGATAATTACATTGTCCCATCATACACAGATGGTATTGTTGTATATATTGGAGAAAAAGAAAACTATGGAAATACCATTATTATAGAGGATGAAAACAATGTAAATTATTGGTATTCAAATGTTAATGTTTTAAATATAAATATATATGACTATGTAAAAAAGGGTGAGTATATAGCAGAAGCAAAAGATAATAAACTAATTATGCTATTCCAAAAGAAAGGTAAAATAGAAGACTATCAAAAATATATTTAAAGTATCCTCTCTTACTTATATATTTATATTTGCAAGTCTTCTTACTGGGCATTTTAAAGAAATAATATTATATATGTCTTTAATCATTTTTCATGAAATAGGGCATTTAACATCAGCTAAAATATTTAACTGGCAGGTAGATAAAATATATATTTATCCCTTAGGAGGTATCACAAGATTTAATGACAAGATAAATAAACCTCTAGTAGAAGATCTAATAGTAACCTTGATGGGACCAATTTTTCAAATTATTTTAGCTTATTTTTTAATAAAATTAGATAGTAGAGTATATCTATTTAATAAAACATTACTATTATTTAATCTACTTCCAATAGCACCTTTAGATGGTAGTAAATTAGTAGCAGTTTTTCTATCTTTAATTATAAGGTATAAAAAGAGTTTATATTTAAATATAGTGATATCTTTTATTACATATTTATTTGTTCTTTCATATTTCATTTTATACAAAAATTCGATTATCTTTTTATTTGTAATATTTCTCTTGTTTTTTAAAATAATTGATGAAAAAAATAAAATATCTTTCTATTTTGATAAGTTTTTATTAGAAAGATATTTATATATTTTTAAGTTTAAGAAAACAAAAGTTGTTAAAGATGTAAATAATTTTTATAAATATAAGAATAATATTGTGAAAACAAGTAAACTAAAAACAGAAAAAGAGCTTCTTAAAGAGTATTTTGAAAAATAATAATTATTCTTTTTTAACTTTTATATTTGTTGCACTAGGTCCATGGACTAAATTACCATCAATATCAAACTTTGATGAGTGACAAGGGCAGTCCCATGTTTTATCTGTATAGTTAAATATAAGACTACATTTCATATGTGGGCATTTATTGTAAACAATATGAGCATCCCCTGAAGAATCAACGTATTTTCCATACCAAATTCCATCTTTTTTAAAGACTGTCACATCATCATTATAAAATGGTTGATTCTTTACTAGTTTACTTAATATAAAACTGGTTCCATTTGAAAAACTATTTGCTGTATACTTAAAAAAGTTACTCATTCTAGTAGGATTAAAAGTATCACTATACTCATTTTTTATATTTAAAATAGAATCACTTATAATCTTAGCTGATATAGTACCATTTAAAAATCCCCATGTAGAATATCCTGTTGCAATATATAAGTTATCATCTAGTTTTCCAGAGAAGGGGATATAGTCAGGACTAATCACATCGATATTGGACCATTTATAAATAGGTTTTTTATGGTATTTTGATTGATATTCCAAAGAAAATTTATCTTCTTCACTTTTTGAGTCGATCATCTTACTTATTGATTTAGAATGAGAACAGTATATCTCGTAGTTTCCATCATCTGTGTAGTATCTAACTGAATAATCACCAATTTGGGAAATAGCATTAAACATTTTATTTTTATCGACAAGTGAAGCAAGTAAATAGCTTTTTTCTACTGTTGTTTTAAAAGGGATAAGTCCTAAAGATATTAAAAAAGGATAATGGGTTGCAACAATAACTATTTTTGATTTAATAACATTATTATTTACATTGGTATAGTAATATCCATCTTTAAAATCAATATCAGTTGCTAAAGAGTTTTCATAAATTTTTATCTTATTCTTAACTACATCTTTTAGACCAGTTAAATATTTATGTGGATTAAAAACAAAAGTGTCTCTTACTTCTATAGAATAAATATTATTAGGAATATCTTTATTTTCTACAACATTATATAAAATATTATTCCTTTTTAATATTTTTTCTATTTTTTTAATGTCTTTAATCTCTTTTTCACTAGTAGCAAAAAGAAAAGAGCTATTAGGTTCCAAATTACAATTAATCTTTTCCTTAGTAATTATATCTTTAATAATCTTTAAAGCTTCTAACTGGCTTTTTAAATAAACGTCTTCTTTTTCAATACTTCCTTTTACTAAAGAATCTTGTAAATATGTAAGTTTTCCAGTTGAATACGCACTAACTCCAAATCCAATGGTTCCTTTATCGACTAAAATAATATCTTTACCTTGTAGAAAATAACAACAAGAAAGCCCAGTAATACCACCACCAATAACAAGTATCTCAGAAGTTAAATCTTTATCTATTTCATTAAAAGAGGAAAAATTAGCATCTTTTAACCAAATACTTTCATTCATAAAATCATCACCTATATATGTAATGAACATAATTATGATAAATTATTCATAAAGTTTAAAAGATAATTTAAATTATTAGGAAATAAGTTATTAAAAAGAAGTTATTTCTTAATAAAAGTGCTATTGTAAATTTAACTTAAAAATGATATAGTACTGATGTAAGGATGATAAGATGAGAAAAAGAAAATGTGAGCTTTGTGGAGCTACAATTAGCAAAAACGATGCTTTTTGCAAAACTTGTGGAAACTCCATAAAAAAAGATAAAGATATAACTGATGCAGTAATAGAAGATCCAAGTAGTAAAAGTAACACTAAATTCTTAGTTACTATAATTTCTATAATTATAATTATTATTTTAGTGCTACTAGTATACTTTCTATTATTTGGAAATTAAAAAATAATAAAAACATATAATTCTAATGGAGGATTATATGTTTTTTAAATTGTTAAATAAATTAAAAGAATTATTTGTTTTTACAGCAAGTTATTCAAATAATGTCTTCTTAGATCCTTTAAGTGAAGAAGAAGAAAAAGAAATGCTTCAAAGAATGAAAGAAAATGATAATGAAGCAAGAAATACTCTAATTGAACACAACTTGCGATTAGTTGCTCACATCGTAAAAAAGTTTGACTATAAAAGTGTTGATCAAGATGATTTAATTAGCATTGGAACAATTGGACTTATTAAGGGTGTTGATACATTTCAAAAAAGTCATGGAACAAAACTTACTACTTATTGTGCTAAATGTATAGAAAATGAAATCTTGATGTATTTTAGAAGCAACAATAAAACAAATAAGAATATTTCATTAAATGAATCAATTGGCTTTGATAAAGAAGGAAATGAAATAACTATTCTAGATATTCTTAAAATGCCTTCTCCTGATTATATAAATGATATATCAGAAAAAGATAACATTAAGCTTTTAAAACAGTATTTCAACGTTTTAACTGATAGAGAAAAAGAAATCATAATGAAAAGGTATGGATTAGGAAATTACGAAGAAAAAACACAAAAAGATATAGCAAAAGAATATAAAATATCTAGAAGTTATGTCTCTAGAATTGAAAAAAGAGCTCTTATGAAAATGTTAAGAGAATATCTAAAAAATAACAAAGAGTAAGGAAGAAAAACACACAATTAGTTTATTTCTATAGACTTTTTTTTCTATTACAAGTATAATTAACTTATAATAGACGAATGATATGAGAAGTGTGTATACATCATAGTTTAGGAGGATATATGAAATATTTTAAAGTGTTGTTAACTATTATACTAGCCTTTGTTGTTGTTCCAACAATTGTTTTAGCAGCAGAAAATAGCATTAGTTTGGAATGTAATACAGTTGTAAGTAAAGGTGATGAGTTATCAGTTGATATTGTGCTTACAACTAAAGATACGACAAATGGTTTTGCAGCAAGCTTTACGTATGAGAAGTCAGCACTAGAACTTTTAAGTATTGAAAATAAAGATAACTGGGAAAGAAATCAAGAAGGGGAAACAGAAAGTGAAAATGGTCCACTTACTTTGAAATTTACTCATCCTAATGGAATTTCAGGAAAAACTACTGTTGCAACTATCAGGTTTAAAGTAAAAAAAGATGCTACTAAATCAAGTGCTATCTTAACAATAGAAGGAACTGTAACTGCCAAAGAAGATGGAACAACTAGTACATTAGAAAAAGTAGAAAAGAAAATAGATATAAAATCAACAGATAATACACTAAAAGATTTAAAATTTAATGGAGAAACATTTATTAATTTTAAACCAACACAATATAGCTACACAAAAGAAGTAGATTCAAGCGTCATAACAGCTAATATTGAAGCAGAATTAAATGACCCAACAGCAAAATTTAAAGATAAATATGCACCAAAAACAGGGCAACCACTAGATTATGGTAAAAATGTTTTTGAAATAATAGTAGTATCAGCTTCTGGGGAAGAAAAAAAATATGTAATAACAATTGTTAGAGCAGATAATCGTGGAACAAACAATAATTTAAAAAGTTTATTAATAAATTCAAATCCAAAGTTATTTACCTTTGATAAAAGTGAACTAGAGTATACAATCACAACTCACAAGTTAAAAACTATCGATGTTACAGCAATACCAGAAGATGAAAAAGCAAAAGTTGATATTAAAAAACCAGATGAATTAAAAATTGGTCTTAACGAAGTAACAATAACTGTAACAAGTGAGAAAAAAGAATCAAAAGTATATAAAATAACAATTAATAATGTAGATACTGATATAGATACAACACTAAGTAACATTGAAATATTTGGGCTAGACGAAGAATTTAATTTCGAAAAAGATAAACTAGACTATGAAGTATTATATAAAGAAAAATATAAAGACACAATTGTTATAAAACCAGTATTAAGTAATAAAGATGAAGCAGAATATGATAGAGCAAAACTAGAAAGTGATATTTCAAACTTAGGACCAGATAAGAAAGTAACAATAACAGTAAAAGCCAAAGATGGAACAAAAGGAGTAGAAAGAGTATATACAATTACCTTTAAAAAAGACACAAGAATAAACTTTTTCTTGATTTTAGGATTAATTATATTTATAGTATTACTTGTGATTTTCATAAGATTAGTATTAGAGAAAAAAAGAAATGACAAACAAAATACTAATAACAATAACAAAAAAGAGAAAGAAGAAGAATTAGTTAAGACTAAAAAATTAGAAAAAGTAAGAGTAGAATAACTATTTCTTAAGAGGATTCTATGAAGAAATATATTCCTAAAATGTATAAAAAAAACATTAAAGAAATTGATTATGATAAGTTAAAAAAAATGAATATCAAGTGCTTGATGTTTGATTTAGATAATACTTTATTAAAAGTTCATAAAAGTCTTCCTAAAAAAGAAGTATGTGACTTAATAAAAAAATTAAAACCTAATTTCAAAATATTTATAGCATCAAATAATAGCAGCAAGAAACGTTTGTCTCTTGCTGCTAAAAGTCTTGGTGTAGATTTTGTAAGATTTGCCATGAAACCTTTTTCAAGAGGGTTTAAGAAAGTACAGAAAAATTGTGGCGTTGAAAAAAGTGAAATGTGTATTATTGGAGATCAAATAATGACAGATATCCTAGGGGGAAATAAATATGGTATTTATACTATATTAGTAGATCCTCTTTCAAAAGAAGAATTAAAAGTAACTGGATTTAACAGAATACTAGAAAAAAGAGTATTAAATAAACTTGAAAAGAAGAACCTTTTCAAAAAAGGAGAATACTATGAATAACGAAAAATTTTGTCTTGGATGTGGAGTAAAGCTACAAGACACTAATATGTTATTTGAAGGATACACTCCAGACTTAGAGAATAATATCTGTTCAAGATGCTTTAAGTTAAGAAACTATGGAGACTATCAAATTTCAACAAAATCTAATGAAGAATATATTGAAATACTAAAAAAAGTAAATGATACAAAAGACTTAGTTTTGTATGTAGTGGACTTATTAAATATAGAAAAAGATCTTAATATGATAAGAAACTATATAACAAATAGACTTATTCTAGTACTTACTAAAAGAGATATTCTTCCAAGAAGTGTAAATGATGAGAAAATTAAAAACTATTTTGCAAATCTTGGACTAGATTATCAAGATATAATAATTACAAGTGCTAATAAAAACTACAATATGGATGAACTTCTTTTAATGATTAAAAAGCACAAATCAAGTAAATATGTTTATGTGGTAGGAAAAACAAATGCAGGTAAAAGCACATTAATAAATAAAATGATTCAAAACTATAGTGAAGAAGATAAGTATGAACTAACTATTTCTCCACTTCCATCAACAACACTTAATAAAATTGATGTTAAACTAACTGATGATTTAACACTTATTGATACACCAGGTCTTATTGATAGAGGAAGTATTGTAAACTATGTTGATTTTGATACGATAAAGAAAATAAATGCTAAAAAAGAAATAAATCCTGATACATTTCAATTGAAAAAAGGACATACATTAATAATTCCAGGTATCTTTAGAATTGATTATGTCGAAGGAGAAAAGAATAGCTTTACATTTTTTGTGTCAAATGACTTAGAATTTATAAAAAAAGATACATCTAAATGTGAAGAAGTAAATGACTTAACAAAAAGAACTATTGAAGTTGGATATCATCAAGATTTAGTTATAAATGGTTTAGGTTTTATAAAGATTACAGAGAAGGCACTAGTTAATGTGTACCTACAAAGTAACGTAGAAGTTTTTGTAAGGGACTCATTGATATAGTCCTTTTTTTGTAAAAAAATATGTCAATTTGCTCTAAAAATTTGAATATAAGTACAAAAGTTGCTATAATTAACGTAGGTGTTAAATGATGATATTTAAAGTTAAAGATATAGATGTTAATTACATACAATATGGTAAGGGAAACATAGATGTCGTGTTACTACATGGTTGGGGACAAAATATAGAAATGATGGACCCAATAGGAAAGAAGCTCGAAAATATAGCAAAAATAACAATAATTGATTTACCAGGACACGGAAAATCTAGTGAACCCTTAGAAAGTATTACAATTTATGACTATTGCGAAGTAGTAAAAGAACTACTTGATTATTTAAAAATTAAAAAGCCCATTATGATTGGTCATTCTTTTGGAGGACGAATCTCTATAATATATGCTTCAAAATATGAAACAGAAAAACTTGTTCTTCTTGGAGCACCTTGTATTAGAAAACAACATAAAGAAAGCCTTAAAGTAAAGACTTTAAAAACATTGAAGAAAGTACCAGGACTAAATAAGTTAGAGGGATTTGCTAAAAAACACATAGGGTCAAGAGATTATCGAAATGCATCTCCAATAATGAGAGCGATACTAGTAAACACAGTAAATGAAGACCTAAGTGAATGTGCCAAAAAAATCGAATGCCCAACCATTTTAATTTGGGGAGATAATGATACAGAAGCACCACTAGAAGAAGCAGAAGAACTAGAAAAAACAATGAAAGACGCTGGATTAGTTGTTTACGAAGGTGGAACACACTACACTTATCTTGAATTTCTAAATCCTGTATGTAATGTTATAAAAACATTTATTAAGGAGTGATTTAAATGGATTTATTAATATATTTAATATTCTTCTTTCAACTATTTTATGCTGCATACACAAGTAAAAAAGCACTTCATATGCTACAACAAAACTTATATAATGAAAACAATAGATATATAAAATGGGTGTTTGAAAACAAAAAGCAAACATTTACAAATTTAAATTTATATGGAATATTATTTTCTATATTACTTATGTACTCAAGAACAGAAGATATGGACTTATTCTTCCTAGGAGTATTGATTTTAGTCTACATAATAAGTTTTCTAGTAGATAAAGATAAAAGAAAACTAGATCAAAATAAAAAACCACTTGTAATAACAGCTCGTGTTAAAAGATTAATATTTACATTGTGTATTTTATTTTTAATTCCAATAGTAGTTTATTTTTTCGATAAGTATTCAAGAAATTACGTAATACTTTCTTATGCCATTATGATATCTTTAGATTACATTATTATTTATATTGCTAATTTAATAAATCATCCACTAGAAAGAATGATTTATCATGGCTTTGAAAAAAAGGCTAAAAATAAACTTAAATCTATGAAAAATTTAAAAGTAGTAGGTATTACTGGAAGTTATGGAAAAACTAGTAGTAAAAATATTCTTGATAGTGTCTTAAATGTAAGATTTAATTCACTAGCAACACCAAAAAGTTTAAATACTTTTAATGGTTTAATGATAACAGTTAATAATAAATTAACTAAGTTTGATGAAATCTTTATAGCAGAGATGGGAGCATATGTTAAAGGAGAGATTAATGGTCTTTGTAAATTAGTTAATCCTAAATATGGAATAATAACATCAATTGGAACTGCTCACTTAAAGACTTTTGGAAGTGAAAAAAACATTCAAGAAGGTAAAATGGAACTTATTGAGTATCTTCCAAGTGATGGAGTAGGAGTTCTTAATAAAGATGATCCAAAACAAAAAGATTATAAAATTAAGAAAAAAGATCATGCTAAAATATTGTGGATTGGTATAGATGAAGATGACGTTGATGTAAGAGCAGAAAACATTAAATGTAACAATAAAGGAACATCTTTTAATGTTATATTTAAAGGTGATAAAAAAGCTTACCCATTTGAGACAAAACTTCTTGGAAAACATAATGTTTATAACATCTTGGCAAGTATAGCTCTAGGAAAAGAATTTGGTCTTTCTATAAAAGAGTTACAACAAGGAGTTAAAAATGTTAATCAAGTAGAACATAGATTGGAACTTAAAAGAATCGGTACCTTCTATCAAATTGACGATGCCTATAATTCTAATCCAGTTGGAGCAAAAAGCGCATTAGATGTTCTTGATATGATGGATGGAACTAAAGTTGTAGTAACTCCAGGAATGATAGAACTAGGAAGCAAAGAAAAAGAACTAAATAAAGAGTTTGGAAAACAAATTGCAGATGTTGCAGATGAAGTAATTCTAATTGGAGAAAAAAGAACAAAACCAATTCATGAAGGTTTACTTGAGAAAAAATACAATGAGAAAAAAATACATGTATTAAATGACGTAAGAGAAGCATATACTCTTATCAATAAACTAAAAGATAAAGAAGACTTATATGCGTTATTTGAAAATGATTTACCAGATACATATACTGAGTAGGAGGATAAAATGATAAAAGTTGGTGTTATTTTTGGTGGAGAAACAGTTGAACATGAGGTAAGTATTATTTCAGCTGTTCAAGCAATGAATAAATTAGATAATGAAAAGTATGAAATTATACCTATATATATTACAAAAGAAGGTGAATGGTACACAGGTTCTGCCTTAAGAGAAATCGATATATATAAAGATATGGAAGTTTTAAAAAGATATACAAAAAATGTTGTTCTTTATAAGAAAGATGATCGCTTTGTACTTCAGAAGAAAGGCTTTTTAAAGTCAATTGTTAATGATATAGATGTAATGCTTCCTGTAGTTCATGGAACTAATGTTGAAGATGGTGTATTACAAGGATATCTAAAGACAATTGGTATTCCTTTTGCAGGAAGTGGAGTAATGCCTAGTGCTGTTGGGCAAGATAAAGTAATACAAAAACAAGTATTCGAGTGCACTAATCTTCCAATTACAAAATATCATTGGTTTTATGATTGTGATTACAAACAAGATTCTGATGAAGTAATTAAAGAAATCGAAAAGAAATTGAATTATCCAATGATAGTAAAACCTGCTACTTTAGGTAGTAGTGTTGGAATATCTTCGGTAGAAGATAAAAAAGATCTAAAAAAAGCAATTGAAGATGCTATACAATATGACACTAAGGTTGTTGTAGAAGAAAAAGTAGAAAACCTAGTTGAAGTAAATATAAGTGTTTTAGGAAACTATGAAAACTGTAATTTAAGTGAAATAGAAGAAGTTATAACAGATAATGCACTTCTTACCTATGAAGATAAATACACAGGTGGTAAAAAAGGAAGTTCAAAAGGAATGGCAAGTGCTTCTCGTATCATTCCAGCTAAAATTGATAAGAAACTAAAAGAAACAGTTGAAGATGTTGCTACAAAAGCTTATAGAGCTATGGGATTAAGTGGAGTATCAAGAATAGACTTCTTAATCGATAAAGAGAAAAAGACAGTTTATATTAACGAGGTTAATACTTGCCCTGGAAGCTTAGCATTTTACTTATGGGATGCCAAAGGAAAAGACTTTACTCAATTATTAGATGATTTAATTAATTTAGCAATTAAAGATTTTAAGAAAGATAGAAAGAAAGTTAGAAGCTTCAAATCAAATATTCTTAGTGGATATAGTGGCCTAAAAGGTGCCAAAGGAAAATTCGGAAAATTAAAATAAAACTATAGGGGAGTGGTTGTATGGATTTTTTGGAAGAAAAGGATGATAATGAATTGTCATTATATTTTGATGTCCAAAATTTATCTATCGACCACTCTTTAAGTTTGGATGAAATAGAAGAATATAAAGACTTAATTTTCTCCCCTAATAGCATATCTCAAATATATTTTAAAAAAGGAACTGATAAAGAAAGTGTAGAGCTTGTAAAAAATCTATTATCAATCAGTGATTACGTAGTTGACGAGAATGTCGAAAAATATGTTTTAGTAGACATGGATAAAAAAGAACTTGAAGACTTTTTAAATTCGAGTTACGAAAACCCATCATCATGGTCACTTCCTTATGAAAATAATAATTCAAGTTTTTCAATGGTAGATATTCCAATGTTTAGGGTATTAGTAAGTTATATTAAATCTTTAGAGAATGAAAACTTATCTCCATTAGAGATGGTTATGAAAGTCTATGATAGAGTTAAAATGTTTGATTACTCTAGCAATTTAGAAGAAAGAAAACTTCCAGATATAATAAGAACTAGAACAGCAAATCAAAAGGAGTATAATGAACTTTTCTCTTATATCCTTAATTATATGGGATTTAAAACATTTCTTGGAACAGTAAAGAGTAAAGATAAAAGAACATCTCTTATAACACTTGTCGATATAAAAGATCCAAAACATCAAGTAGATGGAATATATCTTTTTGATCCATCAATGGACTCTCTTTCAAAAGAAGATTATAAAGATGAAGAAATAAGAAAAATGAATTATAATTTCTTCGGTTTAAATGTATGCTTAATAAATAAATCAAAATATGAAGATAGTCTTTCTAATGTTTTAGCTTTAATTGCACTTGATAACTATGATTATAGCTACGATAAGATAAACACAACTGAAAATAAAGAATTATTAAAAGAAATAAAGAATATATTAAAATCTTTTAATCTTTCCTACAAAGAACTATATGAAAGAATAAGAAGTAGTATATCAATTGACTGTGATAAGATTGTAGAAGTAAATAACATATTAAAACCAGTTGACCCTGAAATAGAAAAAAGAAGATCTCATTTTATAAAAGAAAACTACAAATTAAGAAAGAAAGAACTATTTGAAAGTGACTTTGAAGAAGAACTTGCAAATATAATGGGAAAATTAAATAATTAAAAAAAATTAGAAATTCATTGGAATTTCTTTTTATTTGAATAATAATATATAGTGTTGACAAAATATTTAATAATTAGTATAAATAAATAGGAAATGGATGTGGGATAGTGGCAAAAAATTTAGTAATAGTGGAGTCACCAAGCAAAAGTAAAACAATTGAAAAATATTTAGGAAATGGATATCATGTAGTATCATCTAAGGGACATATAAGAGATCTTGCAACAACAGGAAAATATGGCTTAGGTGTTGATATAGATAACGGGTTTAAACCTTCATACGTACCAATAACTGGGAAACAAAAAACAATAAGCGAATTAAAAAAATTCGTTAAAGATAGCGATAAAATCTATCTTGCAACCGACCCAGACCGTGAAGGGGAAGCAATAAGTTGGCACTTAAAAGAAGCATTAGGAATCAAAGAAAGTGATTATGAAAGAGTCTTATTTCACGAAATAACAAAAGATAAAGTAATTGAAGCTTTTGAAAGTCCAAGAAAAATAGATTATGATTTAGTAAAAAGCCAAGAAACAAGAAGAATACTTGATAGAATAATTGGTTTTAGACTAAGTAAATTAATGCAAGCTAAAACAGGTGGAAAAAGTGCAGGTCGTGTTCAAAGTGTAGCATTAAAACTTATCGTTGATAGAGAACGTGAAATACAAGCATTTAAAAGTGAAGAATATTGGACATTAACATCTGTATTTAGTAATTTTGAAGCAACATTATTTAATTATAAAGAAAAAGAAATAAAATTAAAAAATGAAGAAGAAACTGATAATGTAATCGCATCATTAGGAAAAGACTATAAAGTAATAAAGGTTGAGGAAAAACAAAAGGCTAAAAAAGCAAAACCACCATTTATTACTAGTACAATGCAGCAAGATGCTTCTAATAAACTTGGGTTTAACGCTAAAAAGACAATGTCACTTGCTCAAAAACTATATGAAGGAATAGATATTGGAACTGAAACAGTAGGTCTTATAACATACATGAGAACTGACTCAATAAGATTAAGTGATCAGTTCATTAAAGAGTCATATAAATTTATTAACGATACCTATGGAAAAGAGTATGTAGGATACGTAAAAACAACAAAGAAGAAAGATAACGTTCAAGATGCCCATGAAGCTATAAGACCAACAAGTATTTATAGAACACCAGAGAAAATGAAAGAATATTTATCAAAAGATGAATATAAGTTGTACGAGTTAGTATATAGAAGAGCACTAGCGTCTATCATGGCTGATGCTAAAGTAAACGCAACAACAGTAGTACTAAGAAATAACGATTATGACTTTAAGGCAACTGGTCAAGTATTAATTTATGATGGATACTTAAAAGTGTATAAAGAATTTGAATCAAGTGAAGATAAAGAACTACCAGTATTAAAAGAAAATGAAGTTCTAAACAGTGAAGACTTAAAGAAAGAGCAACATTTCACTCAGCCACCAGCAAGATTTACAGAAGCTAAATTAATTCATGAGATGGAGGAGTTAGGAATAGGAAGACCATCAACGTATGCAACAGTAATCGATACAATTAAGGAAAGAAAATATGTTGATTTAGAGGAAAAGAAATTTATTCCAACTGAAATGGGTATTGAAACAACTGATAAACTACAGGAGTTCTTTAGTGGAATAATTAATGTTGAGTACACAGCTAATATGGAAACAGACTTAGATAAAATTGCTGAAAACAAAGAAGATAATATCAAAGTATTACAAGAGTTCTATGATTCGTTTGAGCCACTTGTAAAAAAGGCTTTTGGAGAAATGGAAAAGAAAAAAGCAGAAGAAACAGGAGAAAATTGTCCAAATTGTGGAAGCCCATTAGTAATTAGAAAAGGAAAGTTTGGAGAATTTACTGCTTGTAGTAATTATCCAAATTGTAAATATATCAAAAAGGAACAAAAAGAGATAAAAGAAATAACAAAATGTCCTAAATGTGGTGGCACAATAGTAGAAAAAACAAGTAAAAGGGGAAAAGTCTTCTATGGATGTAATAATTACCCAACATGCAAAGTAGCAACATGGGATATTCCAACTGGAGAATTATGCCCTGAATGTAACGAATTACTAGTAAATAAAAATAACAAGATAGTTTGTTCAAGTTGTAAATATGAAAAATAAAAAGTATTAGAGATTTCTAATACTTTTATTGTGGCATATATTTATTTAAGGATTCAATATCCATAACGTATTCTTTGTAATTACTAGGATTTACATATACTGGAATTTTTTGAATGTTATTACTTGCAATTACATTAGGTGTATCATCGTATATATTATCGCTTGTAAATTCATAAGTTGTTCCATCTGGTCCAACTGCTGAAGCTTTAATAACAAATGGGCTAACACCATTTACTCTAACACTTGTATTTTGAATAACACTAACTATATTAGCATCAATAAGACAACCATATCCTATAATTCTTTTACTTTTTTTCTTTTTCTTTAAATTAGCTATAAACCAAATCAAAGGTATTAATACGAATACACCACCTAAAATAGAAAATATAATTACTATTATTGAACTATCACTAGACATTATTTCACCAGGGTTATCAGGATTATAATAAATAGTAACAATATTACCCTCTCTCATAGAAGAATTATAAGTATTTAATTCCTCATTATATGTTTTACCATCAACAAAGTATGATACATACACATCGTAATCAGAGTCACCATCACCATGATACCTTTCATTAATTCTTGTAATAGTAGCCTCGGTCTTTATAGCATTTTTCATGAAATTTTTAGTATCATTCCAAATAAAAAATCCTAAAGCAACAAATATAATACCAACAATCAAAAAAATTGACATAACTATTTTTACTGTTTTATTTCCTCGTTTCATTTAATATCACTCCTTTATTATATTTTAGCACAAGAAAGAACTTATAATAAAAACTTATGCTGAATGCTTATAAAAAAAATAATATCTTTACACGATATTATTTTTCTTTGCTAAAACTTTTTGATATTGAATTTGATAATCATCAATACTTCTTCTTTTATTATTAATTATTTCTGCTGTTTCATCAAGCTTATCTTCCATTTTTTTAATGTCATCTTTTGTATAAGGATTTAAAAGAAATTTTTTAATGCATTCGTTTACTAAATTATCTGCAAGTCTTCTAAGAGGACTAGTAGAGTGGGAATAATACTTTGTACCCAAACCAAAGTGCCCCACATTTTTTCTTGAATAGTATGCAACTGGCATTAATCTTTTAATCATATCGATATTATTAGCTATTTTATTTTCATCATTTTCTTTCAATAAACTTTGTAATCTATCGAGTTTAATAATATCTTCTTCTTCAATATGATGACATCTATATAGGAATGGCAAATCAAGCTCTTTAAACTTTTTAGCAACATGATGGTTTGTATAAATCATAGCACTTTCGACAATTGAAGATCCAATTGATTTATCTTGATTACCATGAAACTGCTCATATAATTCATTTTCGTTATAAACTCTTTTTAAAATAGGAGAGATATTAGATAAATGATAAACAATTTCAGCTAGTTCATCACTTCCTGTACCATTTTTCAAACATTCATCAAAAGATGAGTAAGATAGATTACCTGCAATTTCACATATCTCATTTTTAATATCAAAATTAATAAGATTTCCATTTCTTGCATCAATATCAAAATAATATGACATACAGTGCGTTTTCTTGCCAGTATTTAAACTCATCAAGTCCCCAGATAACTCTAGCAAATATAATGGAATACAATCATCATCCATATATATAGAAGTAGTTCTTCTTTTAGCTTCATCCATTAATATCGAATTTTCATCAATATAACTTCCAGGATCTGCAATATGTACACCTAAGTGATATATACCATCTTCATAAGTAATAGATAACCCATCATCAAGTTCTTTAGCACCTTCACAATCAAATGTATATATCTTTCTATCAGTAGAAATAGGACCAATATCCTTATTCCTTAAAATAATATTTTTAGCTTCTAATTTATGTGCTTCCTTAAAATTATCATGTATTTCATATTTATAATTTAGATAAGAAATATCTTCTTCATTTTCTATTCCTAAAATAACGTCAATAGCATTATTAGTATAAAAAGATAGCTTTTCTTTATGACGAGATGTTAAACATTCTTCTTTACTTGCAAAATCTTTTATTTTTTCAATAAGTAATTTCTTATTATATTTATTTGTACTTTTAACTAAGAAAGAAAATACTTTATCAAAGTAAATTAAATCATCTAAAGGGCCTAAATTAGGCTTAGATAAATAAGTATGTAAAGAAGATAAATAACCATCTAAAACTCTTTCAATTAAAGGAATATCATTTTTATCTATTGAATTACTTAAATAAGGAAATCTAGTTAAAGATTTTTCAACAAAATTATAATACTTTAACTTAAATATAATATGATCGATAAATTCTTCTTTATTAGGATCATAATCAACTGGATTTTCAATATATATTCTAAGTAGTGTATTTTCCATTTTATTTAAAACATTGCAAAGTAACTTATATTTACTTCGTTCTTTACTATTTTGTGGCTTATTACTATGAAGAATAGTTCTTATATTATTATGAATGAATATAAATCTTTCATATAAATTTTTTCTTATATTTTGATTATCCCCAATTAAATTTGCTAATTCGTCAAACAAAGAAAATAAATACGTTATATCACTTTCATTTTCGTAACTAAAATTATTAATTTCATCTTCAAGTATTTCTACTAAAGCGTTACAAGCTTTAAATTTATTACTAGTTTGTAATCTTTCTTTTTCATTAAGAAGTAAATCTTTAATATGATCTATATAACTCATAACTAAAACCCTCCACAATTATTATAAAATACTTTTCTTGAATTTTGAAGGATTATGTAGTATAATATAGGCTAATTTTATGCACATGTATATAAAATGGGGTAATTATAAGTGTGATAATAGCGTTTTTTGTTTGCTAAAATTTTATATTTAGCACTATAAAGAAAGAGGGTATAAAAATGGAAGTAATAATTAAAGATAAGAAAAGTGATATCATAACTGCTCAAAAAATTGTTAGCCGTGATTTTAAGATGAATTCTAATGAAAACTTTTATATAAATTCAGGAATATATAATTTCACTAATGAGGCAGTAGCAGATCCTCTTTATAAAAGCGAGATAACAAATAAAAACAAAATATTATCAGTTATTGCTTCAGGTGACCAAATTCTAAATTCGATATTGTTAGGTAGCACAGATATAACAGGTTTTGATATAAGTAGATTTCCTAAGTACTACTTATTATTAAAAATTGCTGCTATACATGCTTTAGATAAAGAAGAATTTTTAGACTTTTTCTCATTTCATGGAACGGAAGAAGAAGTTGAAAGAAAATTTGATAAAATAATAGAACATTTAGACCCTGTAGCACTAGAATTTTGGCAAAGCTTATATGATTATTTTGAACCGTATGAAATATCAAGTTCAATGTTATTTACAAGTAGTTATGTAGATAGATTAATGGCAGTAGTTTTTAATCCATATTTACAAGGTGATAAAGCATATGATGAATTAAAAGAAAAGTTACAAGATGTAAAACTAAATTTAATTGATGGTAATATTTATTCTTTAGTAAGAGAACATAAATTTAAGGAACCATTTGACCTTGCTAATGTTTCAAATATTTTAGGAGGTAATAAACAAAAAGATAATATAGAACTTCTTGAAAAAATACCATTAAATACTAATGCTAGTATACTTGGATATATGTTTTATTATGCGGTAGATGAAGAGAAAGAAAAAGAAAAAAAAGAAGTAGAAAAAAGTCTTACAAATAATAATATAACTACTAAAGTAAATGATGCTACATTAACAAATGGCGCAGGACTAATTCTAACTAAAAGGAAAAGAAAAATATGGAAAATGTAAAAGAAGATGTTAGAATAGCACAACATGTAATAGAAGGGGATTTATTAATAATATTTGAACCAACATTTCACTCACATTCTATTATCTATCCATCTACAAATGAAAAAATAAGCTCTCCTATATATAAAGATAGTTTAAAAAATAAAGAAAAAATACTATCGGTAATTGGTTCAGGTGATCAAATACTAAATTCAGTATTATTAGGGAGTAAACAAATAACAGGATTTGACATTTCATGTTTTACAGGTTATTATCTAAAACTAAAAATTGCAGCTTTAAAATCATTAAATTATCACGAATATCTTTCTTTCTTCTCATGTCAAAGTAAAAATAGATTTTCAAAAAAAATATATGAAAAAATAATTCCATATTTAGATAGTGACACAGAATATTTCTGGAGTAGTATTTTTAGTTTGTATGATGCTAAGGTAATAGGTTTTTCCAATTTGTTTGTAATGGTAAATAATAATAAATTTAAACAAAATAACCCATATCTAGAATCAAAAGAAGAATATGAACTTCTAAAATCAAAAATAAAAGACATCGATATAAACTTGATATATAAAGATATATTTGAACTTGTAAATGAATTAACTGATAAATATAATTTGATAAATCTTTCGAATATTGTTGATTACAACATTAAAGGAGTAACGGTGGGAAACATTGTAAAAATTGATTGTCGATCTAGGGAAAAAATTAATAGACTGTTAAGAAACCTACCCATGGAAAATGAAGGAATAACTCTTATGTATTCAATGGATTATAATATGGCAAGAATGATAGATGTTATTTTAACATCAAATGAAATGGAACATAATGAATATGAAATCGATTGCTTTCATAAATTAATTTTATCAAGAAAAAGAAAATAAAAGGGGAAATAAAAATGATAGTAAATAGTTTTGAAGTAGAAAAAGATATAGATAAAGCAGAAAAAGTAATAACTTCATCTTTGGAAAAAAATAATAAAAGCTTTGATAGTAATTCAGGAATATATTTATTTAGTAATGAAGATATGTCTGATAATGTTTATAGAAGAAACCTACAAGAAAAAAAGAATTTACTATCAGTTATTGGATCAGGTGATCAAGTAATTAACTCTATTTTATTTGGAAGTGAAAATATAAAAGCATTTGATATAAGTAATTTTCCAAAATATTTACTTCTTCTTAAACTAGGAGCAATAAAAAGTCTTACAAAAGAAGAATTTATGTCTTTCTTTGTAACAGAATCTAATGAAAAAGAATTATTAACTCTATTTAAAAAAATAGCAAATAATTTAGATGAAGATACACTAAGGTTTTGGTATTATTTAATTTCTAATTTTGGTATAGAACTAATAAGAGATTCCGAGTTGATAAAAAAAGTAAGAATGGAATATATGAATCCTTTTCAAAATCCTTATTTAATTGATAGGAATTCATTTGAAATAATAAGAGAAAGACTACAAGATGTAAAATTATCTCTTTTTGATGAGGACATTTATTCTCTTATAAAAAAAGAAAATAAAAAAGAGAAATTTGATCTTGCAAATTTATCCAATATAACAAGTTACAATAGAAGAAAGGATAATTTAGAGTTACTTGAAAGTATTCCACTAAGTGAAGAAGGCTATATCTTAAATTATTTTTTTTACAATGGATATAGACCAAAAATCATAGGATCAAAACCATGTCCAAGCCTATCAAATGAAAATATTGAAAGTACTATTTTTGACCTAGAAAATAAAAAAGGTGGATTAATACTTTCAAAAAGAAAATAAGAAAGAAGATGATAAAATGAAAGATATAAGAAAAGATATAGATGAAGCAGAAAAATTAATAGAAGGAGCTCTATACAATCCATTTAAACCATTTTCTAGTCACTCATCAATTTATTCTTTTACTAATGAAAAAGCAAACAGCGAAATCTACAAAAAGACACTAGAAAATAAAGAAAAAATATTAACAATAGTAGGTTCAGGAGATCAAATCCTTAATTCCATATTACTAGGAAGTAAAGATATAACGGCAACTGATATTTCTAATTTTACAGAGTATTATTTTAATTTAAAGTTAAAAGCAGTAAAAGCGTTAACATACGAAGAATATTTAGAGTTTTTCGACTTGAAAAGTAGAAAATGTTTTAGAAAAGATTTATACGAAAAAATATTGCCATTTTTAGATAGAGAAACTGCTTACTTTTGGAGTGTTTTATTTAGTTCTCATAAAACTACAAAGATAAGAAAATCTGATTTTTTTATGCCTGAAAACAATAGCTTTTTTAAGTCTATAAATATTAAAGATTATATTAAAAACAACCCTTATTTATCATCTCCTGATAATTATAAAAAACTAAAATCAAAAATAAATGATGTAAATATTAATATAATAATTGGAAATATTTTCGCTCTAATTGGTACATTAAGAAATGGTTATGATTTAGTGAATGCTTCCAATATAATGGATTATCATCATGGAAGTGAATATTTGTTCTTTCTAGAGCAATGCGACTTAAAAGAAGATGGAGTAATACTAGGATACTCAATGGCACGTGGAATAAATGCTGATAATTTAGAAAGAGCCTATACAAATGGAATAGTGTTATCAGAAGGTCATCAATTAGATAAAAAACATAAGTTACTATTAACAAGAAAAAGATAAATAATTTTAAGAGTACACGAAAGTGTATTTTTTTAATAAGGAATTTTCTCGTAAAATTATAAAGCTAATAATACTAACTTTGTATTAAGTTATTTAAAAAAATAATAAGAGAAATATCGTTATAAATTTTTACTAAAAGTATTTAAAAATAGATATTAATTTGGTAAAATGTTATCTGTATGAGAGGTGTTAAAATGAAAAAATATGTAATGAGTTTTTTTGTGATAATTCTAGTATTATTTTTAACTGGATGTGGTTCATCTAATAGTGATTTAGGATTAAAAGACGATAAAGATAAACCAAATCCACCTGTTGCTAATAAAGAAATAGTTAAAATAGTTAAAGGTTATGAAGAAGGTAATGATGAAGCTATTGTCAAACTAGAAAATGATAATAAGTATTATGTTGTTGATGATAAAATATTATATAGCTTTGAAGAAAAAGAAGAAAATGAGAACTTTTTTAAGATTAGAGATAAATATTTAGTAGTTTATAAAATTAGTAAAAAAGAAAGAGTTAATTATATCTTAAATCTTGAAACTGGTAAAAAGATTTATGAAGGAACAGATATCTTAGAGTATATTGATATAACAGAAGATGGTTATGTCTTAGTAAAAGAAATAAAAGAGGAATTATCAGGAACAACTTATAAATATAAGATAGTTGATAAAAATGGTAAGGAAACTTGGAGAGATGATGATTCTTATTATAATGCAAATATGTTTAAAGCAATTTATAAGAATGTTGTAGTTTATAGTGATATTAGTTATAACACATTTAAAATAATTGATGCAGTAAGTGGTAAAGAAACAGATTTTGGACTTACTGGACATAATTCTTATTTTGAGTATCATGTTTATGGTGATGATATATTGATGGGTATTTCAGCTAATAATGATAAATATCGTATCTATAAAGTTTCTGAAAAACACAATGATTAATACGAAATTGAGTCATGTAAAGAAATTGTTAGATGATAAAAGAGTTTATGCAGAACCTTTATGGGAAACACCTGGTATTTATAATTATGAAGATCAAAAATTACTTAAGGGATTTGACGAAGGCGGAATAGTACATTTTGCTGAATATAATGATAAATACTATATTATTAGTCAAACTAATTTCTATTATGTAATCGATGATAATTATAATTATGTTAAAGAACCAGTTAAGTTACCAGATGATATGACATATAATAGCGTTGAATTTAAAGAATTTGGTATGGTTATTAAGAAGGGTGCTGCAACTGGTACTATTAATTATGTTACTTACGAAGATATTCTTAAGGAAGATAATTTTTTAGATAAGAAAAAAACAGTTGAAGGTAAATTGGATGGTACAAATAAAGAATATGGTTTCTTAGGAAAAGATGGTAAATATAAATTAGTTGAAATGAATACTTTAAAAGAAGTTAAATTAAGTAAATAATAGAAAATTGAGAATTAAGATAAAAATCTTAGTTCTTTTTTTTAGAAAAAATGAAACACTCAAGGTACATATCAATTAATTAGAAAAAATTAAGAGATGACGTTAAAAAAAAATAAAAGTTTTCAATATTTAATCATTTGTTTTAAAAACACTTTGTTATGATATAATAATAACTGGTGATATAAATGGAAAAAGTTATACTTATTGATGGAAACAATATTTTATTTAGGAGTTATTATGCAACTGCCTATAACGGAAATACTATGAAAAATTCTAAAGGGTTCCCAACTAATGCTTTGTATGGTCTTGTAAACATGATGAATAAAATTATCGAAGAAGAAAAACCAACTTATATAATGTGCGCTTTTGATAAAGGAAAAACATTTAGACATGAAAAATATGAAGACTACAAAGGTGGAAGAATAGAAACTCCAGATGAATTAAAATTGCAGTTTCCTGTAGCAAGAGAACTTGTTGAAGCAATGGGAATTAATTATTTTGAAATAGATAATTATGAAGCTGATGATATTATTGGAACATTTGCAAAAAAGTGTAATAACAACAAAGATTTTGACGCAGTAATAATTAGTAGTGATAAAGACTTACTTCAATTAATAACTGATGAAGTAGAAGTAAAACTATTAAAGCAAGTTGGAAATGTTCGTATGACTCATCAAGAGTTTGTTAACACTTATGGAATTGAACCACCTAGAATGGTTGATTTAAAAGCTCTTATGGGAGATTCATCAGATAATATTCCAGGAGTAAAAGGAATAGGAGAGAAGACTGCTTTAAACTTATTACACGAATATACTACACTTGATAACCTATATGAAAATATAGAGACAGTAAAAGGAAAAGTAAAAGATAAACTAATAGAAGGAAAAGAATCTGCTTATAAAAGTTATGATCTTGCAACAATTTATACAGAAGTACCAATAGACACTGACTTTGAAAAAATAAGATACAAGGGATATAATACTTTAAAATTCATTGAAATGTTAGAAAACTTAGAGTTTTACTCTCTTCTTAAAAAGTTAAATATTAAAAAAGATGATACAAAAGAAGAAATAGAGAAAACTAAAACTGAAAATTTAGAAATAAAAGTAATAGATGATATTGATGATTTCAAGCCAGTTGGAAATTATTCAATTTATTTAGAATTACTTGGATATAACTACCATACTGCTAAACCTTTAGGAATAGCTATTTACGATGGAAAAACAAATTACTACATACCATTTGAAAAAGTAGTAGAAAATGGTGAGATTCTGTTAGAAAATGATAAAGAAAAATATACATATGACCTAAAGAAACTTTTAGTAGTACTTAAATACAATAATTTAACAATTAATAACTGTAACTATGACGCTATGATAGCAGGATATCTTTTAAATTATAACGTTAAAGATGATATATCATATGTAATGAAAAATAACGGCTACGATGTAATGTTTTACGAAGAGGAGTTTGGTTCTCTTGCAAAACTTCATATGCCACCTGATAATACAGTAATTGAAAATGCCTGTAAAAAAGCAAAATACATATATGAATCAAAAGATGATTATCTAAAAGAAATAGACACAGAAGATGAAAAATATTTATTTAATGATATAGAAATGCCTCTTGCAACAGTTCTTGCAGATATGGAGTACACTGGAATAAATGTTAGCAAAGACTATCTTTTAGAAATGGGTAAAGAAATTGATGAAAAACTATCTTTATTAGAAAAAGAAATCTATGACCTTGCTGGAACAGAGTTCAACATAATGTCTCCAAAACAACTAGGAGATGTGTTGTTTGTCAAAATGGAGCTTCCATATCCTAAGAAAGTAAAAGATAATAGCTATTCAACAAGTAAAGATATTTTAGATAAAGTAGCTCCATACAGCCCAATAATCGAGAAAATACTAGATTACAGAATGCTTTCTAAATTAAAAAATAATTATATCGATGGACTGATTGGTGAGATAAGACCTGATGGAAAAATACATACGATGTTTAATCAAACCCTAACTAGAACAGGACGCCTTTCATCATCAAACCCTAACTTACAAAATATTCCTGCAAGACTAGAGTATGGTAAGTTAATAAGAAAAGCTTTTTATCCAGAGAAAAACTCTATAATATTATCAAGCGACTATTCTCAAATCGAATTGAGAATTTTTGCAGCACTTTCAAAAGCAGATAACTTAATTGAAGCTTTTAAAGAAGGAAAAGATATCCATGCTAAAACAGCAAGTGATATATTTGGGGTTAGAATAGAAGAAGTAACAAAAGATCAAAGAAGACAAGCTAAAGCAGTAAACTTTGGAATACTTTATGGAATAAGTAGCTTTGGACTTTCTGAAGACTTAAATATCGATGTTTATAAAGCTAAAAAGTTTATTGATAATTACCTAGAAACTTATCCAAGAATTAAAGAGTATATGAAAGAAGTACTAGAAAAAGCTCATAAAGATGGCTTTGTTACAACAATAATGAATAGAAAAAGAGTAATTGAAGAGCTAAATAACAAAAATTATATGATAAGATCAAGTGGAGAAAGAATGGCTCTTAATACTCCAATTCAAGGAAGTAGTGCAGATATTCTAAAAAAAGCCATGGTTGAAATTTATGAAGAATTTGAAAAAAGAAATCTAAAAAGTAAAATGCTTATTCAAGTTCACGATGAACTAGTATTTAACGTTTTAGAAAGTGAAGAAGCTGAAGTAGAAGAAATAGTAAAAGACATCATGGAAAATACGTACAAATTAAGTGTTCCTTTAATTGTAGATATCAATAAAGGAAAAGATTGGTACGATGCAAAATAATTAAGTAGGTGAAGTAGTATGCCAGAAAAACCAGAAGTAATAACAGTAGCAAAAAAACTAGAAAAGAAATTATTAGAAAGAAAAATACTAAATGTAGAAGTCTATCACGATAATATGATTGATTATCCAACAGTAGACTTATTTAAGAAAAATATAGAAAATGAAACAATACATGAGATAACAACACGTGGGAAATGGATTGTTCTTTCTCTTGATCACTACTATTTGCTTTTTCACCTAAGAATGGAAGGAAAGTTCTTTTTTAGAACTAAAGATGTTCCTAAAGATAAGCATGAACATGTTATATTTAATATGGATAACGAAGAACAACTTCGTTTTGCAGACGTAAGAAAATTTGGTAAAGTAATGCTTATCGAAAAAGATAAAATATATAGTATGAAACCTTATACAGAACTAGGGTTAGAGCCATGGGATGAAAATCTCACTTCTCTTTATTTAAAAGAAAAGTATTCTAAAAAATCTCTTCCTATTAAAAGTGTTTTACTTGATCAATCAATAATTACAGGTATTGGAAATATATATGCTGACGAGATATTGTTTTTATCTAACATCAATCCATTAACTAAAGCTAAAGATTTAACAGACGAAAATAGAAAAAGTATAATAGAAAACACCATTAAAGTGCTTGATGAAGCAATAAAAAAAGGTGGAACAACAATTAGAAGTTACACATCTGAAGAAGGAGTAACTGGTCTTTTTCAAAATGATTTGTATGTTCATGAAAGAGCCAAAGAGCCTTGTAGAAAATGTAAAACAGAAATAATCAAAATAAAAGTAGGGGGAAGAGGTACATATTATTGTCCCAACTGTCAAAAATAAAGAGCCTGATATTTCAAGCTCTTTTTTCTTTTATTACTCTTTCTAATATATGTTCTGCTATTTCTTTAGTCTTATTATCTTTATCGAGTAATGGATTAAATTCTACTAGATCAAAAGATGTAATTAACTCTTTTCTTTTTAATAACTCTTCTAAAATTTCAAATGCTTCTTCTTTGTTTATTCCACAAGATGCCTTAACGCTAACACCAGGTGCTATAACAGGGTCAATAACATCAAGGT
Organism: uncultured Clostridium sp.; assembly: GCA_902493795.1. Taxonomy (GTDB): domain Bacteria; phylum Bacillota_I; class Bacilli_A; order RF39; family UBA660; genus RUG13868. The sequence goes on from CABUQZ010000009.1 coordinate 38,826, forward strand.
CATAACTAATGTGCACCCCACGAAGCCCAGAAACAATTTGAAAAGCTTTATCAATTATTTCTTTTACTCCGTATTTTTTAATATCCTCAGTTGTAAAAACAGTAACCCCAGCTTTTTCTAAATTAATGTATTCAGCATCTTCAATATCTCTTCCACCAATAAGAACAGTCTTCTTAGGATCAAAATAGCTATCATCATAAAATGATGTTAAATAATTTCCATTTTGAAAAGATACACTAGCAAATGGCATTCCATGAAGGTTACCAGAAATAGTTGAATCCATATTGTGATAATCAGAGTGGGCATCAATCCAAAAAAGTCCAATGTTCTTGTATTTCTTTTTAGCACCCAAAGAAGACCCAATTGCTATCGCATGATCTCCTCCAATAGTAACTACAAAGTCATTAGTATTAACAATTTTTTCATATAACTCTTTGTTAAACTTATTAACATACTTAATGTTTCTTTTTTTGTTTCCACTTTCAACTTCTTTTTTTACATCATCTTTTTTCAAAACGATAACGCTATCAACTTCGTTATCATACTTATTTAATTCTAATGGTCCTAATTCACTTCCAGAGATATGTACCCCTAAATCAGAACAAGCTTTTACAAATGTAGTCATAAATACCTCCAAAATAACTATAATATAAACAAATAAATAATTCAATGCTTTTAAGTTGTTTAATTTTTTTTGAAAATAATGTATACTCTTATTAAGAGGTTAAATATGAAAAAGCTAAATGAATTATATAAATGTGATTATGATGTAGAAGTAGAAGGTATAAAAATCAATTCGCAAGAAGTTGTTAAAAATGATTTGTTCATATGCACAAAAGGTGTAACAACAGATAGACACGACTTTGTAGATGACGCTATAAGACATGGTGCAAGTGCTATTGTAGCAAGTAAAAAAATTGATGTAGATGTACCTGTAATATATGTTGAAGATACAAATCAAGAACTAGCACCATTATGTGCGAGATTTTATGATCATCCTGAAGAAGAAATTAAAATATATGGAGTAACAGGAACAGATGGTAAAACAAGTACAACGACAATTGTTCAATATCTTTTAGGAAAAGAAAATTGTGGTTATATTGGAACTAATGGAAGAAGCTGTTCTAAGTTTGATAAAGATACAAATAATACAACACCAGACTCAGATAAACTTTATGAGTATTTTAGAGATTTTTTAGATTCTGGATGTAAAGAAGTAGCAATGGAAGCATCAAGTGAAGCTTTCTTTAGAAAAAGAATTGAATTATTATCTTTTGATGTTGGAGCAATCACCAATATAACAAGAGAACACTTAAACATTCATGGCTCTTTTGAAAATTATATAGAATGTAAGTGCCAACTTTTCAAACAAGTAAAAAAAGATGGGTATTCAATTCTAAATAAAGATGATGAATTTTATGAAACAGTAAGAAAGTCATGCGTATCTAAGCATATTTGGACTTATGGAAAAGAAAAAGATAATGATTTAGTAATTGCAGACTACAAAATTAACCCAAATAAAACAGATATTATCTTTAATATTCAAGGAGTAGATTATAATATCGAAAGTCCATTATTAGGAGAATTTAATGTCTATAATTTAGCCTGTGCTATTTTAGTTTGTTTAGCAAGTGGAAAAACGATGGAAGAGCTTATCCCAAATATTAAAAATATAGCTGTTAAAGGAAGAATAGACGTATTACCAAATGTAGGTCAAAACTTTACTGTAATGGTTGATTATGCTCATACTCCAAATGGAATAAAAAATATTTTAAAATTTGTTCATACACTTAATGTCAACAGAAGTATCGTAGTAATTGGTTCAGCAGGAGAAAGAGACTTCTTAAAAAGACCACTTATGGGAAAAACAGTAGTTGAAAACGCAAGTTATGCAGTGTTTACCTATGAAGATCCAAGAAGCGAAGACCCAGAAAATATTATTAAAATGATGACTTCTGAAATAGAAGATAAATCAAAATATGAAGTAGTAGTAGATAGAAGTAAAGCAATAGAAAGAGCTATTAATCTAGCAAGAGAAAACGATATTGTCTTGATTCTTGGAAAAGGAAACGAAACTTACGAAAAACTAAAAAATAAAACAATATATTTTAATGATGAAGAAGAAGCTATGAAAGCTTTAAAGAAAAGATATACAAAAGAAAAAGTGACACAATAACATTAGTAGGTGAAAATATGGATGGTATTTTAGTAATAGATAAACAAGAAGGCTATACAAGTAGAGACATAGTAAACATTGTTGGAAGTTTATTAAATACAAAAAAAGTAGGACATGCTGGAACACTTGACCCAATAGCAACAGGTGTTTTAGTAGTAGCAGTAGGTAGTGCCTTAAAAGTAATAGAATTTATAAATTACAATGATAAAGAGTATATTGCCAAAGTAAAGTTTGGAATAGAAACAAATACATTAGATATAACAGGTACAATTACTAAAAAACAAGATAACTATTTTGTTGATTCAAATAAATTAAATGATGTAGTTAATAGCTTCAAAGGAAAATACCTTCAAGAAGTACCTCTTTATAGCTCTATCAAAGTAGCAGGAAAAAGATTATATAAATATGCAAGGGATAATGAAGAAGTAGAACTTCCAAAAAGAGAAGTAGAAATATATAGGATAGAAGTATTGGAAATAAATCATGAAGGATTCACATTTAAAGCAGAAGTAAGCAAAGGAACATATATTAGAAGCCTAATTCGTGATATTGGAGAAAAACTAGGTATTCCTTGTACAATGGAAGCTCTAAGAAGAACTAAACAGGGAGTATTCACTTTAGATGATGCGATTAAATTATCTAGTATAGAAAATAATGACTATAAGTTCCTTCCAATAGAAAAAGTATTAAGTAACTATCCAATTGTTGAAGTAGATGAAGAAAAAGAAAAAAAGATTATGAATGGAATAGTACTTTCAAATACTTATGAAAAAGATATCGTCGTATTTAAAAGTAAAAAAACAAAAGATATAATTGCAATCTACGAAAAATATGACAAAGACACATCCAAAATAAAACCTATTAAAGTATTAAAAAACAAATAAATTGAATTAAAAGAGAGCTCTTCTCTTTTTTCTTTTTTAGGAAAATGATGAATATTAGTTTAATTAAAATATAACTTTTATGATGAGTAGTTTTATGATAGAATAATTTACATATGGGGGATTTTTATGACAAATAAGATGATTGATAGAATTAAAGATAAACAAGATAGTAACATATCAATACAAGTAGAATTATTTGAACTTTTAAATGAATATAAAGGAATACTTAAAGATTCAATGATAGATTACCTAAATTCTTTAATTGGACTTGAATTTTCAGTTATAAGGGAATATATCAGTGAATCTGATAGGAAAAGACTTGGAGAATTAGAAGCATATAAAATAATTGCAATATTTAATATTTATAATAGAGCATTAAAGTTATTTGAAAAAAGTGGTATAGATTATGATGTCCGAAATTATGACTATACAGGTTTAAAAGTATCAACGTCTATAAGTGATAATGATGTAAGTTTATTTGGTTTCAATTACATAGAAAGACAAAATGACAATATACCTAGTGATTATAGAAGTATGAAAATTGGTGAAATATCTCTATACCAAACTTTAGAAAATGAGCAAGCAAAAAATGTAGAATATCAAAGGATAGAAAACAAAGTAAGAGAGTTAGAGGATGTCCTTAAAAGGATTAATCCTTATGGCAATCTATCTGTTTATTATAAGGCTAAAGAAGATTTAGAAGATTATAATCAAAAACTTGCTAGATTACTTGCTAAAAAAGAAGCATCAAATATTTATAAACAAGAAATAGAAACAACTAATTATATTCGAGACTTGTTCTTAGAAGATTATGGTATTGAGAAAGAAGAGCTTGAAGATAAAACAGTTTATGACGACTATAAAAAATTTACTGAGCCAAAAGTTGTTGTTCCATCAGCGACAGTTTCTGGAATACATTTACCTCCTGTTCTTAGTTTCCCAAGAGAAAGAGATTTAACTCAAATAACACTTACCAAAAAAATGCCTAATTTAAGGATTCATAATCATATTACATATAGGTAATTTATTAAATAAGCAAAAGGAGCATAATATATGCTACTTTTTTCTTATAAAAAAATTAATATTTATCTTCACAAATTGCAATAATATATCCCTCTAAATCATCAATTAATTTTAAAGAAACACTATTATCACTACAGGAAATATCATTATAAGTTTTAATTTCAAATTGAACTTCTTTTATGTGATTTAAATTTGTTCCTTTCATTTTAAAATATGCTTCTTTTAAAGTATAAATTTCAAATAATCTCTTATATATATCATCGTTTCCTGACAAAATATATTCTTTTTCCTTGTCTGTTGCAAATTGATTTATAGAGTCTATTGAAGTTGTTCTTATTTTTTCAATATCTACACCAACTTCATAATCTGATACTATAGCTATTACATATTGGTAAGAGTGACTAATATTATAAAATATTGGTTTGTTATTAATATATGGTTTTCCATTTTCATTTACTAAAAATTCTAGTTCTTCATAATTTGTCTTATAATTTTCCTTTAATAGCTCATCAAGTATAATCTCTCCAGTAATAGAAGAGAGTTTTTTATCATCTTTTACATATTTTGCTATTCTATCTTTTTTTAAAGGGTAAAGTATATTATAAAACATATTTAAATAATCTTTACTATAATAATCAAACCTTCTTATTTTATATTTCATAATAATATCTCCATATAGATATATAATACAATATTTTCTAAAACATAAGATACCATATTTGTTTTTGTGATATAATTCTTTTATAAGATTTAAGTGGGAGAAGTAAATATTATGGGAAGAAAACTGTTTTGTGATATAAGTCCAACTTGTTATAAAATATCTTCTGAAAAACAGATATTATTAAGAAAAGGTAAAGATTTATTAAAAAGAGCAAAAATTGCAAAAACTAAAAGTAAAGAAGAATTACCAAACATTGTAAAAAGTCATAGTTCTATTTTAGTAAGAAAACTTAATGGAGTTGATTTAAGACTTCAAGAAAATAAAGTAACTAATATAATGCTAGCTTGTAACAAAATTAATGGAATAATAATTCATCCTGGAGAAACTTTTTCTTTTTGGAGAACTGTTGGAAAAGCTACAGAGAAAAAAGGTTATAAAAGGGGTCTAGTTATAAGTAGAAAGGGTATGACTTCTGGTTTTGGTGGAGGCCTTTGCCAAATGGCAAATATGATACACTGGCTAGTTTTAAATAGTCCTTTAGAAGTTACTGAACTACATCATCATTCAGATGCTTTATTTCCAGATGAAAGAAGAAGAGTACCATTTGGAACAGGAACTTCAATTTGTTATAATTACGTAGACTATAGATTTAAAAATAATACTGATCAAGATGTTCAAATATTGGTTTGGGTCGAAAATGGTGAACTATGTGGTGAACTACGAAGTGAAAGAGAATTTCCTTGTAGATATAAATTAATAGAAGAAAATCACCATTTCCAAAAAGAAGGCGAAGAATATTTTAGAATATCTCAAGTATACAGAATTGTAATAGATAGAAAAACAAACGAGGAATTATATAAAGAATTAATTCTAGATAATCATTCACGTGTTATGTATGATTATAACTTAATTCCCAAAGAGCAAATAAGGAATAATGAAGATGATAATAGAAAAAATTCAAAAAATAGTAGAAAAAAATCCAAATAAAATCGCCTATAAAGTTAATAATGAAATAGTAACATATCAAGAATTATGGAGTTCTATCGAAAAGTATTCACATCTTTTAAAATGTCAAGGAACATCTCCAGTTATAATTTATGGACATAAAGAAATAAATGTTATTAAATCAATATTATCTTGTCTTTTAGCTAACAGGACTTATGTTCCAATTGGATCTTGTACACCAATTTCTAGATTAGAGAAAATAGTTGAAATTACTAAATCAACATTAATATTAACAGATGAAGATATAAGTATTGATAATATTTGTTCAACAAGTATTGAATTCTTAGATAAATTTGCTAGTTTTAAAGAAAATGAAATAGACAATAATATTGTTTATATGATTTTTACATCTGGAAGTACTGGAGAACCTAAAGGTGTTCCAATAAGTAAAGATAACTTAAATAATTTTGTAAACTGGATAAGTAACTTGAAACCTTTGTGCAATTACAAAGATATATGTGTTTTGAATCAAGCTAGTTTTAGTTTTGACTTAAGTGTTGCAGACTTTTATTATTCGATGTGTAATGGGCACACTTTAATCGCGTTAAATGGTGATGTTCAAAATGATTTTGATGAAATATTTTCTATTATGCACGAAGTTACAGTAGCAGTTATGACTCCAACGCTTATGAAAATATGTTTGCTAAACAAAGATTTTAATGAATTTAATTTTCCAAATTTTAAATGTGTATATTTTTGTGGAGAAACGCTAGAAAATAAAACAGTAAAGAAACTATTTGAATCTTTTCCAAATTTAGAAGTAATAAATGCATATGGACCAACTGAGGCAACATCAGCAGTATCTGCAATAAATATTACGAAAGATATAGTAAATAACGAAGAATTACTTCCAGTAGGTTCTATTAATAATTTAGCAACTGATGTAGAAATAATCGATGATGAAATAGTTTTAAAAGGTCCAAGTGTTTTTAGTGGATACCTAGGAAATATGAAAGGTGGTTATTACAAAGAAGATAACCTTAATTGTTATAAAACTGGTGATATTGGTTTTATCAAAGATAATAAATTATATTGCAAAGGAAGAAAAGATAGTCAAATAAAATACAAGGGATATCGTATTGAATTAAATGATATTGAACAGAATATTTCAAAAATTAAAGGTGTTTTAGAGTGTGCAGTTGTTGCTAAATATAACGAAGATAATGTTGTAAAAACAATAAAAGCTTTTGTAGTAGGAAACGTTGATGCAAGTTATATAAAAGAAGAATTGCAAAAAATAATTCCAGGCTATATGATGCCTAGAACAATAAAAATATTAGATAAATTACCAATTAATCAAAATGGTAAAATAGATAGAAAGGCTTTAAGAGATTTATGATAGGTAGTAAGATTAATGTTAAAGATTTATTATATGATATATGTGAAGATGAATTAGTTTACAAAGATGACATTGATTTAGTAAGTAGTGGTTTATTAGATTCTTATGCCTTTATCGAACTGTTTTCAAGACTAGAAGACTATGGAATAAATATTCAGCCAACAAGAATTGATCGTTCAAAGTTAAAAACAGTTAAAGGTATTGAAGCTTTGATTGAGGAATATTTAGATAAGAAATAGAAATAATATATCATATATTTGATATATTTTTTTTACATGTTATTTTTAAGAACAAAATAAATAATATAAAAAAATATAATTCTATGTTATAACTTATAATAGAGATGAGTGTGGTAAAATGAATGAATTATTAGAAAAAGAAAAAACTATTTTGGAAGTTATTTCTGATATTTTTATTTTTATCATTATCATTATCTTTCCACTTATGGTAGATTCAACAGGATTTTTTCACATACTAGAATGTAAATGGTATTCATTTATTTTAATTGCTGGAGCATATATTGGAATTACAATGGTTGTATTTTTATATTTTCTGATAATCAAAAAAATAAATTATTTTAAAAATACCAAACTATCGATTATTCAGTGGCTTGCTATCTTATTTTTGATAGTTAATCTCATTTCTTGTTTTGCTTCTCCCTTTTTTAAGTCTTATGATTTATTTATAGGTGTTGGAAGAGGAGAAGGTCTTATTGTTAGTTCACTTTATATTCTCATTTTTTTATTTGTATCCTTATTTGCTAAATTTAAAATAAAGTACTTAGCGTACTTTTCAATTGCATCGATATTGATAAATTTTATTGCTATTTTACAATATATTGGATTTAATCCTTTTAATATGTATCAAAAAGGAATAGGAACACACAATGTAAGTTTTATGGCAACAATAGGTAATGTTGATTTTATTTCTGCAATGTATTGTATTCTTTTATCAGTTTCTTTTTCATCATTTGTATTTCTTGAAAACGACAAAAAACATATGAAGATAATTCATCTTTTATCAGTATTGATGGGATTCTTTATATTGGGAATAATCGATGTTCAAAGTGGAAAAGTAGCATTTTTGTTAACTTTAGTTATAATATCACCATTTATAATATCAAATAATAAACGATTAAGTAGAGCAGTTATAATGCTTGCAACAATACTAATGTCATATTGTATTAACATAATTATTAATCCAGAATATCACTATGATTTACAAAAGCTAAGTTTGTATTTTCAATTTAATTATATAGTTGTTTTATTTATAGCTATTTGTGCATTATTAATTTATTTAGCATATATACTTTATAAAACAAATTATGATATTTCAAAAAATAAAAAAATAATAAAATTTTTCTATTTTGGTTTAATTGTGTGTGGCATTTTGGGGTTGATAGTCTTATATTTTGGAAATTTTAAAAGTGGAATGCTATATGAGATTCATGAATTATTGCATGGAAATTTTGATGACAATTTTGGTACATATAGAGTATTTTTATGGAAAAGAACAATAACACTAATTAAAGAGTTTCCAATTTTAGGATCTGGCCCTGATACGTTTGCGATAAGATTTATGGCAAAATATACATCTGATATTGCTGCTATTGGACCTTTGACACTTAATGATACTGCTGCAAACATTTATTTAACAATGATAATTAATTTAGGAATTGTAGGTTTACTTAATTATCTGGTTTTTCTTTTCTTTCAAATAAAAAAAGGCATAAAAAATATAAATTGTTATTCTTCTATTTTGCTTATTGCATTTATATGTTACTTAATTCAATCATTCTTTAACTTATCAGTTGTTATTGTTAGTCCTATGTTCTGGATTTTGATGGCTTTACATTATAATAGTTTAGAAACTAATGCTATTGACAAAAAATGACAAATTATACTATCATTTATCTTAGAGAATAGGGTGTGATTATATGTTAGAAAAATTTAAAGGGAATGTTATGAAACTTACATTGGGTGGAATAGCATTATTTATTTTCGGAATTTTTATAGGAATTCAATTAAACTCAGGAGCAATTGATTCGATTCAAGGATTTTTGTTTAATGTAACAAGAAACTCTAGCGCAACAAACTCAAACGCCACAAACTCAAATGCCACAAACTCAAATGCCACAAACTCAAACGCAACGAATTCAAATGCAACGAATTCAAATGCCACAAACTCAAATGCAACGAATTCAAATGCCACAAACTCAAATGCCACAAACTCAAACGCAGAAGATCCTAGTGCAACAGATAATATAATATATCTTGAAAGCTTTCATTTGATAACTAAAGAAGCAAATGCTGGAGATACTGTTTACGTAAGTTTCGAAACAAGTGGTGCATGTCTTAATGGTATAACTGTCACATTAAAAAATCAAAAAAATAATACAACCTTTACTGCATTAGTAAAATCAATAGATGATGACCCATATATTATTTTACCAAGCAATTTATCTACATCTTCATACATTGTTACAGATGTATTACTAATTGGTTTGAACAGCGATAAAACAACATTTAGTAAACATTACAACAATAATAGTATAGAATTAAAAGATACTGTCTCTGTTAAAGAAAAAGTTGTTGTTACCCCTGTAAAACTTAATAGTATTTCTATTGATCCAACTGATGTATCAGTGGGTAGTAAGATTAATGTCACATTTGATGTTAATAAATCTTTACAAAGCTTAAAACTAGAATTTAAATCTACAGATAATAAAACAATGGTTGTGTATGTTAAATCATTAACAAATAAACCATATTTTGAAATACCTACAACAACAGTTGGTGGAACATATTCATTATATAGTGCTACATTAACTTCTTCTGATAGTACAAAAGTCTATACAACGAATGGATCTAATGGATCTTTAAAATTTAATTTTAATTCAAAACTTGTAATTAGTGATGGAACAGAAACTTCATTTATATATAATAACGAAGATATTAATTCACAAATAATTACTAAGCTATATAATTCTAAAGAAAAAACAGAAATTACAATTAATGCTGATTCAAACACAATAATTGATAAAGAATTATTTAATACAATTAAAGGAAAAGATAAAACTTTAATAATTAATCATAGTGATAATCAACTTGTATTTAATGGAAATGATATTAAGAATTCTAAAACTATAGATGTTAATATGTTAATCGAAGAAACTACAGCAAATGAAAATATTAGAAAATTAGTTTCAAAAGGTATTATTGTTAACTTCCCAGATAATGGTAATCTTCCTGGAAATGCTTTAGTAAGAGTTAAAGCAACAGAAGATATTAATAAACTACTTGGTGATAAGATTTATGTATATTTTTACAATGAATCTTCTAATAATTTCTCTGTTATAGCAGAAGATGTTAAGAAAAAAGATGACGGATATTATGAATTTACAATATCACATAATTCTGATTATCTATTGGTAAATAAAAAAATAGATAGCAAATTAGTTGTATCTCAAAATATTGATAACGTAGTTTCATTCCAAAAAAGTAACGGTACATACTTGTTATTAATTGGAGTAGGAGTAGTTGTAGCTATATCATTAGCTATAGTTATCATAGTAGTTAGGAAAAAGAAAGAGATTAAATAAAAACAAAAAATATGTTTCTTAAATTGAAACATATTTTTTTATATTGTATTTTTCCAATTATTGTAAGGTTTGTCTTTAAATGTCTTGATTAATCTTTTTACTTTTTCTCTTGAAACAGAACCTTTAAAAAATTTGTTTATTTCTTTATCAAGTAAAATGGTATTTTCTTCAAGAATTTCATTATATTTTTTTGCTTGAGAAATTTCTTCTTGATATTCATCTTCAAAGAATTTATCAACGAACTCTTTTTGTTTATCTTCATTTAGAATAGAAAAAGAAGATAGCAAATCTTTATTATTTCTAAACCTATTTATTCTTGCAAGACTTCTAATATTTCTTTTTTTAGCTTCGTTACAAGAAGAAACAATATAATCCCAGGCAAGACTTTTATAAATACCATTGTTTAAGGCAGCAAAAACGGTTTCTTTTATTTCAAAAGGAGTATCACATTCCATAACAGCATTTAAAGCACGTTTTCTATTAACTATTTTTTTCCAACATTCTTCATCAATTGAAGTTGCACTAAGTCTTTCAATTTGTTCTCTTTTAGAAAATTGATTAGAAGAATCATTTACATTGATATATGAATGAATATCCTTAAGTAAAGTTCTAACATATTTTCTAGCAAGATCAATATTAACTTTATAAAGACGATTAAATGACATCACAATTAAATTAAGTTCTTCTTCACTAAATTGATCATTTAAAATTTTGTCTATTTCTTCATCAGTATATAACATTGGAAGAGCTAAAATTTGTGCTTTAACATAATTTTTGTCGTTAGCTTTATATAACTTATCAAGTAAAATATTTACTTCTTGAGGAAAATAACTGATTTCTTTTTTAAAATCTCTATTTTTAAATAATCCACGAGCTACATAATAATATCTAGCTTTTTTTAAATCAATTTTTGAATCCCAAAGCATACTTATATTAGTATTTCTAATTGAATTACGATCTTGTGAAGATAAAGAAGAAATTTCAAACTTAGTAAGATTCTTCAAAGAACATAATACTTTTGTAGCAATTTCATCCTGAAAGAAAGAAGAAAAGATAAAATTACGAGCTTCTTCTAATGAAATATCGCTAGGCAAGTTTTTAATTAATCGTAATTGTTCTTTTGTTAAATTAACAATATCTTCATCACTAAAATATTTATCTAGTTCTACTAGTAACTGTTCTAAAACATCATATTTCATTATATCACCTTCTATTGAGAAAGTATTTTATCAAAAAAAAACACAAAATTCAAGAAAAATTACTTGAAATTAAATGCGTGTTATTGTAATATAAAGTTAACTTCTGGCAAAAAGAGTAGTGAATATATTTTTTTTAGAGAAAGTATGTATGGTGAAAATACTTATTAATAATTCATGAATGACAGTTGCTTTATATGAAGAGTCGTGTATTCGCGTTAAGAATCAAAGCATAATTAATTATGGAATTAAGGTGGCACCACGAGGAAATCGTCCTTATATAGTGTCATCTTTTTATATTTTTTAGGAGGAAAAGTTATGATTAATAAACAAAAAGGATGTCTTGACCTATATGGAATGAATGCTAAGAAATGGCAATATGTAAACAAAGTAATCGATAGTTTAATGGAAAAGTACAATTATAATTATATTCGTACACCTATTTTTGAATCATCTGAACTATTTCATAGAGGAATAGGAGATTCAACTGATGTTGTAACAAAAGAAACCTATGACTTTAAAGATAGAGGAGATAGAAACATTACATTACGTCCTGAAGGAACAGCAGGAATAGTAAGAAGCTACATTGAAAACAAAATGTATGGAGATCCTAATCAACCAGTAAAACTTTACTATAATGGAACAATGTATCGTTATGAAAGACCTCAAAGTGGAAGAGATAGAGAATTCACTCAATTTGGAGTAGAAGTATTAGGAAGCGATGATCCACTTGTAGATGCAGAAGTAATATCAATTCCAGTAATGCTTTTAAAAATGTTAGGTCTAAAAGGAGTTAAAGTAAAAATTAATTCATTAGGAGATAAAGAATCACGTGAAAGATATCGCGAAGCTTTAATTGATTACTTTAAACCACATATCAACGAACTTTGTGAAGATTGTAATGAACGTCTTCTAAAAAATCCATTGAGAATTTTAGATTGTAAAGTTGATAAAGATAATGTTTTATTAAAGAATGCCCCAAAAACAGTAGATTATTTAAATGAAGAAAGTACAAAAAGATTTGTAGCAGTTCAGGAATATTTAAATGAACTTGAAATAGATTATGAAATTGATTATAGACTAGTAAGAGGATTAGACTACTATAATCACATTGTCTTTGAAATAGAAGCTTCAGTTGAAGGATTTGGGTCAAATAACGTTTTAGCAGGTGGTGGAAGATATAATGGTCTTGTTGATACACTTGATGGACCAGCTACTTCTTGTGTAGGATTTGCTTGTGGCCTTGGAAGAATTATTCAAGCGCTAGATCTTGAAGAAGTAGAACTTCCAATTGATGATAAACTTGAAGTATTTGTAATGTATGTGTCAGAAACAGAAAAGAAATACGCTGCAAGTTTAGTTAACTACCTAAGATCAAATGGGTTTAAAACTGATACAGAGTATACTGGAAGAGGATTAAAAGCTCAGTTTAAACAAGCAGATAGATTAAAAGCTAAATTCTTAATTATCTTAAATGATGAAGACTTAAAAAATGACGAAGTAAGAATAAAAGATAATAAAACTAAAAAAGAAGAACTAGTAGGAATTGATTACTTATTATATTTCCTAGATGAACATTTAAGTGATGAAGATTTAGGTGACTTAGAAGATTATCAACAACACCCATATTGTGAAGATGACTGTGATTGTGACCACGATTGCGATTGTGACTGTGATGATGACTGTGACTGTGACGAAGAAGACGAGTGCAAGTGTCATCATGAAAATCACGAATGTTGCCATGGAAACTGTCATTGTAAGGAGGAAGATTAAATGAAAAAATATAATAATGCAGAATTTAATATAAATAATGTTGGACAAAAAGTAGAATTATATGGATGGGTACAAAAGAAAAGAGACCTAGGTGGTCTTGTATTCATCGATTTACGTGATAGATCTGGAATAATACAGTTAATAGTAAGACCAGAAAATGAGTTTTACAGTTTAGCATCATCATTAAAAACAGAATCAGTAATCAAAGCGGTTGGAGAAATTTCTGAAAGAGAAAATAAAAACTTTAAAATTCCAACTGGAGAAATAGAAGTAATAATAGAGTCACTAGAACTTATTAACTCATCTATTGATATTCCATTTGAATTAACAGATAACACAACAGCACTTGAAGAAACAAGATTAAAATATCGTTACCTAGATTTAAGAAGAGAAAACTTAAAAAACAATTTAATTCTTAGACATAAAGTAACAATGATTGCAAGAAATTACTTATCAAGTAAAGGATTTATTGAAGTAGAAACTCCAATTCTTTGCGTACCAACTCCAGAAGGAGCAAGAGACTATCTAGTACCATCAAGAATAAATCATGGACATTTCTATGCACTTCCTCAATCACCTCAAATATTTAAACAATTATTGATGATTGGAGGAATGGAAAAGTATTTCCAAATAGCAAGATGCTTTAGAGATGAAGACTTAAGAGCAGATAGACAACCAGAATTTACACAAATAGATATCGAACAAAGCTTCTCAAGTGAAGAAGAAATCTGGGATACAGTTGAAGGATTAATGAAAAAGATTTTTTCTGAATTAAAAAACGTTCATTTAGAAAAATTCCCAAGATTAACTTATAACGAATGTATCGACCGTTTCGGAAGTGATAAACCAGATACTAGATTTGCTATGGAAATACAAGATATCACTCCAATATTTAGTAAAACATTCTTTGAAGTATTTAGTAAAATCATCGCTGATGGTGGAATAATTAATGCAATCGTATTAAAAGGATATGCATCAACAATTTCAAGAAAAGAAATAGATAAATTAACTGAATTTGTAAAAATATATAAAGCTAAAGCCTTATCATACTTAAAATACAACAACAATGAATTAACAGGATCAATTGCTAAAGTTTTAGATGACGAAGAGAAAAAAGCTCTAATTAACCAATTAGACCTTCAAGAAAATGATATGGTATTTGTAATAGCAGATCAAAAAAGTATTACTAAAACTGCACTAGGAGCTTTAAGAGTTAAACTAGCTCGTGAAAAGAATTTAATTGCTGAAGATAAGTATAACTTCTTATGGGTTACTGAATTTCCAATGTATGAGTACTCTGAAGAAGAACAACGCTATGTTGCAGCCCATCATCCATTTACTGCTCCAAGAGAAGAAGATATCGATAAATTATTAACTGATAAAGAAAACTGCTACTCAAGAGCATATGACCTAGTGCTTAATGGATATGAATTATTAAGCGGATCAGTTAGAATTCATGATAGTGAAACGCAATCTAAAGTATTTGAAGCAATAGGATTAAGCCCAGAAGAAGCAAAAGAAAGATTTGGTTTCTTCCTAGAAGCATTTAAATATGGTGCACCACCTCATTGTGGAGTAGGAATAGGACTTGAAAGACTTGTAATGATTCTATGTGGAACAGATAACATAAGAGATGTAGTAGCATTCCCTAAAACAGCTAGTGCTCAAGACTTAATGAATGAAGCTCCAGGAACTGTTACAGAAAAACAACTTAAAGAACTAGGAATAAAACTAGATAACTAATTAAAAAATTCTAATATAATTTTTAAAACATAAAAGGGATACTCTAAATATACAAAGTGTGTTCCTTTTTTTATTGTAATTAATCCAGAATTATGAATTTTTTTGTTCATAAGAATTCCATCTTTCAAAGGAGTAGAAGTATCAAGCTCTCCCCATATTAATAAAGTAGGACAATAAATGTATTTTAAAAAACATCTTAAATCAGTATTAACGATATTAGAAAAAGTAAGCTTCATATCAGAACTTAAATTCTTGTAGTCACTAGAACTATATTTAGAAATCAGCTTATTTAAATATTTGTCTCTTTTCTTCTTAGGTAAAAGATAACAACACTTCTTAAAGAATTTATATCTTAAAGTTCTTAACTTCCTTTTTAAACTTTTTCTTCTAATACCAGCGCCACCAATAATAATTAATTTATCAACAACAACTCTATAGTTACCAATTAATAAAATAGCTAATCTACATCCAAATGAATGACAAAGAATATATGGTTTTACAATATTATGCTTTTTAATAAACTTTTTTAAATACTTTGCATAATCATAGATTGTTAAATCAGTATTAGGAAACTTACTTTTCCCAAATCCAGGATAATCAAATATATAAATCGTAAATTTATCTTTTAAATTATCTATATAATAATCAAATGTACTTCTTGTATCTCCCCAACCTGGAAGAATTAATAATACTTTTTTGCTATTTCCATATTTTTCATAATAAAAATTATCTTTATTCATAATTCACCTATTGTAGTCTATGAAAAAGTGTCAATAATGTCATAATTAGTGTATGTTTAATTGTAAAAAAAATGGCGATATACTATAATAAAATAGGTGATAGTAATGAAGAAAACAAAAATAATTTGTAGTATAGGACCAGCTAGTCAAAATGTCGATATCATGAGCGAAATGGTTAAAAATGGAATGAATGTAGCAAGAATTAATTTCTCTCATGGAAATTATAATGAATATAATGAAATTTTAGAAGTAGTTAAAAATACTAGGATAAAAACAGGTGATAATAATATTGCAATTTTATATGATACTAAAGGACCAGATTTTAGATGTGGTGAAATAGTAAGCGAAGGAATTGATTTAATTCCAGGAAATGTCGTAAGAATTGTTAAAGAAAATATTGTTGGAAGTAATAATACATTTACAGTTAATCATCCTGAAGTTTTAGATAAAATTAATATTGGAAATGAGATTTTACTTGAAGATGCTTTAATGAAAATAGTAGTTATCTCAAAAGAGTTTGATGGTTTAACTTGTAGAGTATTAGAAGGTGGAAACTTAAAGTCTAAAAAAGGAATTGCAGTTCCTGGCGTTAGACTTGATCTTCCTTTTATGAGTGAAGTTGATAAAGAAGATATAAAATATGCTTGTACCCATGAAGGAGACTTTTTAGCACTTTCTTTTGTTGAATCAAGAGAAAATATCCTTGAGGCTAAAAAGATTTTGGAAGAAAATGGAAGAAGTGATATGAAAATCATTTCTAAAGTTGAAAGTAAAGCAGGGGTAGATAATCTTGATGAGATAATTGATGAAAGTGATGGAATAATGGTAGCTCGTGGAGATTTAGGAGTTGAAATTCCTGTTGAATACTTACCAGTTATCCAAAAAGATATGATAAGAAAGTGTCGTGAAAAAGAAAAATTCGTAATAGTTGCAACAGAAATGTTAGCATCTATGTACACATCTCCTCGTCCAACAAGAGCAGAAGTTACCGATATTTCAAATGCAGTATTTGATGGGGCAGATGCAGTTATGTTAAGTGGTGAGTCAACTGTAGGTGCTCATCCAATCGATGCTGTAAGATATATGGCAAAAATTTGTGAGCAAGCTGAAAAAAATAGTTTATATTGCACAAAGTTTGAAAGACCAAGAACCTGTGATATCACAGAAGCAATAGCAGCAAACGTATTAATAGCATCAAAAGAGTTAGATATTAAAGCAATAGTAGTGCCTACAACTGGAGGACATAGCCCTACAGTAATTAGTAACTTAAGACCAACTACCACAATACTTGCACTATGCCCAAACGAGAAAGTTGCAAGAGGCTTATCTCTTAACTATGGAGTCTATTGCAAAGTAGTAGCATCTGTAAAAGAAGATGATATGGATGACGCAGTAAATAGCGCAAGAAATGAAGCCATAAAAACATTTAACCTTCAAGAAAAAGACGTAATTATCATAACTGGAGGAATCCATTTTAATAAATCAATTAAACAGACAAACTTCTTAAAAATCGAGGAAATTTAATAAATCCTTATAAAATAAAGGTATTAAAAAATAACTAAAAAATGGCACTGTAAAATAGTGTCATTTTTGTTGCTTTTTTACTTTCGTATGTTTATAATAAAAAGCATATTTTCAAGGAGGTGAGCCACAAAGATGAAAAGTAATCTTCCAGTTCTTTTACTAAAAAATATGGTTTTATTTCCTTTTAACGAGATTAGAATTGAGTTCGATACGACTTTAGATAAAAAAATAATATCATTAGCAGAATCTTGTTATGATAACAAGATATTAATAGTAAATCCCAAAGATACTTTAGAAATTAGTCCCGAAATGGATGAACTTCCAAATTTCGGAATAGTGGGTAAAATAAAAATGAAACTTGAAATGCCTAATGGTAAGACAAGGGTAATAATTTTAGGAGAACAACGTGTTAAAATATATGCATATTCAAAAGATGAGGATATGTATGAGGCTCTATTTAGCTATCTTCCAAAAGAAGAGTTATCTCCAAAAGAAGAGATGGCTTACATAAGAGCACTTAATAAACATATCGATGTTTATGTAAAAGAAGTACCTTACATGTCTAACACGATATTATCACAAACTTCTGGAATTAATGATATCGATAAATTAACTGATATTGTGGTCCTTTATCTTCCAATTAACTATGAAAGAAAGCAAGATTATTTAAAAGAAAGCTCTTCTACAATGAGAGTTAAAATGATTCTAGATGACATTAATAGTGATATGGAGATATTACGCCTTGAACAAAGCATCGAAGAAAGCGTAGCAGATAGTTTGGAACAATCTCAAAAAGAATTCGTTTTAAGAGAGAAAATAAAAGTAATAAAAAAAGAGCTTGGCGATGAAAATCAAAGTGAATCAGATGTCATAAGAGAAAAAATAGATTCCTTAGATTGCCCTAAAAAAGTAAAAGAAAAACTATATATTGAATTAAACAAATATGAGTCATCTAATTCAATATCACCAGAATCTGGAATGATTAGAAATTACATTGAATGGCTACTTTCACTTCCTTGGAGTAAAACAACTGAAGATAGAAAAGATTTAAAAAAAGTAAGAGAAATACTTGATAGCAGTCATTATGGCTTTGAAAGTGTTAAAGATAGAGTAATAGAGTATCTTGCTGTAAAACAAAATACTAATAACTCAAGAAGTCCAATAATATGTTTTGTAGGACCACCAGGAGTAGGAAAAACAACTTTTGCTAAAAATGTAGCTAAAAGTTTAAACCGTAAAGTTGCCAAAATCTCTTTAGGTGGAGTAAACGATGAAGCTGAAATAATCGGTCATAGAAGAACATATATAGGAGCAGCTCCAGGACTTATCATTCAGGGAATGAAAAAAGCAGGAGTAAAAAACCCAGTTTTCATAATTGATGAAATAGATAAGATGACTAAAGATATAAAAGGAGATCCTGCATCTGCTTTATTAGAAGTCCTTGATAAAGAACAAAACAAGTATTTTGTAGATCACTACATTGAAGAAGAATTTGATTTATCTAGTGTCTTGTTTATTGCAACAGCAAATTATTTAGGTCAAATACCAGAAGAGTTAAAAGATAGACTAGAAATAATCGAACTATCTTCATACACAGAATTTGAAAAACTAGATATAGCTAAAAATCATTTGATTAAAAATCAAATAGAAGAACATGGACTAAAAGAAAATGAAGTAGAGTTTTCAGATGAGACAATACTAACTCTAATTAGAAACTATACTAAAGAATCAGGAGTAAGAGAACTAGATAGATTAATAGCAACAATACTAAGAAAAATAGTTAAGAAAATAGTAGTAGATAAAGAAAAGAAAAATTATAAGATAACTTCTGAAGATTTAGAAGAATACTTAGGAATAAAAAAATATTTATATAATGAAAATCAAGAAGAAGATAGAATAGGAATAGTAAATGGTCTTGCTTACACAATTTATGGAGGAGACATTTTGCCTATTGAAACAACATTATTTAAAGGAAAAGAAGAACTTGTTTTAACTGGATCTTTAGGTGAAGTTATGCAAGAATCAGCAAAAATCGCTCTTGACTACATTAAATCAAATAATGAAATATTTGGAATTAATTTAAATAATCTAGAAGGTAAAACAATTCACATACACGTTCCTGAAGGTGCAATTCAAAAAGAAGGACCATCAGCAGGAGTAGCCCTAACAACTGCTTTAATAAGTCTATTAACAAATATGAAAGTATCTTCAAAAATTAGTATGACTGGAGAAATTACCTTAACAGGTAGAGTACTTCCAATAGGAGGTTTAAAAGAAAAAGTAATTGGAGCCTATCGTGCTATGATAAATAAGATCTTTATCCCAAGAGAAAATGAAAAAGATTTAAAAGAGATACCTGATTATATTAAAGATAAAATTGAATTTGTCCTAATAGATAATTATTTAGATATTTTTAATAATATAGGTGGAAAGAAAAATAATACGATAAATAAAAAAGAGAGTAAAAAAAGAAAAGAAAATAAAGAAGTTAATGAGATTAAAGAAAATAAATTAAATTTAGAAATTGAATAAAAGAATTAAAAAATATACTTTAACTAATTAAACTTAATATGGTATTTATAATTAAAACTTATAAATATCTTTTTCTTTACGTTTATTGTTCTAAAATATATTTGCTACTTATGTAATAAATGTTATAATTAAAATATATATAATATAGAGGTGTTTTATGATACAAGTTATTATTTTAGCTATTATCCAAGGAATAGCAGAATTTTTACCAATATCTTCCTCAGCACATTTAATAATCTTTAGAGATTTATTTATGCTAGGAAAAGATGTAATAACAGAAGATATGAGTTTGGCTTTTGATTTATCTCTTCACTTAGGAACAGCGCTTGCAATACTTTTATTTTTCTTTAAAGACTTTTGGAATATGTTTAAAAAAGGAATGACTAAAGGTATTAAAGATAAAGAAGGAAAACTTATGTGGTATATAATTGCTGCCACAATACCAGCTGCAATTGCAGGAGTATTATTTGAGGATGTAATCGATAAAGTAATAAGAGAACAATACTGGCTTATTGCTTTAGCCTTAATCGTAATGGGAGTAATTATCTACTTTGCTGATAAGATTATGAGTCAAACCAAATCACTTAACAGTATGAAACTAAAAGATGCAATAGTTATTGGATTTAGCCAGTTGTTTGCTCTTATCCCAGGTTTTTCAAGAAGTGGAACAACAATTGCAGCAGCAAGAGCTTTGAAAATGAATAGAGAAGATGCAGCTAAGTTTTCATTTTACTTAGCAGAACCAGTAGTTCTAGGAGCAGTAGTACTTCAATTTATAAAAACTGATTTATCAATTATCACAGCAAATATAGCAGTATTCGCAGTTGGGATTTTAACATCCTTTGTAATTGGATTATTATGTATTAAATTATTATTGAAATATTTAAAAAATAATGATTTCAAAATATTCATGTGGTATCGTTTAGTATTTGGTATAATTGTATTAATACGTATAATGCTTTAGCTAATCGTTTGATTAGCTTTTTCTATGAAAAAAAACTGATTTATTAATCTATATCACCATAAAATACATTTTTTTTGATTTTTTTATTTGCATTTTACAAAAATAGTGCTATAATTTAAGAGCAATGTTGTTATGGGGCGTTAGCTCAGTTGGTAGAGCAACTGACTCTTAATCAGTGGGTCTAGGGTTCGAATCCCTAACGCCCCACCAAATTGATAGTAAACTTGAGTTATTCGAGTAATAATAAAAAAACTACTCTCAAAATTAAATTGAAAGTAGTTTTATTTTTTTTAGAAAACATACTTGTATACTTACTATGTCATTAAACAATATCTAATGGTCAATTTTTATTATTTTTTTAATGTTAATTTTTTAATAGCTTCAATGACATGGTGTTCACATAAACCAGTGCAATCATCCATATTTTTAATCATTTCATCATCTGCCGTAAAACTAGTTTTAATCAATTCTTTATTTAAAAAAATTTGCAAATCAAAAGATTCATCATCTATTACTATAAAATTCTCTATATTCTTATTTTTTAACCAGGCCTTTATTTCATTTTGTCTAATCCCATTTGCATCTTTTGGTGTCACGTCGTAAATTATAAGTCCATACTCATTGAATAATTTAATCAAAGATGCCATTTTTTCATTAAGAGGAATGTATTTTCCACATTCCATTTTTCCAAAATATCTCCAAGAGGAACTAAGTACAATAACAGCTCCTGTTTGATCAACAATTTTTTTTAAAAGATTTAATCTTTCTAAGTCAATTTCAATTCTTCTAACACCAGTTTCAATATATTCATTATGAATATCAATAAAAGTTTGAGATGTATTTAAAACCCCATCTATATCCAAAAATATCACTTTCATATTTCCACCTCATTAATAAATAGAAATTTCTATGTATATTGTATCATAACTTTTTAAATAGATTATCTAAGAAAGTTGTTGTAGGTATTCTTTTATGAGACCATATTGATAAATAACTTGGAGATAGATGAGTCCGAGTTTTTTATATTTGAAAATGTAATAAATGTTGATAATTTTTATAATATTTGTGCTATAATAATGTTCATTTAGGAGTGATATCATATGAAATATGGATATAAAGGAGTAGAATTAAAAGATTTAATTGAAAAGTATGAACATAATGTTTCAAATAATACAATAAAAATTACATTCTTAGATGATTCTAGTTATGAAGTACCTTTTACAGAAGAAAATGAACAATTAATATTAGATAAGATGCTTGAGCAAGCAAAAGCAAGAAGTGAAAGCGAAGCTCTACAAAATGCTATACAAAAAAGAAGAATAGATTTTCCTTTGATGATGCTAAAGGTTTCAGCTCTTATGATAAATAGTGCTAATAATAGTGGAGCAAATTCAAAAGAGTCAAAAATAATTTATAGCGTATTGGAAGGTCTTATTGCTGTAACAATTGTATTAGATGGTGTAGAACTTAAATTTATAAGTGATGAAATAAAAGAATTGAAAAAATACGATATATATTTAGCAATTAAAGACAAATTAGAAAGCAAAATAAATTGTGATACATGTAATATGACTGATAGTAACTTAAGTACTTTAAATATCAACACATTAGATAATTATTCTCTAGGAGAAATTAAAAGAATAAGAGATAATTTAGATAAAGATGAAAAATGGGGACAATACTTTAACAAACCTAATCAAGACAAAGTATTAGCTAAAAGACGTGGTAGATAATTTTACCACTTTTTTATTGGAAGGTCTTCTTATTTTAGCATTTAAGAAATATTTTTAGACTTAAACTACATAAGATTTTTTAAGAAACATCAATATAAAGATAATTGAATAATTTAACAAAATATGGTATAATATCATCGCTTTTTTATGAGGAGTGATATTAAATGAACTATGGATATAAAGGAGCTAAAGATGAAGATTTAATAAAAAATTATACTCGTGTACTACGAGATAATAAAATAGAAATCACATTTTTAGATGGTTCCACACATGAGATACCTTTATCAGCTGAAAATGAACAGGCATTGTTAGATAAAATGTTAGAACAGGCAAAAGCAAGAAGTGAAAGTAGCGCATTAAAAAATGCAGAACAAAACAGAAAGAATGCAATGAGTTCGGCTTTTTTAAAGGCGATAACTCTTATGATAACAGGTGCATTTTATAATGGAGTTGATTCAAATGCTATGAAAGAATTTTATGGTATTTTTGGAGGTGTTACAGCACTAGCAATGACAATTCAAGGTGTTAGAGTTGCTTTAACAAGTAAAGAAATAAAAGAATTGAAAAAATATGATCTTTATTTATCTATTAAAGGAAGATTAGAAGAAAAAAATGAAAATAATCTATTTAATGGAATCGAAGGACATTTTGAAAGCCTAAATATTAATACTTTAGATAATTATTCTTTAAAAGAAATTGAAAGAATAAAAGCTTATTTAGATAAAGATAAAAAATGGGGAGATTACTTTAAAGAAAGAAATAAAACAAAAGTATTAGCAAAAAGAAGTGGTAGATAATTCTATCATTTTTTTATATCTATTATATGGTATAATAGAAAACTAAAAGGAGGCTAATATGTCTAAAGTGAGTAATATTTTAATAATGCTAGAATATTTAAGTACAGGAAAAAAATATAGTATTGCTGAATTAGGAGAAAAGTTAGAAGTATCTCCTAGAATGGTTAGAGTTTACAAAGATGAGTTAGAAAAAGCAGGAATTTATATTGAAACAATTAAAGGTCCATATGGAGGATATGTATTAAATCAAAATATAAATGTTCCAAAAAGATTTATAACACCAAATGACATCAATATTGAAAATAAAGAACTATATAACTTAATTAATAAAGCTATTAAAGAAAAAAGAAAGTGTTGTATAGAATATTACTCAAAAGAAAAAAAGGAAATATCCTCTAGGGTAATTCATCCTTACGATTTGATTCTACTAGGAAAAGAATGGGGAGTTGCAGCATATTGTGAGAAAAAACAAGAAATAAGACACTTTTATCTTAATCGAATTAGTAAAATTAATTTATTAGAAAAATATTATAACTGACATATATATTTCCTCTTAGTTTGTTAAAATAATTTCAAAAGTTCATATAAAAGGAGATATGTAGAATGAAAAAATTAACTTATGTAACAGGGAATTATGGAAAATATATTTCTGTAAAAGAAACATTCGAAAAAGAAGGAATAATAATCGATTATTATACTTGTGATTTAGATGAACCAGATGTTAATGACATCTCCATTATTTCTAGAGAAAAAGCAAAAGAATCATACGAAAAGTTAGAAAGTCCAGTATTTGTAGCTGATTCAGGATTTTATATTGAAGACTATCCAAATAATCCTGGGTATCCTGGCGCATTTGTTAAAAGAAGTGGTGTTAGCACTAATATTGATAATCTTCTAGAAATAATGAAAGATGTAAGTAATAGAAACTGCTATTTTCTTGATTGCCTTACTTTTTATGATGGAGATAATTATTATCAATTTTATGGAACGAGCAAAGGAACTTTGTCATACGAAAAGAAAGGACATAGTAATAAAAGAGCAAAGTCGAATTTATGGTATGTTTTTATTCCAGAAAACTATGAAAAAACACTAGCAGAGATGACAGACGAAGAAAGAAAAGAAAGAAGTCTTAATCATATATCTGCAACAAAAAAATTTGTAGATTGGTATAAAAATGAATATTTAAGCATAAAAAGACTAACAAAATAATCAATTTTATATTATTATGTTATTAGAGGTTCTAATTATTGAAGAATCATATCAAAAGAAGGAGGATTATATGTCAATTATTGAATGGCTAAAAAATGAAGTAAAAAAAGAAGAGGAAAAAGAAGTACCTATTTTTTTAGAAGATAAGATTAATGAGTATCTTAGTTGGTACTATAAAAATATGGTAAAGGGAAAAACTAGTAAAGAAGAAGCGTACAGCACACTATCAACACTTCAAAATTTTATCGACAAAATGGCTATATGGTATGAATTAAGATATCCAGATTATGAAGTTAATAAAATAATTCCATATAAAGAGCAAGAAGAAAAAAATGTCGATGAAGAAATGTTTGAAAATAACCCATATATTAACGAAGAATTAGAAGAGAATTCTCTAGCTAGAGCTATGAATTGGGATGAGTTTTACAATACAAGCGTTTTTGTAAGAGCACTTCCAGAAGAAGAAAAGAAGTTTTTAAAAAGACCACAATATCCAAAAAACATATCTATAGAAATAAATGGAAAAAAATATTACATTTCTGCAAGTGGAATAGTACTTGATGAGAGATTATCAAATAAAATTACTTTATGTGATTGTGATGGAAGAACATTTGAGTTTGAAAATTTAAAAATCAAAGAATTACTTGAATTATTTAAAGTAGAACTTTTTGATGTATCAAAAAAATCAATTAAAGAAATAGAAAAAGCGGTAGAAGGATATAGAAAAGAAGAAAAAAGTAAAGAAGAGCTTTTAAATGCAGTTATGTATAGAATAATAGAACGTGGAGGACCTAAATTAGGTGCAAGAAGAGCATTTTTGTTTGCTAAAGAATTTGGAAGAGATATAGATGTTCCAATGATGTATGGTGTAGATAGTACTGATGCTTATCAAAGAACATTTATAAATGAATATATAAAATCTGGTGGAAGCAAGAATTTAGATTGCTATGTTAACTATGGAAGAGATGGAAAAAGAAGAAAACTAGAAATAAAAACTATCGAAGAACTATTAAAAAGTAGAGAACTAAATACTAAAGAAAGCTATACAGAAGAAGAAAATGCTATACATCAAAGAATAGTAGATATCTTATCAAAGGGAATTGATAAAGATAAATTAGAACAAGAAAAATTAGCAAAACAAAAAAGTGAAGCTAAGAGTCTAAGACTTGAAAGAAATTTAAATAAAAGTAGAAACAGATAAAAAAGTAAGGGAAAAAGCCTGTAAAAATGCTTTTTCCCTTGACTTAAAATTTAATAATATGTATAATGAATAAGTAGGCATGGAGATATACTCAAGAGGCTGAAGAGGCGCCCCTGCTAAGGGTGTAGACCGGGCAACTGGTGCGAGGGTTCAAATCCCTCTGTCTCCGCCATATATGAATTAACCTTGAATTTTCAAGGTTTTTTATTTTTTCAGGCGTTGTACGTTGGAGGTTTTGAAATGACAATAGACCAAGCAAAACAAGAGTTAGTAAGAAGATATAGATTTTTATATGAAAATGCTTATTTTATATTAGCACCATATATGTATGAACAAAGTAAAGAAAAATTTGAAAATATGGTAAAAAAAGATACTAAAAAATATGGTAAAATTTCTTTTACTGAGCCACTAATTTATTTAAATATTGGCACTTTAGATGATATCAATTCTTTATTTGAGGAATTTTTATTATCAGATAAACCTATGGAAGAAAGCAAACTTTATAAACTTGTTAATAGTAAAAGAAATGATAAGGAATATCTAGAACAAGTAAAAAAAGGTTTAGAGTTATTAGAAAAATTAAATACTAAAGAAGCTTGTAATAAAGAAAATTTGTCTATATGGAAGATATTAAATGTAACAAGTGATTATATCATTGAACAATCAGGAGATTTAAAAAATAAGAAAAGAAAATTAAGTATTATTGATGAGTACTATAGAATTGCTAGATATCAAAATGATGGAAAAATATATACAAGTGGAAGAGAGTTAACTTTACATGATGTTAGTTCTATTACAGTTGTGCCACTCCATCAAAGAGAACCTTTAAAAGATAAAAAAGACGTAGGAATAACAAATAATTCTTTCATAACGGCAATATCAAATGCTCCATTTTACAAAGATAATAGGTCACTTTTTAGTGAAAGAGAAAAGCAACAAATTTATCTATATTATCACGATGAATTACCTTGTGATCTAGAAATTACTTGTACTATTGAAGAACCATATAATAAAACAATGAAAGAAACAAGATTACATAGACCAGAAAATACTGAACCTTGTGAAAAAAAATTTATTATAAGAGAAGAAGAAATATTTGTTAACCCAAGTGATAGATCATATAGATATTATCAGTTATGCCCACATTGTGGATTTATAGTAAATATTCCTAAAGAAATTTTGTCAGAAGGTATAAAACAAAGAATAGAAGATAGATGTATCAAAGATGATAAATTGTTTAGAAAAATGCTCCTTTATTCAGAGTTATTTAGTTTGGATAAAAACTCAAGCCAAGAACAAAAAAAATTACTAAAAAAATAGTTAATACTTACAAAGGAGAATTATAATGTTTGGAAATAAAAAAGTATTAAAAGAAATAGAAGAAGCAAAACAACAATTAGAGGCGCAAAAACAGGAACTCTTATTTATTAAAGAACAACTAGAAGATTCAACACCAAAAGTTGATATTTCAAATATATATGTGTGGAAAGATAATGATTTATATAGTATTGTTAGGTTAGATGTTCAAAAGATTCATGGTAGAAATTGGAGCGGCGCAGGTGTAGAAACAGATGGATATTTATCTACTTTGATTGATATATTTACCAATAATATAGTGTATCAAAATAGATCTACTGAAAAAATAAGTAGAAAGCAATACATTTTAGGGAAAACCTTAGATGAAGGACGTTATGGTTACTTTATTCCTTTACATGATGTTGATAGAAACTTACTAGCTTACATTAATAAAAAGGTACCTTTATATGTTTTACAACAACTTTATTATAGATTAAATAATGTTGATGTAAATGCTTATGTATTAAAAAAGGAAAAATCCTAGAACCGATTAAAAATTTTAAATTTTTAAATATTCTTTTTATAATCAAACGCATCCTATTTTATTTGTTATAGGCAAAAAAATAATATTATTTATTAATCATCAATATCTTGAAAAAAGTAAACTTCTTATATATAATTATACTAGAATAAGGAGTGTATCTTATGGATAAAAAGAATAACGAGAAAATCGAAAAAGAGGTTAATAAAGAACTTTATGAATTAAAAGGAAGAAAAAAGAAAAAAAGAAGAAAAGAAAAACCAGTTCAAGCATTTAAAGAAAAAGAAAAACTTTTTAAATCACAAAAAGTTAAATATATTGTTGAACTATCTGTTGTATTAATCTTTTCAATTATTATGCTTGTATTATTATGTAATAGAACTTTCTTTAGAGAGGATTATAAAACAAGTAAGATATCATTAAATATCCCCTTATTAATGTTTTTTGAAAAAGATGACGGAAAAGAAATTGTTCTAAAGACACTAAGAAAATCAGACTATGTAAAAGATTTCTTTGATGGTGAATTAGAAAAAATGACAAGATATAAATGTGCAAACACAGTTTTCTATTATAATGATGAATCAAAAACAGCAATCTACAGTATAGATGTAAAAAAAGATTTTGCAATCAAAACAGTTACAATAAAATATGCTCATGGAGATGCGGATTGCCTATGTAATTCAAGTGAAAAAGATATATTTAAAGAAAATACATGTGAAGTAGGATAATACCTACTTTTTTTTCACGAATTTGACTTTTCAAATATCTTTTGCTAAAATATAGAGCAGTCACGTGAAAGAGGTGTATTATATATGTTTTACGATGAAACAAAAACGATAAGCGCATGTGATAGTGATCCATACCTGATATTCGAATTGTTAAAAGAAGAACATATGTCTTTAATTGATAAAATATTATCAAGAAACAGTTTTGACATTAACGTATGTGACACAGATGGAAATAACATTTTAATGAAGTTATTAAAAAAAGAACAATTTGAGATAGTGCTTAAACATATAAAAAATAAAAAATGGGATGTAAATCATCAAAATAATGATGGAGACACATTTGCTCATATTCTTGTTTCTATGGATAATCTAAAAGTTCTTGATATATATAAAGTACTAAGAAAAAAGAAAGACTTTTTACCAAATATCAAAAACAATAAGCAAGAAACAATATTAGATAAATCTATTCAATCTAATTTAACTTTTATAACTTCAAAAATACTTGAAGATTCAAGATTTAATGAAGTAGGAGTAGTATCATTCAAAAAATATTATGATACTTATATTAAAAACAAAAACTATGGAGGATATACTAAAATAAATAATTTGAAAAAGATTATTGGAAATTTAATAAATAAAGAAGTATCTCCAAAAGTTAAAGAAATAATAGTTTATTTAAATGAAAATTTTGATGAAATAGAAGAAGAAGTTATGAATAATAAGACTAAAAGTATGGATACATACTTAGATGAAGTATTATTCGATTAATAACTTCTTTTTTTTTAATATATATTATGATAAAATTAACAAGTGGAAGTGATTAGTATGCAGTTACCTGATTATAAAGAGGCAAGAAAAAGAAATCAAAAAGAAGTAGAAAAAGAGTTTTATACTGAAGATATTAATATAACTAATATTGGTGTTAACAAGACATATCATATTAAAACGTATGGTTGTCAAATGAATGAACATGATTCAGAAAATATAAAAGCTATGCTTGAAGAACTAGGTTTTGCTGAGGAAGAAGAAATGGAAAAAGCAGACTTAGTAATTCTTAATACTTGCAGTATTCGTGAAAATGCTCATAACAAAGCTTTTGGTATGCTTGGAAGACTAAAACACCAAAAAGAAGAAAATAAAGACTTAATAATTGGTTTATGTGGATGTATGGCTCAAGAAGAAAAAGTAGTTCATGATATTATGGAAAAATATAAGTGCGTAAACTTTGTTTTTGGAACACATAATCTTCATCGTTTGCCATTTATTCTAGAAGAAGCTTTTAAAACTAAAAAACAAGTAATTGAAGTATTCAGTAAAGAAGGAAATATTGTTGAAGGAATACCAGTAAAAAGAGCAAGTAGATATAAAGCTTACGTTAATATAATGTATGGTTGTGATAAGTTTTGTACATATTGTATAGTACCATATACTCGTGGAAAACAAAGAAGTAGAGATAAAGATGATATCTTAAAAGAAGTAAGAAAATTAGTTGAAGAAGGTTATCAAGAGGTTACTCTTTTAGGTCAAAATGTTAATGCTTATGGAAAAGACTTAGATAGTGATTATCATATGGAAGACTTACTTATCGATGTTGCTAAAACTAATATCCCTAGAGTAAGATTTATGACTAGCCACCCATGGGATTTCACTGATAAGATGGTTGAAGCAATTAAAATGTATCCAAATATAATGCCAAGTGTTCATTTACCAGTTCAATCAGGATCTAATAGAGTTCTTAAATTAATGGGAAGAAGATACACCAAAGAAGAGTATATTGCCTTATTTGATAAATTAAAGACAATACCTAATGTAACAATATCAACAGATATAATTGTAGGATTCCCTAGTGAAGAAGAAACTGACTTTGAAGAAACTCTTGATTTAGTTAACTACTGTAAGTTTGATAATGCATTCACATTTATCTTTTCACCAAGAGAGGGAACACCAGCTGCTAAACTAGAAGATAAAACCACTTTAGAAGAAAAAGAAAAAAGATTATATAAATTAAATGAAACAGTTAACAAATACTTTTTAGAAAGCAACCAAAGAATGGTTGGAAAAGTAGTAGATGTTTTAGTAGATGGTGTAAGTGAAAAAGAAGGTATGCTTTGCGGATATACTGATAACAATAAACTTATAAACTTTACTGGTGATGAATCTTTAATTGGAAAAATTGTTAAAGTAGAAGTAACTGAAGCTAAAACATGGAGCCTAGATGGAAAACAACAATAAAGAAAGATTAATAAGTAAAACTAAAGAACTTGTAGAATTAATAAAAAACTCTTCTGATTACCAAAAGTATTTAGAGTTAAAAAATAAAATGAAAGATAATAATGAAATAATGACTCTAATAAGTAAAATAAAAAAAGAAGAGAAAATAATTACAAATAAAGAATATAGAAAAGAAGACATTAAAGAAAATAATGAAAATATAGACAAAATGAAACAAGAATTAGAAGCATATCCGATATACAATGAATACATGTACTTACAAGAAGATTTAAATAATATGTTTCAATCTATAAAAAGTATAATTGAAAATAGCTTTAATTAATAAAACAATAATGTGATGGAAAGAGTGATTTTAGCAACAATTCATTCCACGTTGTATTAACTATATTTTATTAGAAAAAGAAGATTATTTTTAGTAGGTATCAAGACTATAAACATACTAAAAAAATTTAAAACTTAGTATTTTAGAGATTATGTTATATATAGTATTAAAATTTCTAAAATTCTAAAAAGAAAATTAGAAAATCGAGAAAATAAAGACTTATGTATTCTTGTTATTTATTATCTTGCTTATTAGATATTTCTTATGAAGAGTTACAAAATAATCTTGAATTAAGTAAGAATGAACTTGATAAGGATAAAGAAAATGAAAAA
>CABUQZ010000010.1 GCA_902493795.1 uncultured Clostridium sp.
CAAACCTAAGAGAAAAATGTTATGATGAAGGCATAGAAGAGCTAAGTGAGCTTGAAAGATACTTGATGGTATTAATAGAAACAGATGTAGCTTATGCTAAAAGAGTTGGGAAGGGAATAGGAATTATGGAAGATTATATCAAGGAAGCAGAAGAAGTAGTATTAAAAGAAGACTTGTTAAGATCTTATGATAAAGAGCTAGCATATGGAGATGAAAGGTTTCGTGAAGGAAAAGAAGAAGGAATAATTGAAGGAGAAAAGAGTGGAAAGATACAAAAAGAGAGAGAAATTATTAAAACTATGTTAGAAAACAAATTTAGCGATGAAGATATTATGAAAGTAACAAAGTGTACTAAAGAACTTTTGAACGACGTGAATAGTTATAAATAGTTAGAGGTATTATTTATACCAAGAATAATTATTTAAATTTTAAAATAAAGAGTTATGAAAATGTCAAAGTTAAATATTGATGTTTTTATTTTTTTACACAGATACTGTTAATAATTAATTTATTTTTTAGCTTGTTTTGTCGAATCTGTTTATAAATATATAAATCTAATCTATATTTAATGTGCAGTAGATATGGGTGATTATATGAATAGTGAAATGGTAGAATTATTCAGTAAGCTTGTGTATTCAATAGCAAGAAAATATAGTTATAATGATGAAGATTTAGAGGACTTATATCAAGTTGGAATCATTGGACTACAAAATGCTATGAAAAATTATAAGAATGATAGTGATGCCAAATTTTCTACTTATGCTCATTTTTATATTAAGGGTGAAATATTAAAATACATAAGAGAAAACAGAACTATAAAGATTAATTATGATACTGATAAGTTAATAAGATCCATTGCTAAGGTTAAAGAACATTTAACACAGGTTAATTCTAGAGCACCATCACTTGAAGAGATAGCGGGGTTCTTAGAGTTAAGTGTAAGTGATATTATTGATGCTATAAATGTCACGCAATCTGTAAGAAGCTTAGATTGTGAATTAACTGATGAAGGAAAAGAAGTTAATCTTTATGACTATCAACCTTATGTGGAAAAGGGGTATGACGAAGATATCTTGATGCTAAGAGATGAAATAGATAAGTTAACTCCTTTTGAGCAAAAAATAATAAAGTCTAGATATTTCGAAGATAAAAGCCAATCTGAAATATCTAGGGAGCTAGGAATATCACAAGTACAAGTGTCACGAAATGAAGGAAAAATTCTATCCAAACTAAGGGTTAACTTAGTAAAAGAAAATGCTTAGGCATTTTTTTTGTATACATCAAATTATTTTGTAAACAATAATAGTGGTGATTATATGGAGAAAAGTGATTATAAAAAAATAGTAGATAGTCATAAGCCTAAGGAAGCAAGACTTATTAATGCTTTAACAGCTTTTTTAGTTGGAGGATTTTTAGGAATAATTGCAGTTTGGTTAACCGATGTTTACTCCTATCTTTTAGATATTCCTAGTAAGGATGCAGTATCTTATATGATTGTTACTTTAATATTTATTTCTTGTCTTTTAACTTCTTTAGGTTTCTTTGACAAGTGGGTCTATTTTGCTAAATGTGGACTTATTATT
The DNA here is from genome assembly GCA_902493795.1 of uncultured Clostridium sp. Taxonomy (GTDB): domain Bacteria; phylum Bacillota_I; class Bacilli_A; order RF39; family UBA660; genus RUG13868. The sequence continues at coordinate 1,584 of CABUQZ010000010.1, forward strand.
CCAATAACTGGGTTTGCTCATTCAGTTATGAGTGCAGTTCTTGATTACAAAAAAGAAGGGCCTATATATGGAATAGGTAGTAATGCATTTAAACTAGCTGGTTCTGTTATTTACTATGGGGTAGTTAGTGCGGCGATATTTGGTGCAATTAGATATTTATTATTTGGAGGTAGCGTATGACTTTTAGATATAATAATGTTTATGTGAATGAAGTTTCCACTGTTGTTGGTCCAAATGAAAAAGAAGGGCCTCTTGGAAAGAAGTTTGATAAAGCGTATGACGATATGGACTGTAGAGAAAGTTCATTTGAAATGGCTGAGGTTAGACTCATGAAAGACTCTATTAACATATTACTTAAGAAAGCTAAGAAAAATAGAAAAGATATAGATATTATTATTGGAGGAGATTTACTAAATCAGATATGTGCTACAAGTTATGCAGTAAATGATTTTAATATTCCACACTTAGGAATTTTTAGTGCTTGTTCAACTAGTACAGAAGGAATATTAATAGCTTCTAATTTCATTGATTCAATGCAAGTTAAAAATGCAATTGTATCTGTTTCTTCTCATAATTTGTCATCTGAAAAACAGTTTAGAAATCCAGTTGAATATGGTGCTCCTAGACCATCTAGTGCTACTTTTACAACTACTGGAGGAGCAAGTATTCTCTTATCAAGTATAAAAAGTAAGATAAAAGTAGATAGTGCAACTGTTGGTAAAATTTGTGATATGAATCAAAAAGATCCTAATAATATGGGTGGAGCTATGGCAGTTGCAGCAGGTGAGACTATAATGGCTCACTTAAAAGATACAAAAAGGGATATTAATTATTATGACTTAATAATTACTGGGGACCTTGGAATGTATGGAAAAGATATCTTAAGAGATTATATGGCTAGTGAATATGGAATAGAGTTATCTAATAATTATGCTGATAGTGGTGTAATGATATATGATTTAAAAACTCAAAAGTATGCACTTGCTGGTGGAAGTGGGCCTGCTTGTTCTCCTTTAGTTAATTATTCATATGTTTTTCCATTAATAGAAAAAGGTATTTTAAAGCACGTACTAATAGTAGCAACAGGGGCTTTATTTTCACCAACATTTGTATATCAAAAAAATCCTATATTATCTATTAGTCATGCAATAAGTTTGGAGAGTGTGAAATGATTTATTTAAATTCTTTTCTTTTTGTTGGACTTTTATGTATGATAGGACAAATTATTCTTGATAATACAAAGCTTACTGCAGGTCATATTACAAGTATATTTGTTGTAGTTGGAGCATTTTTAGATACTTTTTCAATATATGATAAAATTATAAATTTTGTAGGACCTGGTGCGATGGTACCAATTACATCATTTGGACATTCCTTAGTTCATGGAGCAATGGCTGAAGCTATGGAAAATGGAATAATGGGAATTGTATCTGGAATGTTTTCTTTAACAGCAGCTGGAATAACATCAGTAATTTTATTTTCATTTATTTTACTACTTATATTTAATCCAAAAGATTGATTAAATTTTCTTCTTGTTTTATAATAATTCTTATGATAGAAACAAGTAAGAGACCATTAATTTTAAATATAGTACTTGGAGCAATAGTGTTAATTATTGCTATTTTGTTTTGGCCTCATGAAGATGTAATTATTCAAAGTAATAAGTTAGATAAAAAAAGTACACAAATAAAAATAAAAGTTAAAAGACTTAATATTAGAAAAGAACCTGATGAAAATTCAAAAGATTTGGGCGATGTTTATTATGATGAAGTATACACAGTACTAGGACATGTTGATAAAGAAAAGTATTACTGGTACAAGATAAAGACATCTTTAGGAGTAGAGGGCTATATTGCGTCAAGTAGAGAAAATGAATATGTTGACTTATTAAGTGGATATATCGATAGAACACCACCTGTTGTGGAATTTTCACAAGAATATTTGATGTTTTTAAATGGTTCTCCTGATTATAGTGGAATAACTTGTAAAGATGAATATTCAAAATGTGAATTATCTTACGAAGTTGAACCAGAGTTTGTAAAAGTAAAAGCAGTAGATAGCGATAAGAACGAAGGAATATTTAAGATAAGATATTATAATATTTATGATTTTTCTATTAAACCAGTTGATCCAAGTAATGATTTAGATGTTAGTGTTTCATTGAAAAAAGAAAACAATAAGAATGTTATTAGAGCATATTACACTTTGAATAAGGTAATTACTAATGATAATAAGAGTAATAGTTATACTCCTACAATTAGTTTTTATGATGAAAATATGGATCAAATAGAAGATGTTTTTGTAACATATAATACTCAAGGATTGCCACAAAATTGTATTAACGATCAAAGTTTGAATCTTAAAGATGAATATAAAAACAATGACTTATTAAAAGGTAGTTCTTTATGCATAAACTATACTTTTGAAAATACTGATAATTCAATAAAATATGTTGGTTTTGGTTTTTCTAGTAATGATAACTATAATAATAAAGATAATCATTTGGCAAGTTATTATTCAGAATATTATAAAGTAGAACAAGGTATCTAAGTCTTTTAAGATATCTTTTTTTTTGGTATAATGTTTATGTTTGAAGGAATGGTATTATGGAGATTAACTTAAAAATTGATGATTTTGAAGGACCTTTAGATTTACTACTTCATCTTATTAAAGAAAAGAAGATGGATTTGTTAAATTTAAAATTAGAGGTAATTATAGATGAGTATTTAGATTTCATTCAAAAAATGGAAGAGATGAATCTAAATGTTGCTAGTAGTTATCTCGTTATGTCTAGTGAACTTATCGAAATGAAGTCTAAGTTACTTCTTCCACGAAATGAGGAAGAAGAACAAGATTTAGAAGAAGATCCTAAAGAAGCATTAGTTAATCGTTTAATTGAATACCAAAGATATAAAGATTTAACCAATGATTTTAAAGAGTTGGAAAATGAAAGACAAAAAATATTCACGAGACTTCCTGAAAATTTAAAAGAATATAGTGATGAAAATAAAATGATTAATAATAGTAATGTTACTTTAGAAGATTTACTAGATGCTTTTAAAAAGTTTTTAGAAAGAAAAAAATTGCAAGAGCCACTTCATACAAAAGTAACTAAAAAGGAAATGTCTGTTGAAGAAAGAACTGTTTCTATTAGAAATGTTTTAAGAAGTAAGAAAAAAGTAAATTTCTTAGAGTTATTTGATGTTTTGAATAAAGAATATGTAGTTGTTACTTTTTTGGCAATACTTGAGATGGCTAAGAAAAATGAAATAACAATATCTCAAGAAAATGAATATGGAGATATAATTTGTGAGGCAGTAAATGAATAGATATATTGGTGTACTTGAAGGACTTTTATTTGTTGTTGGTGATGATGGGTTAACTCTTGAGCAAATAAAAGACATATTAGATATAAATGAAGATGAAGCTTTAGAGACTGTTAGATTATTAAGAAGTAGATATGAAAGTGATTCTTATGGAATACAGTTATCATTTTTAGGTAATTGTTTTAAGCTTACAACTAAGAAAGAACATAGAGATTATTATCAAAAATTAATTGAGAATCCCACTACAAACACACTTTCTCAAGCAGCTTTAGAAACTCTTGCTATTATTGCATACAATGAACCAGTTAGTGTACAAGATGTTGATAATATAAGAGGAGTTGGTTCAAGAGAAATGGTAAGAAGACTTATTGCTAAAGGATTTGTTAAGGAATCTGGAAAAAGTGATGGTGTTGGAAGAGCTACATTGTATTCCACAACTAGAGACTTCTTAGATTATTTTGGACTTTCTTCAAAAGATGAGCTTCCTAAGTTTGAAGAGATAAAAGAAAATACTGATGATACTGATTTATACCAATCAAAGTATAAAGAAGAAGGTGAATAAATGTGGATGTAGTAGTAATTGGTGGAGGAGTAAGTGGTCTTACTTGTGCTATAGAGCTTTCAAGAAGAAAGTTTAATGTTACTATTTTAGAAAAATTAAGTACTAGTGGAAAAAAGATTTTAGCAACTGGTAATGGAAGATGCAATTATTGGAATGAAGATTTTTCTAATAAGCATTTTTATTGTGGAGATAGTTCTTTTATTAGAGAAGTTAACACTCTCGAAAATAGAAATGAGGTAAATAAGTTCTTTACAAGTATTGGAATTGTTCCATCTATAAAAAATGGATATTATTATCCTTTATCTAAAGAGGCAAGTAGTGTTCGTAATGCTTTAATTCTAGAGCTTTCAGAGTTAGGCGTTAAGTTTATAAATGACGCTAATGTAAATAAAGTTACAAGTGTAAATGATAGGTTTACAGTTTACTTTAATGATAGAAAAATAGAATGTGATAAAGTAGTTATGGCAACTGGAAGCTATGCTTATTATAATGATAAGACTTGTGGCTATGATTTATGTAAAAGTTTTGGACATACAATTAACAGTGTTATTCCTAGCTTGGTACAATTAGTTGACGACAAATGTACATTTAAAGAGTGTCAAGGAGTAAGAATTAATTCTAAGTTAAGTCTTTATGTTGATAGCAAGTTAGAAAAAGAAGAAGAAGGGGAATTAATGCTTACTGATTATGGAATTAGTGGAATATGTACATTTAATATAAGTGGGTATGCAAGTAGAGCATTAAATAATAATAAAAAAGTTAATGTTGTTATTAATTTTTTACCAACAATAAATAATTTAGAAGAGTTTTTAGAAAAAAGAAATAATGAAATGGGAAAAAGAAAGATAGATGAGTTTTTGGAAGGATTAATGAATTATAAACTTGTTTATTTACTTTTAAAAAAGGCAAATATTAGTAAAGATAAGAGATGGAGCGAACTTTCTTTAGAAGAAAAAAATACATTATGTAAATCTATAGCAGAGTTTAATTTATCTATTGTTTCAACTAAATCTTATAACAATGCTCAAGTATGCTCAGGTGGTCTTGATGTACGTGAAGTTAACCCTAAAACATTTGAGTCTAAAAAGAAAAAGGGACTTTACATTGTTGGAGAAATGTTAGATGTTGATGGTGAGTGCGGTGGATATAATTTAGGATTTGCTTTTTTATCAGGACTTATAGCAGGAAGAAGTGTTAATAATGATTAGAATAAGACAAGTAAAAGTAGAAGTTTCTAAAGATAGTTTTGATACTTTAAAAAAGAAAGTATTGAATATTTTAAAAGTAAATAATAGTGATGTAAAAAATATTTCTATTGCTAAAAAGTCTATCGATGCTCGTGATAAAAATAATGTTTTATATAATTATGAAGTTAATGTAGATGTTAAATTAGAGGATAAAGTATTAAAAAAAGTTAGATCTAAAGATGTTGTTAAGTTTGAAGAAGTTCACTACAAAGAACCAATTTCTGGTGTGTTAGAACTTAACAATAGACCTGTTGTTGTTGGTGCTGGTCCATGTGGTTTGTTTTGTGCTTTAATTCTTGCCCAAAATGGTTATAAACCAATTATTATTGAACGCGGTGAAAAAGTAGAAGATAGAATAAATTCTGTAAATACTTTTTGGGAAAAGGGAGTGTTAAATCCTAATAGCAATGTTTGTTTTGGAGAAGGTGGAGCTGGAACTTTTTCAGATGGTAAACTAAATACCCTTGTAAATGATAAAGAAGGAAGAATAAAAAAAGTTTACGATACTTTTATTGAGTGTGGTGCAAACGAAGATATTTCATATGATAGTAAGCCACATATTGGAACTGATGTGTTAAGAGAAGTAATTGTAAACTTACGAAATAAAATAATAGGATTAGGTGGAGAATTTCTTTTTAATTCTACTGTGACTGATATAAATGTTGTCGATGATAAAATTAATTCTATTGTAATTAATAATGGAAGGCATCTTGATTGTAATGTACTTGTCCTTGCTATCGGACATAGTGCAAGAGATACTTTTAAAATGCTTTTTTCACATCATTTAAAGATGGAATCAAAGCCTTTTGCAGTAGGTGTTAGAATAGAACATAAACAAAGTATGATTAATGAAAGTCAATATGGAAAGTTTAGTGATGGTCTTCCTCCTGCTAGTTACAAATTAACTTCTAAAGCGTCAAATGGAAGAGGAGTGTACACCTTCTGTATGTGTCCAGGTGGATTTGTTGTTAATTCATCTTGTGAGGAAGGGCACTTGATTGTCAATGGAATGAGTAATTATAAACGAGATGAAGAAAATTCTAATAGCGCAGTTGTTGTTACTGTATCTAAAAGTGATTTTGGACCATATCCACTTGATGGAATAGAATTTCAAAGAAGACTAGAGAATTTAGCTTTTCGCGCAGGAAACGGGGAAATACCAGTGCAACTTTTTAAAGATTATAAAAATAATACTATGGGAACTAAGTTTTCAAAAGTTAATCCTTTATTTAAAGGAGCTTATAGTTTTGCGAATTTAAATGAGATATTTCCATATTATATAAACGATGCATTAAAAGAAGGCATAACTGATATGGGGAAGAAAATAAAAGGGTTTGATAGTGATGACGCTATACTAGCAGGAGTTGAAAGTAGAACTTCTTCAGCAGTTAGAATAGAACGAGGAGAAGATTTTGTTTCAAGTATTTATGGAGTGTATCCAGCAGGTGAAGGTGCAGGATATTCTGGAGGTATAACAACTTCAGCAGTAGATGGAATTAAAGTTGCAGAAAAAATAATAGAAAAATATAGCAATAAAATAATTAATATGCTATAATTTTCTTATGCCTGAGTGATGGAATGGTAGACGTGCTGGACTCAAAATCCAGTGGTGGCGACACCGTGTGGGTTCAAGTCCCACCTCAGGCACCATTGTGTTTAAAAATCGCACTTTAGCGATTAAATTATAGATAAAGTTCATAGTATTCCATATTATGGTCTTTTTTTATTGTTTAAAGAAGTGATGGATATTTATGAAATCGGCCATAGAAACTTTTGAATTTAAAATAACAAATTTAACTGTTCAAAAATCATAAAAGATTATTATACTTTAATTGCTTTTCTTTATGACGATGAAGGAAAAAAAGAAATATTATTTTTAGAAGAAATACTAAATTAATTCTAGAATGTAAATACATTTGTCTATACAAGTTTTTCTTTAAAATAAGAAATTTAGGTGTTAAAAATTTTATTTGTATATACAAAAAACATACATTTTGCAAGTACAAAATAGATTGTGGTGCACCAAAAATTGTTGGAAAACCATTATTTATAAGTAGTTACAGATTTCATAGTATTTTCTAATATCCTGTAAAATAGAAAAAAATGTGTATTTGCTGTAATTATGATATAATAAGTATTCAAAAATTAAAATTTATAGGGGTTTTGTATGATTAAATATTTTAAAGAATTAGAAAATCCAAATGGACAATATCTTGATTTAATTGAAAAATACAATAGTTTAAATTATCATGATATAAAACCAAATTATATACCCTTAGACTATTTTTTTAAGCATAAAGATTTATTTGATAGAATAAAAGAATATGACTTATTATATGAAAAAAATAATAAACAAAAAAAATTATATACTGATAGTGAAAATGAAATAAAGAATGAGGATAGATATTTTGATTTTAATTGGATGTTTAATTATGATTATACATGTAGTCTACTTGCAGATATAGAAGGATCTGGATTGTCTAAATATGGTTTAGAAAAAATATATGAATTAGATTATGAGTTATTAATAAATAAAGAAAAAATGGATATGGACTATTTTTCTTATATTTTAAACATGTTATTTGAAAGCGGTAAAGTATTTAAAATTACTTTAGATCATGTTTATGAATTCATAAATTCTTCTTATAAAATAGCAAAAATTCAAAAAAAGTTAACTTATCAAGATGAATTACTATTTAAAAATGCTTTTGAAGATTTAAAAAAATATATACTTGAAATTCCTAAAAGAAAATATAAACCAGTAAAAATGTATCTTCCCAATGCTTGGTACATCACGCCATATAATCATTTATACAATACGATGGGTAAAGATGGTCATAAAGAAGCAAATTTATATTATCCATACTTTCACATAGAAAGGGATGATTATGTATCAAGTCCAACTATTTATCTTAAAAGTATTCAAAAAATTTTAAAAGAAGGTTGTATAGATAAGAAAACATTTGATAATTATACTCATTTAATTTGTGATTTTACTTCGATATATCCGGAAGAATATTATCATATGAGTGATAAAGATCAGCTTGTATATGAATTAATGTATAAAAAAACCTATAATCCACGAATTATAAAATTAATTATTGGGATAAAAAGTGCTCATGCTGGATTATATAGTTTTTTCTATAATTTAAAAAATAATTCTTTAGACTATAAAAGTGATTTAGAATTTTTAAAAAAATATTGTTTAGATGAAATACTAATTCGCTGCTGTGGATTTCATAAAATATCATCTATTAAGGATAAAGTAATTACCACATCATCTATAAACTATGAAGATGACTTTCGCGAATATATTGAAAATGGATGGACAATTGATTTTGTAAAACCAATTATATTTAATGAAAATACAAAAAGAGTAGAAGAATATCCTGATGATTTTTTGGAAATTAGAAGATTGTTAAAAAAATAAATTATATTGTAAGAGGTATGACGTTATAATAAGTTTGTTAAATATAGATGAACTTATTTTTTTTCAAATGAATGTATTAAATAAGCCATATTTTTTTAATATGGCTTCATAACTTTATATATATTTTTTATTTCTAATCAATTAATTCAGAATCTTGATACAATATTATATTTTTTAATCCATCATAAATTGTTTTCAAAACCTCATTATCATCATCAATAAAAATGATTTGTTCTTTGATTTCTAAAGATTTTAAATAATTTAATTTTAATTCTTTTGATGAATAATGTGGATTACTTTCTTTTGAGATAATGGTTCTTTTATCTTGTTCAAAAAATGGTGCATATTTATTTAACCAGTCATTTTTTTCTCTAACTTGATTATCTAATCTACAAACAGATAGTATGTGTAGTTCAACATTATTTAATTTTGATATTTTATTTAAAGTTTGAATATTTGTAGTTAAAGGTCTTTTGTTTATAAAATCAAGTGGTTTACCAAAATCATAAGAAGCAATGACACCATCCATATCAACATAGATAATGACTTTTTTATCTTCAGTTATTTTTTTTATTAATTCATAAAAATGCATAAGTACCTCATTTCTTTTTGATTATACCATTAAATAATGGATAATTGAATATGAGCAATTGATTCTTTTAAATAAAATATTTCTAATGTAACTAGTTTATGATTTATTGATAAAGATTTTTTTCCTTAAAGAGTTGTTGTATTTTTTAGAAAAATATTAAATAATCTGTTTAAATATTTAAAAATGTATCATCTAAATTTGGATGTTTTTTTTAATATTGTAAAATTATTTGACAAAATGTCAAAATTTCTAGATGTTAATTATTTTTTCTCTTTAAAAAAAATTATGGTGATATAATTTTTTATGAAAGAAAGATGCAAATGCTTAATAGTATTTGTACAATAAAAACTGACTTTGGATTACAGTTTGATTATAATTTTTGTGATGAAAAAAATAAAGTTGAAATCCATTTAAATTATTGAAAAATATGGGTTTTGATATTGAACAAGAAATTATGATTTGTAGGTATCATAATAATCAAATGGGCATTGGAGTAAATGAACTAGGTGATAAATTTGAAAATGAATGTTATAGAGATTTTTTACTAAAAAATATAGATGACTTTTTATACTGTTATGAACATTTTATAAAAATATATTTTGATTGATGTAAGAATAAATAGTTAATTAAAAGTAATAAATTAATAAATTTATAAGTTATTTAGGAGGAATTTTGAAAAATGAAAATAATAGGTTATGGTTTAGATGTTACATCAAAAGTTAGAGAATTTGATGAGCAACAATTTCATGATATTGTAAAATTTGTCAATGATTTAGATGTCGACGAATTTGATATATATGAAACAATTTATAAATCAAAATATAGTTGTTTTCCAAGTGAAGCTGAAAAAATGCAATTAAATACTAAATTAGAGTTTATGAAAAGAAGAAATCCATTATTAGAAACAGATAAGCAAGGAACTAGTTATGAATGGGTTTATATAAATAGAAAAGGAATGGGAGAAGAGTACTTTCGATATTATTTTGGAATAAATCCTATGAACTTATATAAATTAGTTGAAAAATTAACTGAAAAATTTAGCCGTGCAGGAATACCTGTTTCATTTAAATATCAACAAGAAGGAAAAAGAAAATGTGCAGATAGAATTATTTTGTACACAGATTATGCGCATAAAAATGAGGTTGAAAGATTAATAAATGAAGTATATCTTGAAAACAAAGAGTTATTTAATAATTCTGAAAGAATACTACCTTGGATATATGAATCTAGGACTTCAAATGTATATTATGCTCCAGAATCTGTAAATCATCAAAAATCGTATGGAGAAAAATTTGCTGCGGCATTATTGGCTTCTAAAAGGATATATCATTATTTATATCAAGATGATAAGGTTAGGGATTCAAAACAATTGGAGATGCTTAAGAAAATAGTATTATCGGCTATGTTTAGAAATGGATTATTGATTAGTAAAGATGGTAGGAGAATAGTTATGTCAGAAGAAGGAATAACAACATTTTACGATAAAGAAAATAATTCTTTAAGAAATGTTATTGATAATAAAAACGATAATTATTACGAAGTGGTATTTGATTCATCATTTGAGGCTAAAAAATGTTTTTTAAGAAATTTTTACTCTGTAAAATCTGTTGTAAACCAACCGGGAGTACAAAAAAGAGTTTTATCAAGAAGTGAAAGAAATAGAGAAGTTTATAATTTCTTTTATCCTCAAGCAAATATAAATACTCAGCAATCTAGTATGAAAATTTAAAATAATTGCGTAAATTTATATCTTAATTGTAATTAAGATATATAATCATATAATATGATATTAGAATTATAGTTTCAAAGTAAAACCACAAGCGATTACTTGTGGTTTTACTTTGCGAAAAAATAGTGGTTTATATTTCAAATTATTCTTTTATTTATGAATTCCCTCTTTATATGTCTCTTGCATATTTTGTGTTTCTAATAATAAATTTTCATTTGTAAAGTATAAATGACCAGCAGTATCAGTATATCCTACACACATTGGTTTTATTGGATTGCCAGTGTTAGGATCTATTCCTTCTGCACATACTTTACCATTAGAGGGAAGACTTAAATATTGTCTTACAATTTCTCTTCCTAAGTTTTGATTATGTAATCTACCATTATATCTTTTTTCAAATCCTCCAACTTTAAATATATTATTACCATTTGTATAGCATATATCTTCACATCTTACAAAATCAGCGGTTCCAATTCCATTAATTATTTTGGGGTTTTCTGGACGAACTACGCACATTCCAATTGTTCTTGAAGTATCATTAATAGGGAAACCTAACATACCTAAGGAAATATAGTTTTCATTTTGTACTTGCATTTTAGCATATAACTGCAAATCTTGGTCAGAAAATGACTCGTAATATCCAAATCTAGGATGTGAATGAAAATGTAATACTACAGGTTTAATTCCATTATTATCATATTCCTTTAATTTCGCATTTAAATCATTATAATTATTTTGTGTTGGATTTACAGCTCCAAATTCTCCCATAGGACCTCTTGTACATTCAAATTCGCTAGTGTTGTAATCGAAATATATAACTAAAGGTTCTGTTGATATAATTCTTCCAACGAAAAAACTTCCTCTTTCTCGATTGTTTTTCATTGAACTAATGCTCATTTGCATTATATTTTCATAACAATTACTATTAAAAATAATCCTAACTTTTTTATTCAAATCATCATATGAACAAATGTTTTTGTATTGATCATAACTAACACTTTCTAACTCAGCCATTTTTTCCAACCTTTCACGTATCATAATATCATTATATCATTAACTTTATTTAATTGATATTTAACTTTTTTTCTTTCTCAATTCCATTTTTGAAGAACTGTTTGATAAAGAGTGTGGTAAAAAATAAAGAAAAATGTAAAAATGGAATACTAGCATTAAATTGATATTAATATTTTACTACTAGCTATGTATCTTAGAGAAGATGGAATATGTAATAGAACATTTATTAGAATTTCTTGGTAAACACGTAATTGTTAGATTTCAGTAGTAGTTAAAGCGTATTATTAGTGTGGAATAGGTTTAGAACTTTTAAATAAAAAAATAGTAGGAGTAGATAGTAAATATCTATTTCTTTTATATTGCAAGAATAATAATTAATTGATAATTTTGAAAAAAAATGATATAATAACCATCGTTTTTAGGGGTGTTATTGTGGCAAGTGTTGAAGTTTGTGGTATCAATATACAATACGATGATACAGTAGATGATATAGATAGAATTATTAAGATTATAAAATTAAATGAGGGGTTCTTTGACTTTTATAAAGGTAAAACCTTTGTTCTTGGTAAAAATTTAACAACTGATAATGAAGATATGATTTATATATCTAATTTTGATGAATTTTTCGATAAAATTTTAGAATCTATTTTAAGTGATAATAAAATACATTCTTTTTTGAATAGCCCAGAGTTACTTCAAATTTTACATATAGAATATTGGGTTAGAAAGGTAGAAAAATATGGAAATGCTTCTCCATTTATTAAAAGCAATATGCCTTATGATGTACTTTTACTTTTGACTGCTTTCAAGTATTTTAATTGTGAATCTCAGTTTAACGAATTTTCTGATTTTTTAAAGTATCGAGAAAATCCTGAGAAAATGTTTAACTGGCTAAACGAAACTCAAAGGTTTAATACGTATAATTTTTGCCTAGAGATTCTTTTAGATTATTTAAAACAGTATGATGTAACTTTTTTTCACAATATATCTAATATAATTGATTATGTATATGATAAAATTACTCCTCAAATGGAAAAGGAATTATTTAGTGATAAAAAACTTGATTTAACTGTGTTTGATTATGACAATTTTGAAAGTATGTTTCTTCTCTTTTTAAATAGTATTAATGCTCCTCATCGTTGGAAAGAAGAATATTATAAATTAAAAAACGAGAATAGAATAATTTTTGAAAAAAAATTAGATAACTTTGAGAATTCATATTGTTTTAAAGATGATGATGGAGTTTGGAAAATTAAAGTTATAATGGATGGAACTATAACATCTTTTATTACTTTTGTACATGAGTTTATGCATTACATTTCTTTGCATAATTATCTTGATGTTTCTATAAAAGATGGAATACCATATTCATTGACAGAGTTTCCTTCAATTTTTTATGAAAGGCTAGCTTCAAACTACTTAATTGATGCTGGCTATAATGAAAATACAGTTAAAAATATTATTCTCTTTAGAGATAAGGATAATATATTTATAACTAGTTCTTTGGTTAATATTTTGATTGATTTATTTAAGATAAATAGAGGAGTACAGATATCAAGAGATAATAAAATTAAATCTTTGAAAGAATCAGCAATGGCATATGAAAATCGAGAAAACATTGATACTTCAAATTCTTATGCTAATTTAAACTACAATTTTGGTGAAATAGCTGATGAAGATTGTGACAAAAAAATAATTGATTTTGTTAAAAAAGGTTTTTTAGTATTAGATGGTTATCAATATTTAACAGATAGTTATTTAGCAGATAGTTTATTAGAAAAGACAAATATAGATGATATCTTAGATAAGATGGTATATGTTACTGAACACTTAAAAGAATTTGATATAGATAAAATTGTTAACTATTTTGGAATTAATGAAACCCGTGAAAAATCAAAAAAAATAAAGAAGTAAAATTCAAGAGTATATTTTTCTTGATTTTTTTTGTTTTTGAGGAACTTTTTATTATTCATATTTTAAATATAATGCAGATTGACATTAAATAAGAATGAGTATAAAATTTAATCACATGGAGGATACTATGAATAGATATTTTATAAACAGAAGACGATATTAGATACGCTTGGGGATAAAGGTAACTTTTGATACAAGCGATTTCTGTGTGCTTGTATCGTTTATAAAATATTTATTATTAAACTATGCAGGCATGTACTGGATAGTTTTTTTTAGGAGAAATAATTATGAAAAATAAAATATTAAATGAGATTGTTTATAATGCTAAGAAATTGATTAGCTATAAAACTATAAAAGGAAATTATGAAGAATTTAATAATGCTTTAGATTTCGTTAAGGATGAATTAAATAACTACTATATCAATGAAATATTTGTGGATAATTATAAAAATCTAGTTGTTTCTAATACAGAAGAAAAAGATTTAGATATAATTTTTTGTGCTCATATTGATGTTGTTCCAGTGGATAAATATGAAGCATCTATTTGTGATGATAAGATGTTCGGAAGAGGTTCTTTTGATATGAAATCTCAATTGTCTGTTATTATGTCACTTTTTAAGAATAACAAGACAAAGAAAAAAATTGCTTTTATTATTACTTCAGATGAAGAAATAGGAGGTAATTGTTGTAGGGAAATATTAAAAGATTATAATTCAAAACTTGCTGTTATTCCTGATGCTGGTAAAAATTTTGAACTTGTTGTTGAAGAGAAAGGCCTTTTATAATTAAAACTTATTGTTGTCGGGAAAACAGCACATGCTTCAGAGCCTTATAAGGGTGATAATCCTATTTTGAAACTGTTTGATATCTATAATAAACTAGTAGAAATATATAAGTTACCAACTAGTGAAGAGGAGTTTATCACATCTATTAATTTATCTAAGATAGAGGGTGGAAATGCAGTTAATATGGTTCCTTTAGACGCTTCTATGACTTTAGATATTAGGTATACAAAAGATTGTTCAAAAGAAGCAATAATAAATAATATTAAAAAAATAGATTCTAGTATATCAATAGAAATATTAGATGAAGGGCCAGTTTTTAAAGTTGATCAAAAATTACCTGTAATTGAAGATTTTTTGAAAAATGCAGAGAAAATATTAAAAAGAAAAGTGCAAATTAAAAGATGTGTTGCAACATCTGATGCAATATATTTTAGTGAAAAGAATATTCCTACAATACTTATGAATCCAATTGGTGATTACTGGCATGGGCCAAATGAATATGTTTTGATAGATAGTTTGTATTCATTGTACGAAATATTTAAAACATTGTTATAATTTTGACTATTAAGTATATTTTTGTAGTATACTAGAAAAAGAAAATTAGAGTTCGTTTTAAATAATATTATTTAATGATTTATTTTATTTTGTATTATTTTATTGTAAAATTATAATTGAGGTGGAAGTATGAGAAGTAAAAAACTTATTCTTATTGTTATAGCAATTATGCTTGTTTTAACCGGATGTACAGATAGTGATTCAAAAGAAAAAAAAGATTCTGAGGCTTCAGTTCAAAATAGAGAAAAAGATGATTTAAGATTTAAGAATGATTATGAGTCATTAAACGGAATAGAGACTTCAACTAAAGGAGTTAATTATCGTAATGTTAATATTTCTTCTAGTAATCCTATTAGATATACAACATTTAAAGAAGTAAGTGAAAAAATAAAAAATAAAGAATCATTTATTTTATATGTTGGTTTTTCATCTTGTCCTTGGTGTAGATCAGTAATACCTTATATATTAGAAGAAGCTAAGAAAAATGATATTGATACAATATATTACATTAATTTAAGAGAAGATGGTACAAGAGAATCTGATCTTCGTGGATATTATAAACTAGATGAAAAAAATAAAGTTGTTTATGATGTTCAGCCTGATGAATATTATCACGAGGTATTAGATACATTAGATGAATTTTTATCTTCTTATACATTAGTAGATAAAAACAATAACAAAATAGAAACAGGAGAGAACAGGTTATATGCTCCTTCACTTATCTTATATAAAAATGGAGAAGCAGTTTTACTTGATTCGTGTATTTCTGATAAACAAAGTGATGCTTATCAAGAATTTACTGATGAAATAATTGATGATATAAAAAGTAAAGCTAATAGTTTATTTAAATTATATAATAGTGGTAATAGTTGTAGCATTGATGATAACGAAAAAGGTTGTTAATGTTCTTTTCTTTGTTATAATTTATTATGAAGGGAGTTTTTATGGAAAACAAAGAATATTATACTTTAAGAGAGATCTTATTGGGGTTACATGATGAGTATATAAATAGTCAACAACAATTACAACAATTGAAACAATTTTGTGAAATGGATGAAAAAAAAGCAATAGATTTTAATTTTCGTGTTTTTAGACCAGAAAATATGAAACCTCTTTTACTTTGCGATTTTGATCCGAAAGAAAATAAGTTACAAAAAATTATTGCAGAGATTAATAAGAAAACAGGTCAGTATTCTTATCCAAATCAAACTGCTAATTTAGTAAGAGATAATAATAGATACTATTTTTTATGTAAGACTTTAGAGTTTCCTGTTCGTATTAAAAGCGATTATGGCATGGATAGTGAATTTGTTAGTCTTGCTGATTGTATTCTTAATTCAGAATTTTCTAATGGAATTGATTCTAAGTATATAACTAAAAATTTATCTTTATTAAATGCTGCTCTTACAATTGATTCCACAGCAATTGAGTTTTATGTAAAAGATAATTTAGGTGATGTTCCACCATCTGTATTATTGTATGATGCAGTAACTGATAGTGTGGATTTTTATGCATTAGGTGTAAAACCTACTAAAGAGCAGTTTGAAACTGTTATGAATGTTAAAATTCCAAGTGAAGAATTGAATGATTATCATATTAAAACAATTGAAGATAATAGAAATAAAAATCAAGAAAAACCTTATAGTTTAAGAAAGAAAAGATAATAAAAGAATATGTTTAAATTATTATTAAGCATATTTTTTTATTTTCTTTATATGGTAGGTTTATTAGAAATAAAATTCGATTAATTATTAGTCAAATGAATGGTTTATATAGTCTTCTATGGTTAAATTAGAAGTGTTTCCTTTCAACGTAATTTTTTATGTATTTCAGTTATCTTTTCACTTTTATTACTATTTTTGAAAAAATATATTTAATTTTATTCAATTTTTAAAGAATTTGAAGTAGTTGTAATAATAGATTGACCTAAATTTACTAAAAAAACAACATTAATTAATATATTATGATAAAATAATAGGAAGTAAGGAGAATTTTATTTATGAATGAAAATTTTATAGCAAAATTGCAAACGGAGCACTTTCTTATAGGTAGTTTTGATGCTTTTCTTGATACTACAAAAGAATTGATAAAAGATAATTCTAATCTAATTAATGATGAAGTAGAGTCTATATTAAAGAGTATGCCAACTACTTATAGAGCAGCAATAACAAATAAACAAGGAAAATATATTGGATATATTGGGCTTTACAATGTAGATTTCAAGGATAGTGTTTCTTCTTTAAGACTTGAAGTAAAAGAAGATTTAACAGAGGATGAAAAAAATGAAATCTTAACAGAGTTTAAAAAGTACTTATATGATTCTATTAATATAACTGGAATAGATGAGCTTGTTTATAAAACAAAAAATACACAAGATATAGAAAAAAGAGAAATAAAAATTAGTAGTAATATCGTTATTCCTAGTAAATTATTATTACCTGGAATTTCCTCTGATACTTTAGAGAGATTCTCAGAGGATTATGTAATTCCTAAATTACAAATGCCTTTTACAATAAAAAACAATGATAGAGTGATAGGAATTATTGGATTAAGTAATTTAAGCTATCCTAATAAAAGAGCAAATCTAAATATATTTTTCGATAAAAATTTAGGTAGTGACATAACTAATGAATTATCTTCCTACATAATTGATGATTATATTGATTATGTTCATAAATCAAATATTCATAATGTTACTATGTCTGTAAATGCAAGCAATCAAAGTATGTTGGATATTTTAAATGATACTAATATGAATTATTATGGGGAGATTCCATTTTCTGCTCTTAATGGAGATAATGTTGAGTCTAATTTAATGTTTCAACATATACCAAATATGAAGAAAGAAAATGGAATTATACTTCCAGAAAAAGTTTCTTTACCACTTTCTGTTTTTGATACAGAAAAGAAAGAGTTAGATCCTAAAATTGAACTTAGTGGTGGATTTAAGTTGGTATCTTCTAAAGCTTTCGAAGAGTTAAATATCGATTCTAATAAAATAATGAGTGATCATATCAAAGCTATGCAAAATAGGGAGGATTTTACCATTCCTTTAGGTGAAGATAAATATATATTACAAAAGGGAAATGGAAATTATGGTATTTCTAAAGCATTAATGAATTATAGTTATGTCATTTTAGATCATAATAACAATTATTGTGGATATGTAAATATTTTAAGAACTAATGCTGATCACAAGAATGCTGAAATAGAAATTGCAATTGATCCAAAATTACAACATCGAGGATTAGGTACTATGGTTATAAATCGATTCTATGATGAACTTTTCTCAATTGGTTATGCTAGTGTAACTAGTTCTGTATTCGAATTTAACAAGCCATCATTAGGATTACATGAAAAAGTTGCTCAACTAAATGGTATAAGACTCGATTCATATTACATAAATGGAAAATTATGGAATATGAATATTTACTCAAAGATTAATGATTCAGCATATGAAGAACAACAATCAATGAAAAGGTAAAATTTTATAATTTTATAACTATATGACCCTGTAATAACAGGGTCTTATTTTTATTTTTTGTGTAAATTTTAATGTAAAAAAATGTATATTCTTGGGATTAAGATATGTTAAAATAGATGTAGATAAAAATTTAACTATAAGAAAGGGAAATATGATTTATACAAGTTGCTATAAAGAATGGAAATCTGATAAGTTTACAACATATTCTATTTCACGTGATTGTGGAAAAGATGCAGGATATAGTGGGAAATGCTATCTAGGCCTTGCTCCAAATGCTTCTTTTTGGAAAGTTTGGCGTAATAATATAGGAAAAATATCAGAAGAAGAAAATAATAAATATTATGTCCAAGAGTATTGGAAAGAGGTTTTATCTAAATTAGATCCAGAAGAAGTATATAACGAGCTTGATAACTCTGTGTTATTGTGCTACGAACCTAATTATGAATTTTGCCATAGACATATTGTTGCAGCGTGGTTTAAACTTTTCTTAGGAATAGATATTCTTGAAAAAAAATCAAATGATAATGAAGTTATAGAAGCTGATAAACCAGAATATATTGAAAAGTATTTAGAAGATGCAATAAGATCTAGTAAGGATATGAAAGGGTTTAATTCAATAAAAGCGTTATATTTATTTGAAAAAAGCGAAAAATTGGAAGCACTAGTAAATGAACAGGAACAAAAGACTGGGGAAAGTAGTATTTATCTTAGACAAAAAGCAAGTTTATTGAGGTGCTGTGCAAAAAAAGAGGAGAAAAATAATACTTTAAATAATAATGTTATAAAAAAAGTATTACGATAAAGGAGGATTAGGTAACATTATGTCAGTGATTGAGAAGTTAACTCCTAACAGGAAAAAGTTTTTTGAAGAGTTAGGAATATTAAAAGATGAAGATTTACCAAAAAGCTTTTTTGAGAAGATAGAATCTTACGAAGGTAACTTTGGTGTTGGAGAACAATTTTGTTTAAATGACTACTATATTGCGTTTTGCAAGAAAGCTACTTTTTCAATAAAAGACGTTGTTGGTACAAATCATCAAAGATATGAAAATAAAACATGGCTAGAAGCTTTTATGGATTTAGATCGTGGAGAAGAAATATTGGAATTATATTTTAGAAATCCAAAGTATTATGACGATTTAAAAGATCCACAAAACTGTGATATGGGATTTGCATATAAAGATGGAAAATATTATATATTTGATCATGCTGGTGGTGGAAATAATCGTATGATAATTATGAAGATTAAGTATTTGGCACTTCTAAATAAGGAAAATTGTGACATAGAAAAATTAAATTCACAGTTTAGTTATGTTGGAAATGTTAGAGTATCACCTTCAAAAGAAACTGCCGATAATATTTTTTATTATATGTTTCCAGATGGTGGGTATGTTGATTCAGGGTATTACGTACTAAACAAATCAACATCTCTTGATAAGCCAGTTTATGATATTGTTACAGATTTCCCTTTTAAAACAGAGATAGTTCATAGTGGATTAGATGAAGAAAAATTAAATGATGTAATACAAAATATAGATAAGAAAAGAAAACTATAAAATGGAAGAATTAGATAAATATTGGGATAATATCCATATTAAATACGAATCAACTTATGATGGCTGGCTTGATAAATATTTAAAATACTTTAATAAAGAAGATTTTATTGTTGAACTAGGATGTGGAAGAGCATATTGTAGCAAATACTTATTAGAAAAAGGATATAGCAATATCGTAGCATGCGATTTTTCAGAAGAAGCATTAAAAATTGTTAATAAAGAGTGTAAGAATTTAAAAACAAAATTATTTGATATAAGTAAAAGATTCCCTTTTGAAGATAATTCTATAAATGTTCTAGTGGCTGATTTATGTCTACATTATTTTAATTATGAAACAACAAAATATATATTTGATGAGATTTATAGAGTATTAAAAAAAGGGGGATACTTAGTAGCAAGAGTAAATTCTGTTAACGATAAAAATCATCTTTTAGAAAATGCTAATGAACTTGAAAAACATTTCTATTACGATGGAAAAATATATAAAAGATTTTTTGATAAAGATGATTTTGAAGAATTATTTAAAAAGTTTGAAGTATTTAACTTAGAAGAAAAGAATATGGATAGATATGAAAAACCTAAAGTATTATGGGAGATCTGTTTAAAAAAATGACTTTTGAGGTCATTTTTTTGTTATAATTTCGATTAGTTTTTTGGTACTAAAATTAGGAAGATGATTCTTAGATAGGGCAATTCCAACATATCTTGATGGAATACTTTCTTTTATTTTTAGTTCGAAAAGTTCTTTCTTTTCTATAAAGTCTTTAATGTACTCCTTAGTAGCATATCCAATACCTAGTCCTATTTTGGTAAACTGTACTACTAAAGAGTAGCTTGCAAGTTCTATATTTGGTTTTAATTCAATACCATTTTTCTTAGCAAGATTATCAACAAATTCTCTTGTTGTTGAACCCTTAGCTTGTAATACTAATGGATAGTTATTTAAATCATTTAAAGATAACTCTTTTTTAGTTAAGTCTTTATATTTATTTCCTACTACAAAACAGTCGTTTATCTTCTTACATTTAATTATTTCTATGTCATTTCCATAGTTTTTTTCGTTGATATTTAAAATCATAATATCTATTAAACCTGCTTTAAGTTTTGTAATTAAATCACTTGTTAAATGAGTAGTGATTTGAATATCTATTTTAGGATATTTAGAATGGAACTCTTCTAAGTAAGGAAGAAGAAATTCGTTAGTTAAAGTAGCGCTTGCTCCAATTTTAATACATCCTGATTCTAGATTAATTAAGTCAGTAAATTTATTTTCAGCATTATTAATGTATTCGATAGCTTGTTTAATATATTTATGAAATTCTTTTCCTTCTTCTGTTAGAATTACACCTCTTTTAGTTCTTACAAAGAGTTGTCCTCCTAGCTGACTTTCTAATTTTTTAATTGATTTACTAATAGCAGGTTGAGAGATATTTAGCTCAATACTAGCTTTTGTGATATTAGAAACGTTTGCAACTGTGCAAAATATTCTATATAATTCAAAGTCAATATTCATAATAACCTCCAGTTATATCTAACATAATATATATGTATTTTTATTATAACAGAAAAAGTAATATAATCAAATTGAAGGAAGGATAATATGATTATTGGATTATGTGGTAAAACTGGATCAGGTAAAAGCACTTTAGCAAAAGATATTAAATCGTTGTGTAAAAAAGAAGTAGCTATTGTGGATATTGATAAAATAGGGCATGATGTTTTAGAAATTAGTGAAGTTAAAGATAATCTTGTAAAATGTTTTGGAAAAGAAGTTTTAGAAAATGGTAAAGTAAATAGAAAAGTTCTTTCTAGAATTGTATTTGATTCAAAAGAAGAAATGGAAAAATTAACAGATATAACATGGAATTCTATGGAAGAAATTATTGATAAGATACTTGAAGAAAATAAAGATAAGGTAGTAATTCTTGATTGGATATTACTTCCTAAAACTAAGTTTTTCTTAGAATGTGATATTAAAGTATTATTAGATATTGATATTTTAGTAAGAAAAGAAAGAGTTATTAAAAGGGATAATATAACAAATGATGCTTTTCTATTAAGAGAAAAAGCAAGTTTAGAATATAACAAAGAAGATTTTGATTATGTAATTGTTGATAATTATAAAGAAGTATTAGAAAGATTGGTGAATAGTTTATGACAAAGGTTTTGTATCCTGGAAGTTTTGATCCGATTACTAATGGACATATGAATATTATTTTTGAAGCTAGTAAATTATTTGATGAAGTGATAGTTGCTGTTATGCAAAATCCTAAAAAGAAAAATTCTATGTTTTCAACTGAAGAAAGAGTAGAAATGATAAAAGAGCTTTATAGTAATTCTAGTAATATAAGTGTAATATCATTTGAGGGTGCTACTGTTGATGCTGCTCTTTTAAATAATTGTAAAGCAATTGTGCGTGGATTAAGAAGTTTAACTGATTTTGATTATGAAATACAGCTTGAACAAGTTAATAAAGAAATATCTAATGGCGAAGTATTAACTATTTGTTTATTTGCAGATAAAGAGTATCAGTATGTATCATCATCTATGGTTAAGGAAGTATTTAATCTAGATAAAGATGTTTCTAAATATGTTCCATCTCTTGTATTAAAAAAGATGAAAGCAAAGAGATAGAAAATGAAAGAGTTTTCAATAACACCCCTTGGAACAGTATCGCCTTATCCTAAAAATGATATGAACTGTCCTTCGTTTCTTATAAAATATAATGATTGTAATATCTTACTTGATTGTGGAAATGGTAGTACAAGACTTTTGAATTTTGAAGATGATCTTTCAAACCTTAATGTAATAATAACCCATTATCATAAAGATCATTTTGGGGATATTGGTGCTATTCAATACGCTTCCTATGTCTATCATAATATGGGCCTATTAGATAAAAAAGTCAAAGTATATTTACCATATGAAGACTTTCAAGGTAGTAAAAAATCTATTTTAGATAACACTGAATCTTTTGTAGATTACATAGATATTTATGATAACTCATCAGTTGATATAGATTCTTTACACATAACTTTTCATGATAGTAAATCTCATAGTATTCCATCATTTATGGTTAAATTAGAAGATGAAAACTGTAAAGTAATATACACTTCCGATGTGGGAGTAAATAATTTTGATGACATTGTAAATTTTTCAATGAATGCTGATTTATTAATCTCTGAAAGTTCATTTCTTTTAAAACATAACTCTTCTTGCAAAACACATTTAACTGCATATAAAGCAGGAGAACTTGCAAAAAGGTCTAATACTAAAAGACTTTTACTAACTCATTTTTGGCCTGAAGTTAATAAAAACGAATATTTAGAAGAATCAAAAAAAATGTTTGAAAATAGTTTTGTTGCTTGTGAAGGAAAAAAACTTCTATTGAAAAAATAGATAGTTTTTTTCTTTTTTTTCATAAAATAATTATTATTTAATAAAGGAATAAGTTGCTTATTTTGAAAAAATATTCTAAAATAGATATATATATAATATTCGATAGGGTAAGGTGATAATAAAGATGGCAAATAATAATGTATTAACAATGAATGAAGAAGAAATACAAACTGCCGCTAATGGTTATAGAGAATGTTCTACTGGATTAGAAGATGCAGGATCTAAAATTCTTGCTGAATTTCAAAGCGTTATGGATTGTGGATTAATGTCAAAATCAGTTAGTGAAATATCAAAACAATTGGGTTTACTTTCTGGGTCTATTGGTAATGTTCAAAATATAATGAGTAGACAATCAAGTAAGATGTTCGATTACGATAGAAGTATGGCTAAAATGGCAGAGGAAATTGATATACCTGATGATTTCTTCTCAAATAATTCTATGGAAACTAATGAATACAACAGAAGTATATTAGGAAAGATTGATGGAAGATCTGTTAATGAAGGTCAAACATCTTCTCAATTTAATGAGACTGCTGATAATACTGTGTCTGCACAATCATTAGCAGATATTACTGCAGATCAAACACAACAGAAAGAATATGATGAAACAACAGTTATTGGTAAATCTGTTCTTGGAAATATTAGTGGAAATCAAACACAAGAACAAACTTATGATGCTTCAACAAATATTAATAGACAGAATATGGCTGATATAAGTGGAAATCAAACTAAAGAGCAAACTTATGATGATTCTTCAAGCCTTAATAAAGCAACTATTACAAATATTAGTGGAGATCAAACACAACAGAAAGAGTATGATGAAACAACAGTTCTTGGTAAATCAGTTCTTGGAAATGTAAATAAGAATAGTACTCTTCAACAACAAGAATTAGATGGTTCATCTACAATTGCTGCAACTAATTTAGGAAGTGTAAATAGATCTAAAGCAGCAAATATAAATGATGAATTAATGCTTAATACTCAGGCAATGTCTTCTACTGCAGCTTTAACTAGTATACAAACTAATAAAAGTGAAGATAAAGAAAAAGAAGAGCTTGAAAAAATCGATGAAAGATTTAAAAATATGGATGAACAAGCTTAATATTGTTAGGGAAAGTTAAGGTGAGAATATGGAATTAAAAGTAAAACATGAAGAATTACATAATGTAATGGGAACAATGAGAAAAGATGGAGATGCTTATAGCGTTGAAATCGATAATATGCTTAAACAAATAGAAGAATTAAGGACAATTTGGCAAGGACAAGATGCAGAACAATTTTGTAACAATGTATCTCAATACATTGAAAAAATGAAAAAAATCCCTGCAGCTCTTACCCAAATGTCAGGATTAGTTGAAAAAGCTAATGCTGGATATTCTGATAATGATGAAGAATTCAGTAAGGAACTTCAAACAGAAGTAGATAATTATGATGAAGAATTAGTTGCTACGCAAGGAGGGGGAACGTTATAATGAATGGAATTGTAATAACAGATGCTGGAAGATTTGAACAAGTAATAACATCTTTTGAAGATTCATTTAATAAGATTAAAGATTTATTTGCTAATGAAAAAAAGAATGCTGAAGAAATAAACAATACAGATACTTGGACTGGAGCAACAGCAGAAGTAATGTATGAAAAATATAAAAAGTTAAGTGATAACTTTCAACCTATAGAATATTCTTTGGAATTATATATTAAATTTTTAAAAAAGACTTTAGAAGATTATAGAAGAATCGAAGAAGAAATTAATAAGAATATGGAAGATTTCTCTGAATCTTTAAATGTTAATAGTTAGGAGGTAATAGATTATGGATGAAAATAATGAAGAAATGCCTATAACATATTATACAGTTGATGCTCTTCAAGATAGAGAAGCTGGAGCAATGTATAATGTTTTAGTTCCTAATTCTGATGGTAGTGGTATGACATCTGCTATTTTAACTTTTCAAGATGATGGTAAATATACAATAGTAAATCCTAGTACTAATGAGACTATACCTGTTAGTACAAGTGAGGGAATTAGGGTTGTAGATGTTGATGCTTATAGAACAAAAGTTGACAACTATCAATCTTTAAGTGGTACTGGTGCAGCTACAACTACTACCACTACAAATAATGAACCAGCTATTAAGGTACCAGATTTTGAACATACTACTCCAAGTCTTACTGAATCAAAGTATGTTCGTCATGATATTAATAGTGATGTTTTTATTGCTAGGACAAAACAAGATTATATAGATTATGTAGTATCTAGTTCAAGAGGAAATATTTCTAGAGAACAAGCTACACAAATGGCAGAAGGAAGACTAAAAAATGGTACATTGTTTGTTGCAGAAGGTGAAGGAGCTAATATAAATAACGGAACAGCTTCAACAACAACTACAACAACTGAACCTACTGCTTCAAATCAAACTGCTAGATTAAATGGAATTGGTTCTACTGATATGCCAGATATGCATGATGATAAGATGCATCACACACATGTAACTCAAAAAGTTGGAAGTGGTGAATATATTGGCGGAAAAGATGATTATACTAATTCTGCTGAAAATTATAGACAATTACAAACTGATGAAAGTGGTAATGTTTTAGTAGATGAAAATGGTTATGCCAAAAAGAATTTGTCATATAAACCTGGTGAGACTAGAACATTGGCTGATAATCCTTATCTAGCATCAATTTCTCAAAAGAATATTTTAGGTAATACTGATCACAAATCATTTAGTAAACTTGATTATATTTGCGCATATGCTGCAACTGGTCAATGGTCTGCTAAGGATTTAAAAGTTACTGTTGATTATTTGGCATCTGAATGTGATGTAAAATTTGCTGCCCATCCACAACATTATTTTAAAGGAACTATTTTTGAAACAATATATAATAAAGTTCAAGATACAGATTACAAAGCTAAAGAAGAAGCAATTAGATCTTTAGTTGAGGAACTTGAAACTAAATTTAAGGCAAAACATGATGAAATGATTGGTTGGTGTGGAAGTGCTTATGATTCTTCAACATCAGCAGTTCAATGTATTCTAGGAAAATTTGAAGTTACAATGGGTAACATTTTACAAGCTTTGGAACCTTCTTGTTCTGCTATGAGTAAGTTTAAAGAAGATCTTAAAGCACTTAAAGAAAAAGAAGAAAATGAGCTAGAACCTAAAAAGCTAGAAGTTGAAAATGCATTAAAAGAAAAAGAAGCTGCTCAATCAACTTATGATGGTATTCATGTTCCTCGTCGTAAATATGATGATGGTAAATGTACAAATGAAAGCGAAGTAAGAGATGCAGAACGTCGTAAATCTAGTGCATGGGATGATTTTAAAGCTAAAGAAGGAACTTATAACACATTAAATGCTGAACTTGAAGAATTAATGAATGTAATGGATGAAATGTTATTAAATGTTGTTATGGAATACTTCCAAATAAAGAACTTTGATTCATCAGTTCAAACATTTGCATCATTCTTTGGATTAGGTAGTGGACCAGATAGAAGTGGTATGATTGCTTCTAAAGCTGCACTGCTCCAAAATCACGATGCTATCCTGACCGAGTTTGAAGATTACTCGAAAATGCCGGTTATAACCAACCTGAGTGATTATAAAGTTGGAGATGTTATTATATTTGATGATGCTCATGGATATGTATATGCTGTTACTGGACCATTTGATCCTCTAACTGGAACAATTACAATTGGATGTTTTGATAGAAATGGAAATAAAATAGGTGATGATATTGTTATTTGGGACCAAAGAGAGATAGTACCTATTAAGTATGTAAGGGAATATGATCCTGAAATATATGAAGGATATCCTGATACATTCTTAACTACTGCTCCAGAAGCTCCAATAGTACCTCCTGTTGATGATAAACCTCCTGTTGTTAAACCTCCAGTAGGATCAACACCACCAACAAATCCAACAACACCACCAACTAATCCAACAACTCCGCCAACTAATCCAACAACACCACCAACAACTCCAACAACTCCGCCAACAAATCCAACAACACCACCAACGAACCCAACAACTCCGCCAACAAGCCCAACAACTCCACCAACATATATAACAAGTCCGCCAACAACATGGCCAACATCACCACAAAATCCATATGGTCCACATACTGGACTTGATGCAATCTATTCATCTGGAGATACTACACAAAGTTCTTCTGGATTAGGTGCTTTAGCTGGATTAGCAGTAGGTGCTGCAGGACTTGGATTAACAGGATTAATGGATAAAGATAAAGACGAAGAAAAGGATAAAGAAAAAGAAAAAGATAACGAAGCGGAAAAAGAAAATAAAGAAGAAGAGAAAAAAGACGAAGTTAAAGAGGAAACTAAAGAAGAACAACAAGAACAAACAACTGAAGCAACAACTAGTGTTGACATTCATGAATAATTAAAGAACCGTTTTGGTTCTTTTTTTTTGAATTTTGTGATAAAATGATTTCATAGATAATGAAAGGTGTTTATATGAAAAAAAGTATTAAAGGAATATTATATTTTGTATTTATCTTAATAATAGCAGTATCAGCTGTTGTTCTTTACAAAGAATATACTAAAGAACCTGAGGAATTAGAGATTTATAAGCCAACTCCTGCAGAAATTGAAGTAAAAGAAGAAGATAAAAAAGAAGAAGTAATTGAAAAAGAAAAAATCAAGATGGCTCCTGATGTTGATTTAGCAAAAGAAAGAGCTAAATATAAAAATAATGATATAGTTGGAAGACTTGAACTTCCTAACTTATTAAATGTATTAATAGTAAAAGGAACAAATAATGACTTTTATTTATCTCATTCAATTAGTAAAGAGTATGATATAAGAGGTAGTGAATTTATTGATTATAGAGTTAGTCCTACTAGTAAACAAATTAACGTCTATGGTCATAATTCAAGAGATGAAAATATTCAAGTACCATTTTTGAAAATAGCTAAGAAAATAGAAACTGGAAATTGGAAATATTTCAAAGAAAATCCATATATAATTCTTCAACATGATGGTGGAAAAAGTGTATATAAAATATTTGCAATTAAACAAGTTTATAGGTCTAATACAGAACATATGAATGTTACTGCTACTGGAAAAGCTTTTGTACAACATATAAAAAATATTACAACAGGAGAAGGAACAATTTACTCTGAACCTCCTTATTATGATGAAAACTCAGAAATAATAGTATTACAAACTTGTTCTCATGACTGGGATAACGCATTATATACAATTGTGGGAATTAAAATAGATTATTAAGGACTATGTCCTTTTTAATTTTCTTATATTTATGGAAGAAAGAATTAATAAATTATTAGAGTCTTTAGCAAAAACTAAATTTAGAGGTTCATTTCATCTTAATAGTAATATGAAATTATATGTTAAAGAAAAAGGATTAGAAAAAATAGAAAAAGATGCCTTATTTTTCGTTAATAATAGGTTAAAAGATAAGAATCCTAAAAATGATGGTAAACAGACTCCAATGAAACAGGTGCATCCTGTTTTTATAGCACAACATGCAACTGGTACTTGTTGTAGATCTTGTTTAGAAAGAATTCATCATATAGAAAAAGGAAAAGAATTAACAGAAAAAGAGATTAATTATGTTGTAAAAGTTATTATGTCATGGATAGAAAAAGAAGCATAATATATTTAGAAAGGAACACTTTTTTTAGTGTTTTTTTTAAATTATGTAATATTGTGAAATAATATGTAAATTTATTGACTATAATTTTTATTAGAGTTATATTGAAAAAGCATAATTTATTAAATAAGTAATGCTTTATATTATGTAGGAGGGATTATGTTTAAATTATTTAGAAATTTTAACAAGAGTGATATTTTGAAAATGCTCGTTTGTTTTCTTCTTGTAGTTTTTCAAGTATGGCTTGATCTTAGAATGCCTGAATATATGAGTGCAATTACAAGATTAATTCAAACAGAAGGTAGTGAAATGAGTGAGATATTAACACAAGGTGCTTATATGCTTTTGTGTGCTTTAGGAAGTTTATCTTCTGCAATTTTAGTTGGATATTTTGCATCATTTTTAGCATCTAGTTTTTCTAAAAAGTTAAGAAAAATTATTTTTAGAAAAGTTGAGTCTTTTGGAACAGAAGAAATAAAGAAATTTTCTACAAGTAGTTTGATTACAAGAACAACTAATGATGTTACTCAAATTGAAATGTTAATATCAATGGGGCTTCAAATGTTAATAAAAGCTCCAGTAATGGCAATATGGGCTGTTACAAAAATACTTGATAAAAGCTTAGAATGGAGTGTACTTACTGCAGTTTGTCTTGCAATACTTTTAACTACTATTGGAATAATACTAATAATTGTACTTCCAAGATTTAAAATTGTTCAAAAATTAATAGATAAAATTAATGGTGTTACAAGAGAAAATCTAACTGGTATTAGAGTAGTACGTGCATTTAATGCTGAAAAATTCCAAGAGGGAAGATTTGAAGAAGTTAATGATAAGTTAACTAGAACTCAAACATTTAATCAAAAATGCTTTGCTTTTTTAAATCCTGTAATGAACCTCGTTATGAATGGATTAACTTTAGGAATTTATCTAATTGGAGCGTTCTTAATTAGTGAAGCAGGAATGGCTTCGAAACTTACATTGTTTAGTAATATGGTTGTATTTTCAAGTTATGGAATGCAAGTAATTATATCTTTCTTGATGCTTGCAATGATATTTATGATGTGGCCAAGAGCTCAAGTATCTGCAGGTCGTATCAATGAAGTTATTGATGAAGAAGAGAAAATTAAAGATGGAAATGTAAGCAAGTCTCACAGTGATATTGTTGGTACAGTAGAGTTTAGAAATGTATCTTTCAAGTATCCTGATGCAGATGAATATCTTCTTAAAAATATTTCCTTTAAAGTAAATAAAGGTGAAACTATTGCCTTTATCGGGTCAACTGGAAGTGGTAAATCAACATTAATTAACCTTGTACCTCGTTTTTATGATGTTACTGATGGAGAGATTTTAGTAGATGGAATAAATGTTAAAGATTATACTCAAGAAGCATTACATAATAAAATAGGGTATGTTCCTCAAAAAGCTGTTATGTTTACTGGAACAGTAAAAGATAATGTTTCTTATGGAGATAATGGCAAAGGAAAACCAACTGATGAGGAAATTAAAAAAGCAATAGATGTTGCTCAAGGAACTGATTTTGTGTTAAAGATGGATAAAAAATACAATGCTCATATTGCTCGTGGTGGTACTAATGTATCAGGTGGACAGAAACAACGTTTAGCAATAGCAAGAGCAATTGCAAGAGATCCTGAAATCTATATATTTGATGACTCGTTTTCAGCACTTGACTATAAGACTGATTCAGTTTTAAGAAAAGAATTAAAGAAATATACTAAAGATGCAACTAGTATGATAGTAGCTCAAAGAATAGGAACTATTATAGATGCAGATAAAATAGTAGTACTTGATAAAGGTAATTGTGTAGGAATAGGAACACATAAAGAATTATTAAAGAGTTGTTCTATCTATAAAGAAATTGCCTTATCACAGTTATCGGAGGAGGAATTAGATAATGCCTAGACCTATGCGTGGTGGACTTGAAAAGTCTCGTGACTTTAAGGGTTCGATGAAAAGATTAATAAGTAATTTAAAAAAATGGCATGTTTTAATGATTATTGCCTTAGTACTTGCTGCTACTAGTTCAATTCTTTCTTTA
Source organism: uncultured Clostridium sp. (assembly GCA_902493795.1). Classification (GTDB taxonomy): domain Bacteria; phylum Bacillota_I; class Bacilli_A; order RF39; family UBA660; genus RUG13868. The sequence goes on from CABUQZ010000010.1 coordinate 32,869, forward strand.
ATAGCACCAAATAGATTAAGTGATTTAACAAATACAATAACTTCAGGAATTAAACCTAATATGACAGAAGAAAATATAACTTCTATTATGCAAGATGAGTCAATAAGCGTAGAAGATAAACAAGAGTTCACTAAATTTTTAATGGAAATGAAAAATAGTAGTGATACTGATACTGCTTTAGCAAAAATGGATGAACTTCCAAAATCAATTTACGATAAAATTAAACCGACAATAGATATGGATGAAGTAAAAAATATTGCTTTCTTACTCGCTACTTTGTATTTTTTGAGTGCAATATTTGGTTACATTGAACAATTTTCTATGACAATTGTTTCTAATAAATTTGCTAAGAGTTTAAGACAAAAGATTAGTACTAAAATAAATAGACTTCCTCTTCGTTATTTTGATAGTCATGAAACAGGAGATGTTTTATCAAGAGTTACTAATGACGTTGATACAATTGCTCATAACTTAAATAATAGCTTAGCAACACTTGTTACTAGTTTAACTTTGTTTATTGGATCTATTATTATGATGTTTGTAACTAACTATATTATGGCAATTACTGCTATCGTATCTAGTTTAGTTGGATTTTTGGGAATGTCAGTAATTTTAAAGAAATCACAAAAATACTTTGTACAAAGACAGACAGAACTTGGTAATTTAAATGGATATATTGAAGAAATGTATTCTGGTCACACTGTTGTAAAAGCATATAATGGAGATAAAGAAGCTAACGAGAAATTTGATGAATTAAACGAAAAACTTTATACATGTAATCGTAAGAGCCAGTTCTTATCAGGAATTATGCAACCGATGATGGGATTTATTGGAGATTTTGGTTATGTTGCTGTTTGTGTAGTTGGAGCACTTCTTACAATGAATAACGTTATATCATTTGGTGTAATTGTAGCATTTATGGTATATGTAAGATTATTTACAAGTCCTCTTTCTCAGATGGCACAAGCGATGACTTCTTTGCAGTCAGTTGCAGCTTCATCAGAGCGAGTTTTTGATTTCCTTGATGAAGAAGAGATGAGCCTAGAAGATAATATTAAGAAACACCTTGATAAATCTAAAGTAAAAGGGGAAATTGAATTTAAAAATATTAAGTTTGGTTATGACAACACTAGAACAATAATAAATGATTTTAGTGCAAAAGCTAAACCTGGACAAAAAATAGCAATAGTAGGACCTACTGGTGCTGGTAAGACAACAATGGTAAATTTATTGATGAAATTCTATGAAATTAACGATGGAGATATTTTTATCGATGGAGTATCAACAAAAGATTTATCAAGAAAAAATATACATGATTTGTTTGTAATGGTATTACAAGATACTTGGTTATTTGAAGGTACTGTTAGAGATAATATAAAGTTTAACAAAGAAAATGTTAGCGATGAACAAATATGGGAAGCTTTAAAAGTAGTAGGAGTAGATCACTTCGTTAAAACTCTTCCTGGAGGACTTAATTCAGTACTTGGAGATACTGATTCCATAAGTCAAGGGCAGAAACAGCTTCTTACAATCGCTCGTGGAATGGTAGAGGATGCACCTTTCTTAATACTAGATGAAGCAACTAGTAATGTAGACACAAGAACTGAAGAACTTGTTCAAAAAGCTATGGATAAACTAACAGATGGAAGAACTTCATTTATAATTGCTCATAGACTTTCAACAATAAAAAATGCTGATTTAATACTTGTAATGGATCATGGTGATATAATTGAACAAGGAACTCATAAAGATTTAATGGAAAAGAATGGATTCTATGCAGACTTATATAATTCACAGTTTTCCACAATAAAGAAATGTAAAAATTAATTTACATTTTTTTTGTGTTAATTTGTCATTTTTTTTACTCTTTTAAATTATTTAAAATATCGTATATAAAATAGTTATGATATGATATTTATATAATAGATAATAACGTTGAGGTGTCTTATGGAAGATGTAAAAAATAGAAAAAAATACATTTTGATTATTATACTTTTATTATTATTGTTTATTATCTTATTTTTTTCTTTTAATTTTTTTAATAAAAATCGATTATTAACTGGTTATGTAGGAAATTTAGATTCTTCACAAGATAAAGATGAAGTAAAATTAGAACCATTACCTGTTGAAGATTTAGATGACACTTCAAATAAAAAGGATGAAACCTCTTTAGATAAAAAAGAAGATAAAGAAATAGAAGAAGTAAAAACTGATGATGTTTTAGAAGAAAATAAAACTTCTATAGAGGTTCAGCAAGTAAAGTATTACTATGTTAAATTTATTTATGAAAATAAAGAGGTTGTTCAAAAGATTACTTATGGCACAAAAGCTAATTTAAAATCTAATGAATTTAAAAAGAATAATGCTACGTTTGTTAGCTGGAATACAAAAAAAGATGGAACAGGTACTAGTTATTCTGATAATGAAACTATTTATAATTTAAGTTCTCAGGATAATGGAGTAGTAATTCTTTATCCAATATTTAAAGATGATAGTTATACAATTAGATTAAATTCAAATAATGAAGATAATAAAGTTGTTCTTGTTAATGCTTTATTAAAAGAAGATATTAAAACACCAGCTAATCCTTTTGTAAATACTGGATTTGATTTTGTTTCTTGGAACACTAAAAAAGATGGAAGTGGAGAAAGTTATAATATAGATGATTTGCTTACAATAAATGCTAAAAAAGATGAAGTAGTAAACTTATATGAATTTGGAATGAGAAAAAAGCAACATTACAAAGTGGTGCATTTGTTAATGTTAAGATGAAGAATTTATCGGGTTCTTTCTTAACAATGTTGTCAAACGATTATAATATTCTTAAAATAAGTAGAGCAAATACAATACCTTTAGAATATAAAAATGATAATTATCTTATATCTACAAGTGATTCGATGAATCCAGTATATATGTGGTTTAGTGATGGTACAATCTATTTTTATTCTGATGCTTATAAAATAACATTAGATGAAAATAGTAAATTTATGTTTAATAATTTAGTTAACTTAAAAGAAGTAGATATGTCTTTCTTTGATACTTCTAAAGTTAAAGATATGTCATATATGTTTAGTGGTTGTAAAAGCTTAGAAAAACTTGATTTAAGTGAATTTAATACAAGTAATGTTACTACAATGTCTCATATGTTTAATGGATGTTTTAGTCTTAGTAGTTTGAATGTAACAAGCTTTGATACTTCAAAAGTAGTAAATATGAATGGATTGTTTAACGAGTGTAAGAGTTTAGCAAATCTTGATTTATCTAGTTTTAATACTTCTTTTGTTAATGATATGGCTTTAATGTTTGCAAATTGTAGTAAGCTAGAAGACTTAAAAATTAATTTCAATACAAGTGAAGTTTTAAAGATGAATTATATGTTTAGTGGGTGTAGCAATCTTAAGAATATTAATTTATCTAGTTTTGATACTTCTAAAGTAGTTGACATGTCTTATATGTTTAGTGGTTGTAGTAAATTAGAAAGACTTGATTTATCTCATTTTAACACAAAAAATGTTGTTAATATGTCATACATGTTTAAGGGTATGAGTTTGCTTAAAAGTATAAACTTATTAGGTTTTGATACAACAAATGTTAAAAATATGGAAGGTATGTTTATCGATTCTTACAGTCTATCTAGTTTAGATTTAAGTAGTTTTAATACTTCAAATGTATCTAATATGTCATATATGTTTAGTGGATTAAAAAGTCTTTTAAGTATTAATTTATCTAGTTTTGATACAAAAAACGTGAATAATATGAATTATATGTTTTATGGTTGTCATAGTTTGCCAACTTTAGATATTTCTAGTTTCAATACGTCTAATGTCTTGAAAATGGATGGAATGTTTAAAGAATGTAAAAGTCTTTCTACTTTAGATCTTTCAAGCTTTGATACTTCAAAAGTTACTTCAATGGCACTTATGTTTAAAGGTTCTCAAAATCTTTCTAGAATATATGTAAGTGATAAATTTGTAACAGATTCTGTTAATAACTCTTTGAATATGTTTCAAGCTTGTGTAAAACTTGTTGGAGAAAATGGTACTTGTTACGATGAAAATCATACTGATAAAGAATATGCACATATTGATAATGATACAAATATTGGTTATTTTTGGGAGGTAAAATGAAAATATTAAAAAATAAATTAAAAAGTGAATTAAATATTAGAACAGAAAAGGATTTCCCTATAAAAGGAATTGAATTTATCGATATAAATCCTTTAATTTTACAGAAAGATACTTTAAAAGAGATAGTGGATTTATTTGTTGATGAGTTAAAAGATAAAGAAATTGATTATATAGTAGCTCCTGAAGCCAGAGGATTCTTATTTGGTTCTTCTGTTGCTAGTATGTTAGGTGTTGGACTTATTCCAGTTAGAAAGAAGGGAAAACTTCCTCCTTCTACAGTAGAATGTCAGTTTGACTATGTCAAAGAATATGGAAAAGACACATTAGAACTTCCTAAGTTAGTAGGAGATGACTATAAAAATAAAAGATTTTATTTGATTGATGATATTTATGCTACTGGAAATACTTTAAAGTCAATTAAAGATACTATTTTGAATCTTGGAGGAATAGTTGTTGGAGAAGGGGTAGTAATGAATATTGTTGAACTAAATGATAATACTGATTTATTTTCTTTAATCGATATTAATGAAGAATAAAGGGAGGAACAATTATGAAAGAAAGTATTTCAGGAATGGATACAATCATTTTATTACTACTTGCAATTATCCCTGTAATATTATTATGTGTATTTGTTTTTGCAAGAGATAAAAGAAAAGAACCTATTAAGACAGTTTTTTTTACCTTGTTTTTAGGATGTTTGTCGGTTATACCAGTAATAATAGTTGAGCTTTTACTAGATCAATTTTTTCCTACTGATGAAAATAGTTTAGTATATTTTATTTTGAATAGAGATTTTATTTCAGTTTTTGTAAATGTATTAGTTGGTATTGCGTTAGTTGAAGAATTTTTCAAGTGGCTTGTTATAATGAAAACTTCATATTTTAAAAGTGTTATGGATGAGATCTATGACGGGATAGTTTATGGAACTTTTGCGTCACTAGGATTTGCTCTAGTTGAAAATATTTTGTATGTAATATCTTACGCAAATCAATTTGGTTTATCTTATGGATTTGAAATAGGATTAAAAAGAGGATTGATATCTATTCCAGGACATGCTAGTTTTGGTATTATGATGGGATTTTTCTTGGGGTATGCTAAGTTATGGAAGGTAAGAAGAAATAGTGGAAAAACTTCTCTTTTTATGATTTTAAGTTTAGTTGTTCCAATACTTTTACATACAGTGTATGATTCACTTCTTATGTATAATGCTCATGTAGTGCTTTTCTATTTATTTATTATCTCGCTTTATATCACATGTTTTATTCTTGTGTTTAAGATATCAAAAGACGATCAAATTATATTTATAAATAGAAATAATAATCCTAATTATGGAAATTACTACTATAACCCCGTGTATCAGCAGAATCAAAATATGAATCAAAACTATAACCCAGCATATATGACAAATAATAATATGAATCCCAATTATGGAAATTTGAATTATGCAAATCCAAATTATGGGAATTCTCCACATTATTGCCCAACATGTGGACAATATGATGATGGAAGAGGTAGATTTTGCACAAGATGTGGGGGAGTATTAAGATAAAGAATTATAAAAATGAAGTTATAGTTCTTTTTTTTAAATGTTCTTCTAATAATTGACTAATATTTTGCTTTATAATAAAATGATAATAGGAGAAATATGGCGATGAAAAAGAATAAAAAGATTATACTCTTACTGGTAGCGGGCTTATTCTTTATAGTTTTAGGATTTCTTTTAATTTTTATGAATCAAAATAATTCATCAAATAAAAATAGTAATAAAGAACCAAAAGAAGAACCTCTTAAACCAGCATTTAACATCAAAATAGATACAAGTAAGTTAGAACTTAATGGTGTAGATTTGTCAAAAATAGAGTTTATTCAGTGGGACTTATCAAAAGAAGCATCAATAAAAAGTTCTGATACATCAATAAGAAACAAATATATATTTAATTACTCAAAAGATTTGTTTTCTACTGGTAATAGTGATACAGCTGTTTCATTATATAGTCCTTACTTTGATCTTACTGTTAATATAGTAAATTCAAATATAGAAAAATACTATAATGAAACATTAAAAACTGATTTTGAAACAAAAAAAGAAAAGATGAATCAAGAATATTATTCTTCAGAAATTATAAAGAATAATGATATTCCAATAATGTATGCCAAAACAAGTAGCTTTCAAAATAATCTTTACTTAGAAACATTTTACTTTATTCTTCAAGAAAGTGATAACTCAAGTGTAGTATTTACTTTGTATTTTAAAAATTATAGAGTAAGTGATGATAATTTAAATCAATTTATAAATAGTATAAAAATAGATAAGAATAATGCAAAATATTTGTATTCAACTACTAGTAGTGATAAAAAATCTTTAAATTTATCACTAAACCAAAATTGTACAAATACCAATAATGTAGTGAATTTAGAACTGTCAACATCATTATTTATGGAAGAAGAAAGAAATTATAATTCGAACTATATCACGACATTTTCTATAAAGTATAACAAAGAGTCTTCTATAGTTGTAAGTAGTAATTGTAACTATAATAAAGACTTATTAAATAATATTGGTAATAGTGCAAAGAAATCTTATTCTAAAATCGAGAATTATAAATTAGAAACTAAGAAAATAAATAATAAAGATTTTCAAATACTTTCATTTAAATATTTTCAAAATAATATTGAATGTGAAAAAGTATATATAGTTTGTGTAAATAAAAATATAGGATACTATATGGTTGAGATTACATCTATGGATAAGATAGGTGAAGATGTAATTAATAGTTTAACAAATATAGAATTTAAGTAGTAACAAAGAGGTATTATATGAAAAACAAGGGATTTACATTAATTGAAATGCTGGGTGTTGTAATAATTATTGGAATTATTGCGATAATTGCATTTAATACTTTTACAGGTAATTTAAAGGGTTTTAGGGAAGATTTTTATAGTAATACTGAAAGAACAGCAGCTGAATCAGGAAAAGAATTCTTTAACGATAATAGAAGATTTAGACCGGATTCAATATTAACAGCTCAGAAAGTATCAATAGGTACTTTAACACAAAATAATTATGTTAATGATATTGATGATTATAATGGTGATGCGTGTAGTGATGATAGTTACGTAATAATTATCAAGGAAAGTAAAGATGACTATTTATATCATACTTGTCTTGTGTGTCCTGAAGATAATTATGACAATACAAATGATCCACTATGTGATCCATCATGGCTTGATCCTAGTACAATTTCATATGGATTAAGAACTTTACCAACATTATATATTTATAAGGGAATTTCAAGAGATAAGTTAAGAGAACAACTTACAATTCCTATTTCAATTATAAAGAAGAATGCTAAAGGAGAAGTTTTAAAAGAAGTAAGAGGAAACGGTATAGATGATGTTCCAACAATACTTCCTAAAAACATTGATGTTGTTAATCCAGATAAAGTAGGAACTTATTCTGTAGAATATGTGTATACAGATGCAGCAAATGAAAAACAAAAACAAACAACAAATGTAATTGTATATGAAAATGATGCTCCAAGAACAAATATTACTTATGAAAATATAGTAGCAAGAGATTTAGATGGTAATACAACAACTGAAGCTGGAAGCTATTCATCAGGTCAATGGGTACAAAAAATGACAATAAAGTTCACTGCAAATCCTGTTAAAGACCCAGAATCAAAAGTTGCAAGATATCAGTGGAATAAAAATGGTAAATGGCAAGATATATGTACTGAAGTAGCAAGCAACGGATCATGTACAAGAGAAATAACTACTGAGATGAATGAAGTAATAAGCTTTAGAACAGTAGATACAAAAGGAAATATAAGTGCATCAACTAATCCATTAACAATAAGAATAGATAATACAAAACCTACTTGTACGCTTAAGAAAACAGGTACAATGGGAGATAATAATTGGTATGTAAGTGATGTTACAATTTCATTTGATGTAAATAATGATTTGGTACCATCTAATGGGGACCATAATGCAATAAGTCAAGTAAAAATAAGTAATATTACTAAGATGCCTGGTAACGTGTTAAGAACATCATCAAATAATAATAAAATTCATAATACAGATACAACTAATGTAGAATACCGTGGATATGTTGAAGATAAAGCAGGAAACTTCTATGTATGTAAGACAACATTTAAAAGAGATACAACACCACCTGTATGTACAGTAACAGGGGATGCTGATTTAAAATGTACAGATAGTAATGGAGTAGTAAGTTATTATTGGGGAAAAGATAGAAATGCAGCAAGAAGTACGTTTACAACAATAGCTACTACAAATACGTTTACAAAAACAGATAAACCTCATGTACCTGGAGTACACTATTTACAAGCATATGATGTAGCAGGAAATAGGTCTTCTGGAACAAATGTTACTTATACAGCAGTTGCTTTACCAACAACAGGAGGTAACTGTAACTCATTAATATATAATGGAGGAACTCAAACACTTGCTCATGCTGTAACAGGATATACATATTTAAATAATACAGGAAAGAATGCTAATATTTACACAGTAACAGCTGTATTATCATCAAGATATGTGTGGGCAAATAATACAATAGATAATAAGACATTTAACTGTAGTATTTCAAGAAGAAATTTAAATGTTAGGGCTGATAATAAATCAAAAATCTACTTAGAAAATAATCCAACTTTAACTCATTCTTATAGTAATAATGTAAGTGGAGAAATTCCAGGATTCAGTGGAGCTTTAACAACAACAGCTACAAAAAATAGTAATGTTGGAAGATATCCAATTAAAAAAGGAACTTTAAATATAACAAATAACGGAAATTTCTTAGTATCAAATTACAATTATATATTTACTGAAGGAACATTAACAATAAATAAGAGAACTCCAGTTATTACTTGTAGTCCATATTCTGGATTAATATATAATGGAAGTGCTCAAACACTTGGAAGTGCAACAGTAGATAGTGGTGGAGCGTTAACTTATAGTAATAATAGTGGAATTAATGCAGGAAGTTATACTTATACAGTTTATGCTGCAGCAACTAGCAATTATACAAGTGGAAGTAAAAATTGTACTGGTACTATTGCAAAGAAAGATGCAACAATAACATGTAATACTGCATCAAAACCTTACAATGGAAGTTCACAAACATTTGGAAATGCAACTGTAGATAGTGGAGGAAGAATAACTTATTCAAGTAATAGTGGAACTAATGCAGGAAATTATACTTATACAGTTAGTGCTGCAGCAACGCCAAATTATAATGCAGCCTCAAAAAATTGCCCTGCAACAATTACTAGAATTGATCCAACAATAACATGTAGACCAAATTCATTAACATATAATGGATATGCACAAACTTTAGGTTCTGCAACATCAAATAGTGGTGGAACTATGTCATATCAAAATAATTCTGGTACTGATGCGGGTAGTTATACTTATAAAGCAACTACAGCAATAACAACTAACTATAATGCTAAAACAGTTAATTGTACTGGAACTATAAATAAAGCAGCTCCATCTATTACTTGTAGACCAAATTCATTAACATACAATGGATATGCACAAACACTTGGAAGTGGTTCTGCAAATAGTGGTGGAACAATCACTTATAAAAATAATAGTGGTACAAATGCTGGAAAACATACTTATACTGTTAATGTCGCTGCTAAAGGTAACTATACAAGTGGAAGTAAAAACTGTGATGTTACTATTGCAAAGAAAAATGCTACAATAACTTGTTTAAGTTCAACAAAAACTTATAATGGATGGCAACAATCATTTGGAAATGCCTCTGTAGATAGTGGTGGAACAATATCTTATTCAAATAACTATGGAACTAATGCAGACACTTATAATTACACTGTTAATGCTGCTGCAACAACAAATTACAATGCAGCAACAAAGACATGTCAAGCAACAATTAATAAAGCTGATACAAACATAGTATGTTATGGTAACAGTTTAACTTACAATGGTTATGCACAAACTTTAGGTACTGCAAGAGCTGATAATGGTGCATCAATAAGCTATTCAAATCAAACTGCAACAACTGTAGGAACTCATAAATATTATGCAACATCTGCAGCAACAACTAATTACAATTCAAATACAAAAGAATGCACTGGAACAATAAGTTGTGGAACTGGTTATGAAGCTGATGGCTATGGTGGATGTAAATCTAAAAACGCACCACCAACTGTAGATTTACGTAGACTTCGTGGAGCAACAAAGGGTACAGGTTATTGTCAACCTGCAGATATAAATGAATCAATGTCTACAGTATGTACAACTTGTACAGGAAGTTCTTGTCCTTGTGTAATTCAAGCATTATATATTACACCACCAAGCGGTAAATCATTACAAAGTGTTAATGTTTCATTTAGTACTAATCCTGGGGAGCATACTGATTCGTCAAATGACTGGGATAATACAATGTCTACACCTACTTTCAAACAGCATACTTGGTTTTCTACTGATTACACTAAAAATGAGAAACATGGAGAACTTGGAAGTGGAACTAAAAATAACTTTTTCTGGTCTGGTAGTACTTTAGTATTTAGATTTAGAAATGGGGTAGCAACTTATGGAACAACAATAACAGTAGAAGCTCATTATACTGATGGATCAAGTGGAACTTTCAATGAGTCTTATGATGTGGACTCAAGATGTTGCCGTTCATCTTCTAAATCTTGTTAAAAAGTTATTAATATAATTAAAATTTAAAAAGCCTTTTTAGGCTTTTTTTTTGTTAATTTATTTTATGTATGGTATAATGTATTTATAATAGAGTGATTAGATTTATATAATATGGTTTTACTATTTTATATGTTGTAATATGAGGTGCTATATGAAGAATAAGGGATTTACATTAATTGAAATGATAGGTGTTGTAATTATTATCGGTATCATTGCAATAATTGCTTTTAATACTTTTACTGGTAATTTAAAAGGATTTAGAGATGATTTTTATCAAAATGCTGAAAGAACAGCAGCTGAATCAGGAAAAGAATTCTTTAACGATAACAGAAGGTTTAGACCTGATTCAATATTAACTGCACAGAAAGTATCAATAGGTACTTTAGCAAAGAATAATTATATAAATACTATTGAGGATTATAATGGTAATGCATGTAGTGATGATAGCTATGTAATAATTATCAAGGAAAATAAAGATGACTATTTATATCATACTTGTTTAGTGTGCCCTGAAGATGGTTATGACAATACAAACGATCCATTATGTGACCCATCATGGTTTGATCCTAGTACAGTTTCATATGGACTAAGAACTTTGCCAACTCTATATGTCTATAAAGGAACATCAAGAGATAAGTTAAGAGAACTTCTTACAATTCCTATTTCAATTATAAAGAAGAATGGAAAAGGTGAGATTTTAAAAGAAGTTGGTGGAAATGGTGTAGATGACGTTCCAACAATACTTCCAAAAAACATTGATGTTGTTAATCCAGATAAAGTAGGAACTTATTCTGTAGAATATGTGTATATAGATGCAGCAAATGAAAAGCAAAAGCAAACAACAAACGTAATTGTGTATGAAAATGATGCTCCTAAAACAGTTGTTTCTTATGAAAATATAGTAGCAGCTGATTTAGATGGTAATACAACAACTGAAGGTGGAAGTTATTCATCAGGTCAATGGGTACAGAAAATGACAATAAAGTTCAATGCAAATCCTATTAAAGATCCAGATTCAAAAGTTGCGAGATACCAGTGGAATAAAAATGGTAAATGGCAAGATATATGTACAGAGATAAAAAGTGATGGATCATGTACAATAGATATAGAAACTGAGATGAACGAAGTAATAAACTTTAGAACAGTAGATACAAAAGGAAACATAAGTGCCTCAACTAATCCATTAACAATAAGAATAGATAATACAAAACCTAGTTGTACGCTTAAGAAAACTGGTAAAATGGGAGATAATAGTTGGTATGTTGATGATGTTACAATTTCATTTGATGTAAATAGTGACTTAGTACCATCTAATGGGGATCATAATGCAATAAGTCAGGTAAAAATAAGTAATATTACTAAGATGCCTGGTAACTTGTTAAGAACATCATCAAATAATGATATAGTTCATAGGGAAGATACAACTAATGTAGAATATCGTGGTTATGTAGAAGATAGAGCAGGAAACTTCTATGTGTGTGAAACATCATTTAAAAAAGATGAAACACCACCTGTATGTACAGTAACAGGAGACGCTGATTTAAAATGTACAGATAGTAATGGAGTAGTAAGTTATTATTGGGGAAGGAATGAAAATGCAGTAAGAAGTTCATTTACACAAATTGATAAGACAAATGAGTTTAAAAAAACAGATAAACCTCATGTACCTGGAGTATACTATTTACAAGCATATGATGTAGCAGGAAATAGGTCTTCTGGAACAAATGTTACTTATAAAGCAGCAACTTTACCAACAACAGGTGATAATTGTAACTCATTAATATATAATGGAGGAACTCAAACACTTGCTCATGCTGCAACAGGATATACATATTTAAATAATAGTGGAAAGAATGCAAAAGAATATACAGTAACAGCTGTATTATCATCAAGATATGTGTGGGAAGATAATACACTAGCGAATAAGACATTTAATTGTAGTATAGGAAAGAGAGATTTAAATGTAAAAGCAGATAACAAGTCTAGAAAATATAGAGAGGACAATCCAACTTTAACTCATTCTTATAGTAATAATGTAAGTGGAGAAATTCCTGGATTTAGTGGAGCTTTAACAACAACAGCTACAAAAGAAAGCGATGTAGGAAAATATCCAATTAAAAAAGGAACTTTAAATATAAAAAATAATGAAAATTTCTTAGTATCAAATTACAATTATAAATTTACTGAAGGAACATTAACAATAAATAAGAGAACTCCAGATATTACTTGTAGTCCATATACTACATTAGTATATAATGGAAAAGCTCAAAAGCTTGGAACTGCAACATCAGATAGTGGAGTAACTCCTACTTATAAAAATATTACTGCAATTGATGCTGGGCCTCATAAATATACTGCAAATGTTGTAGAAAATAAAAATTATACAGCAGGAAGTGAAGAATGTGAGGCTGAAATTAAAAAAGCTAACGCGACAATAACTTGTCCAGTAATATCTCGTCCTTATAATGGTACTTCTCAATCATTTACAGGAGCAACAGTAACTGGTGGTGGTCACATAACTTATAAAGATAATTATGGAACTGATGCTAAAAAATATCCTTATACAGTTAAAGCAGCTGCTTCAGATAATTATAAAGAAGCAACAACGACATGCGAAGCAACAATTACAAAAATTGATCCAACTATGAAATGTTATCCTAATGATAATTTAATATATGATGGTAATTCTAAAAATTTAGGTACTGCTACAACTAATAGTGGCGGATCAATAAGCTATTCAAGTCAAACTGCAACAACTGTAGGAACTCATAAATATTATGCAACATCTGCAGAAACAACTAATTACAAAAAGAAAACAAAAGAATGTACTGCAACAATAAATTGTGGTAGTGGTTATGAAGCTGATGGAAGTGGTGGATGTAAATCTAAAAACGCACCGCCAACTTTATCTTTACGTAGACTTCGTGGAGCAACAAAGGGTACAGGTTATTGTCAACCTGCAGATATAAATGATGTAATGGATGATGTATGTAAATCAACGTGTACTGGATCAAAATGTCCTTGTGTAATTCAAGCATTATATATTTCTCCTCCGAGTGGTCGTGAATTTAAAAAAGTAGAAGTAATATTCGATAAAGCTCCAAGTGGTCATTCAAAGGAAAAAAACATATGGGAATCTTCTGTCAATAGTAAAGTTACTTTCAAATCACATACCTATTTTTCTCAAACTGCTTCAAAAAATCAAAGTAATGGTGAAGTTGGATCTGGAACTAATGATAATTTCTTCTTCCTAAGTGATGGAAAGACAATTGTATTAAGATTTAGAAATGATAGAAGTGACGGAAGAACTGTAACTGTAAATGTAACTTATTCAGATGGTTCAACTGGAACTACAGCAAAAAGTTATGGTACAACAACAACAAATTGTAAATCTAGCTAATTGTTAATAATACTAAAAGCCTTTTTAGGCTTTTTTTTGTTAAATATAACAAATGTGGTATAATAACTTTAAGAGGTTTATATGAGCATATTGGAATGTATTAATATTAATAAAGACTTTGGACGTGTAATTGGGGTAAAAAATATTAGTTTTAAACTGACTAAAGGAAAAGTAGTAGGACTCTTAGGAAAAAATAATTCTGGAAAAACAACTATATTTAGACTAATAAACCAGTTAATACCACTTGATAGTGGAGAAATACTTTTAGACGGAAAAAAATTAGATATAGAAGCTAAGAATAGAATATCTTACTTACCACAAGTTAATTTCTTAGATGATAGATTAACAGTAGAAGATTTAATAGAACTATATAAATATTTCTTTAAAAACTTTGATGAAGAAAAAAATAAAAAACTATTAAAAAAATTTAAAATAGACTTAAAAACCAAAATATATAAATTAGATAATAAAACACAAGATAGATTACAACTAATATTTATAATATCTAGAAATGTTGATTTATATATATTAGATGAACCAGTAAAAAGCGAAAATGAAAAGGAAAGAAAAGAAATACTAGATATAGTATTTTCAAATATAGATAAAGAAAGTACTATATTAATATCATCAAATACATTAGATGATATATATAAATACTTAGATCAAATAATTTATCTAGATAAAGGAAAAATAATAATTAATAAAGAAATAAAAGATTTAAATAATAAAGATAAAGATGAAATAATAAAAAGACTGGGGGAAACATCTTGTGACAAAGAAACTATTTAAGTATGACTTTTTAAATCTAAATAAAGGGTTATTATTAGTATATTTAGTAACATTTATAAGTACTTTAGTAGTATTAATATTTTCTTCTTCTAATAGTGATTTTGGAATAGCTTTAAGAGCAGTATTTAAAGATTTCTCTTTAATATCAATATTTTTAAGTTTAGTAGTACCTTATATAATGTGTATTATAAGATTAAAGAAGAGTTTATATAAAAGTGAAGCATATTTTTCAAATGCTTTACCACTTAAAAGAGATAAATTATTTACTTGTAAAATGTTATCTAGTGCTGCTACTTTGTTAATATCATGGCTTGTTGGTGGCTTTTGTTTTATTTGTTCGTTTTCTGGTACTGGACTTGTTGCTACTTTAACAAAGTTATTTAGTGATACTACTACTTTTGGAGTTGCAATAGATGTTGTTATTCATATAGTTTTACTATTATCGCTATCATTTATGATCTTAGTAACTGGACTTACTTTAGGACATAAATTTGTAAGTAAAAAAGGCTTATTTGCAACGTTTTTTGTATTTATTATGTTAACAATATTAACACTAGTATTTATCTTTGTTTTGGAGCCTTTAAAGCTTAATACATATCCATTTATGGATTTATCTATATTAGTAATTAATTTTATATTATTTTTACTTAATAGAGATTTATATAATAAAGGAATTAATTTAGAATAGGAGAGGTTATGAAAAAAATATTTTTTGTTTTCATTTTTTCAATTTTTATAATTACTGGATGTAGTGAAAGAACTACTATTAAAGTAGTGGGGTACAAAAATATAAGTTCAAGTTTAAAAGAAGAAATTATGTATGAATGGTATGAAGAAGAACCAAATAAAATGATTAAAACTACTTATACCTATACTTATAGTAATGCAAGTAGAGGAACTTATGATGAACAATTAATTGAATGTGATAATTATAAAAGAAAAGGTACAATGTATAAGTGTTCTGTTGAAAAATCTAGTGGAAATGTAATTGTTAAGAAATCTATTTCTAAAGATGAAGAAATGACTATGGAACAAGCAAAAGATAAATTAAGTCAAAATGGTTATATTTTAGAGTAAAGCTAATATAATTATATTGGCTTTTTTATTTAGAAAGTTATCTTTTTGTATTATTTATAGATTGAATTCATAAGAAATCACACAAAAATCACTCTTTCGAGTGATTTGTATTTTTAAGTTTGTGATTTTTCAAGCAGAATTATCTAATGCTGTTGTCGAAGATATTTAAAATTTTTCACTTTATAATTATTTGATAATAAAATATCAATCTCTAACATTTTATTAAAATAATACTTATTATTAATCTATTTCTTTTGTATCTGATAATGAATAAATGGTGTGATCTTTGTTTTGTGTCTTTGATAATATACAACTATAAGTCATTTTTGGGATATTATATTTATGTTTAATTTTTGATAAATACTCTAAATTAATTTCATTACTAACTATATTTTCTAATTCACATCCACATTTTGTTAAAAGACATACATGAAGATGTGGTTTGGTATCCAAAAAATCTATGAGATAGTTTTTATATTCATAACTATTTTTTCCTGATATTGTTAGGATAGTGCTATTTATTAAACCTGCTTCTTCAAGTAAAATTATTTCATCTAATTTTATATCAAAACTTTCTAATATTTTTTTATCTGAAATAATAAATGAATTATTATTTGCTTTTATAGATAATTTTGCTATTTTAGTAAAAATCGTAGCTTCTTTTTGCGATAAATTAGATAAAATTCCAAGAAGTCTTTTTGAATATGTTCCAGGTTGTTTTATTTCTCCTGCCAATATTTTACCAAAAATGAATTGTAAGTCTTCAGTATAAATTTTTCTACCTTTATCAAAAAAGTTATTTTTCCAATCTTCAT
This sequence comes from uncultured Clostridium sp., assembly GCA_902493795.1. GTDB lineage: Bacteria > Bacillota_I > Bacilli_A > RF39 > UBA660 > RUG13868. The sequence continues at coordinate 49,773 of CABUQZ010000010.1, forward strand.
CTATTTCTTCATTTATTTCATTTTTATCATTTTCTAATTCATTATATGCAAAGTCAGCTATTCTTTTAATATTTTCATTTTCATTAAATAATCTTTTTACTTCGTTTACAATTAATGATTTAATTTCTTGATTAGAAATATCATTACAGTTTATCTTAATTTTTCCATCTAAAAATTCAATTTCTCCATTAAAGTTGGCTTCTTTGGCTGCGTTAGTTAATGTCTTTATTCTATATGCTTCAGCATCTGCTAATTTTTTAATTTTTCTTGGTTCGTATACTGTTCCAATGGCACCACTAATCATTTCTATAAGTTTAGTGGTAGGTTTTTCAAGACCAAAAAGATTCTTTATTTCTCGTTTATTATCCATTTTATTACCTCCGTATATATCAGTTAACTATTATACAATAAAAACTTCTTAAAATCATTAATTTAGTATTGTTAAGTTTTATTATTAAAAGAAAATTCTTGACTATTTATATTATTGAAGAATGAAATAAAATATATTTTTTAAGGTAAGTAATAACATATGGTTTTTAAAATTTTTTTTAATAATTTGAATAAATTATGCTTTTTAAATTAATAGAAATCAATATAAGAAATCTATTTTTAAAGATGAAGAAATGACTATGGAACAAGCAAAAAATAAATTAAGTCAAAATGGTTATATTTTAGAATAAAGCTAATATAATTATATTGGCTTTTTTATTTAATTTTAAATTTTTACAAATTTTTTTTAAATAAATTAGGTATTTTATGTTGCTAAAATTTTATATTTGTTATATAATATGCGTGACTTTTTAAAAAAAGGGGAAAGTTAATTTATAATTTTATAGTGGAGTTGAGGTTAATATGTATCGATATTTAAAAAGAATTATTGATTTGCTTTTGGCAGTAGTATTGTTAGTAGTTTTATTAATACCTATGGTTATAATAGCAATTGCTATTAAAGTTGATAGTAAGGGGCCAGTATTCTTCAAACAAAAGAGAACTGGTAAGAATGGTAAAGAGTTTACTTTATATAAATTTAGAAGTATGGCTATTGATAATGATGTACATGACTTTAAAAATGCAGATAAGCATACTAGAGTAGGATCATTTATTCGTAAAACTAGTTTAGATGAGCTTGGTCAAATAATAAATATATTAAATGGTACAATGAGTTTTATTGGACCACGTCCTTGGATTACAGATTACTGGGATAATATGAATGAAGAACAAAGACATAGATGTGATGTTAAACCTGGTATAACAGGACTTGCTCAAGTAAAAGGAAGAAATGATATAACAATATTTGATAAGATTAACTATGATTTAGAGTATGTTAATAATTATTCGTTTGTAGAAGATGTTAAAATAGTATTTTTAACAGTTAAAGCAGTATTTTCAGAAAAAGGAGCTGACGCTGGTAAGAATACTATACAGAATGAATTAATGGAATTAGAGAAATCAAATAAGAAGAAAACAGTTAGAAAAAGAAGAGCTAAAGTTAAAGTTCAAGCTAATAAGAATACTTTAACAATTAAAGAGTCTAATAAGAAAGAATTAAATAGTATATCTGATTCACTTCAAAAAGCATAGGGGAAATGGTTAGTGAGAGCTAACTTTTTTTGTGCTTAAATATTTGTTGTTGTATAATTTAATTGGTGGTATATATGGGTGTAAAAGTTAAATCGCATGACGTTGAAAAAAGAGGGAAGAACTACTTTCAAGTATTAATTGATAATAATGATGACACTTTATTTAGAGAATTAAGTGGAAGAGATTATGGAATAGATGGTATTGTGGAAGTTTTTGAAAATAGTGTTCCAACTGGAAAGATTTGTTATGTACAATTAAAGTCAACTGACGAGAAAATTGTTCCTTTAAAAACATTTAGTGATTTTGTGTCATGTCCTGGAATAAGTGAGTCCAATTTATCTTATTGTAACCAAGATAAAATACCAATATATTTAATTTATAACTCATTAAAAGATAAAAATTCATTTTATTATTACAAGTTAAATGGTAAAGAGATTATACCTGATAGTAGAATAAGAATACCTATAGTAAATCGCTGTGAAGATGATATAACAAGTTTTTTATATGAAATAAATAGTTTTTATAATGACTAATTAAATGAATAAAATTGTTCTTTTTTTCGTTCTCAGAAATAAGTATTTAATGAATTGTCAATTTATGATATAATGTTGTGGTTAAATAACTGAGGGGTTAGTAATCTTATTATGTGAAAAACATTGACTTTTTGGCAAAAATGTGTATAATAGCATACAAATTTGTATACATCGTTTATTTATAATTTTTTTTAAATAAACATAGATTTTACTTTATAAAAGAATAATTAAATAAAAAGGGTTGTACAATGTTATAAGGGGATATTAGGCACGTTGTATGACGTGTCTATTTTTATAGAATGAGAGGGGTTATTTAATATGAGTAAAATAAAATTTTCTGTTTTAATGAGTGTGTATAAAAACGATAAGACAGAGTATGTTAAACTTGCAATTGATTCTATATTGAATCAGACTCTAAAACCAGATCAGTATGTCATAATGATTGATGGTCCTATAAGTGATGATTTAAAAAAAATATTACTAGATTATGAAAAAAAAGATAAAATTGTAGAACTTCATTTTCGAGACAAAAATCTTGGATTGGGATTAACTTTAAATGAAGGGTTAAATTATTGCAAATATGAATATGTGGCTAGAATGGATGCTGATGATGAAGCATTACCTAATAGATTTGAAGAACAGATCAAGTATTTAGAAAATAATCGTGAGGTAGATGTTATTGGTGCTAATATGTATGAATATGATGAAGAGATGAAAAAAATCATTTCTCAAAAGAATGTTCCTGAAACAGATAAAGAATTGAAAGAATATGTTAAATTTAGAAATCCAATAAATCATCCGACTGTTATTTTTAAAAAAGATAGGGTTCTAGAAGTAGGAAGCTATGAAGATTTTCCTTTATTTGAAGATTATTACTTGTGGGCAAAGTTAGTATCTAACAATTGTACTTTTTATAACATTCAAAAACCACTTTATAATTTTAGAGGTGGAGATTCAATGTATGAAAGGCGTGGAGGAAAAAAATATTTAAATTGCATAAAAAAATTTGAACAAGGATTATTAAGATTAGGAATAATCAATAAGAAGGAGTATCATAGAAATATTTCTAAAAGATATATTGGTGCATTAATTCCAAACAAATTAAGAGTTTTTTTATACAAACAAATTCTTCGAGATAGGAGTGATGATAATGACAAAAAAAATTGAGTTAGTGACATTGCATAGAGTAAAAAATTATGGTTCAGTTCTCCAAGCATATGCTACTCAGGAAATTTTTAAAAAATATGGATATGAAATTGAGATTCTTGATTATTACCCAGAAAGATATACTAAAAAAGGTATGCTTTCTAGAATTAAAAATCAAAATAGATGGCTTCAAAAGTATTCGATTTTGAGATTGTTTGCTAGATTAATTATTCTTCCTTCTTATAAAAAAAGATTTAATACTTTTAATAAATTTTTGAATGAGTATTTAAGTCTTTCTAAAACTACATATTACTCTTATGAAGAAATAAAAAGTGATATTCCCAAAGCTGATTATTATTTAACAGGTTCTGATCAAGTGTGGAATTCTGGATGGAATGGTGGAATTGATTATGCATTGTTTTGGAATTTTTCTGAGATAAAAAAAGATAAGAAATTTGCTTTTTCAGCTTCATTTGGTAAGTCTAAACTTGATGATGATGAAAAAATGATTACAAAAGAATTATTATCTAGTTATAAGTCAATATCTTTGAGAGAAAAAAGTGCTGTTGATATATGTGAAGATTTGAATATAAAAAATACGATAAATGTTTTAGATCCAACTTTATTATTAACTTCTGGCGAATGGAGAAAAATTTCTTCAAAGAAATTTACTGATGAAGATTATATACTTGTTTATAATTTAAATAGAAATAAGAAAATTGATAGTTATGCCAAAAAATTGTCAAAAAAAACTGGATTAAAAGTAAAATATTTATCTTATCAATTACATGAATTTTATAAGTTTGGAAAAATGTATTGTAATCCTGATGTAGAAGATTTTTTGGCTTTAATTGATAATGCTAAATATATTATTAGTGATTCATTTCATGCAACTGCTTTTTCTTTAATTTTTAATAAAGAGTTTATTATTATTTATCCAAATAAATATAGTACGAGGTTACAAAGTATCTTAGAAAAATTAGGATTAGAAAATAGAGTTGCAAAAGATGATAATGATTTAAATGTTATAAATAATAAAATCGATTATGAATCTGTAAATAAAATATTATCAAAAGAAAAGGAAAAGTCTATAAATTGGATAATAGAAAATTTGAAATCCAATAATAAAACTATAATTCCAATAGTGAAAAGAAATTGTTGTGGTTGTGAAGCATGCAAGAATATATGTCCAAAAAATGCAATAAAAATGGTTGAGGATGATTGTGGATTTATTTATCCTCAAATTGATGAAACAAAATGTATCAATTGTGGATTATGTAAAAAGACTTGTTCCTATCAAAATGATAAATATGATACCAAGCCAATAAAATCTTATGCAGCAATAAGAAAAAATAATGATAGTATGTTACAAAGTTCTGCATCTGGTGGTATATTTGCTACAATTGCACATGAGATAATAAAAAATGGTGGTATAATTTATGGTTGTTCTATGGAGAAAGAAAATAATAAGTTAACCCCTAAACACATAAGAATTGAAAATGAAGATGACATTTGTAGGCTTCAGGGTTCAAAATATGTAAAAAGTGTTATAGGTGAAATATATAAAAATGTAAAGAATGATTTGAAAAGTGGAAGAATAGTTCTCTTTTCCGGTACTCCTTGTCAAGTTGCTGCATTAAAAAAATATCTATTGGTAAGTAAAGTAGATACTTCTAATTTATATACAATGGATTTGATATGTCATGGGATCCCTAGTATAAAAATGTTTCGTGATTATATAGATTATCTTGAAAAAAACATAAATGGAAAAATAACAGATATTTATTTTCGAGATAAAAAGTATGGTAACAAATTGCGTGGAACAATTTATTATAAATTAAATGATAGTGATGATATTAAATCTAAACCGTTATATAGTAGATTATCTACTTATTATAAAATGTTTCTTTTTGGAGAGATTTATAGAGAAAATTGTTATAGTTGCAAATATGCAAATTGTAATAGAGTTGGAGATATTACTATTGGAGATTTTTGGGGATGTAAAAATGAATGCAGTGAATGGTATCAAAAGATTATGACAATGCATAAAAATAAACCCAGTGTATCTTGTGTTTTAGTTAATAATGAAAAAGGTTCTCAACTTTTTGACTCATATTGTAAAGACTTTGAGTTTAAAGAGACTGAATTTGATAGTATTTCGAAGTATAATAAACAATTAACGCATCCATCAAAAAAACCTGAAAATAGGTGTAAAATACTATCACTTTATAAAAATGATGGATATAAAGCTATAGATGGATTTGTAAAAAAGAAACAAGGATTAAAGAGATTCATATATCATATTTATTATAAGTTTAAATAAATGGTATAATCTTAATAAAATAATTTAACATTTAAATGATGAATAGAGTGGAAAATAATACTTATATTAATAATTTTTGAAATTTTGGATAATATAAGATAATTACAAATCAAAGACATAATTAAAATAATAATATGATGAATAGTTATAGGAGGTTTTTATGCAACCAAGAGTATTAATCGTTGGAACAGTCCCTTATAATCAAAAGTCTACTTCAAGGGCATTTGATGCATATTTTCATTATTGGGCAAAGGAAAATTTGCGTCAAGTATTTTCTAATACTAAAAAACCATGTAAAGGTCATTGCTCTTCATTATTTCAAATAACAGATCAAAGAATGCTAAAGCGTTGGTTTAATAAAAAGATAGAAACAGGAATTATATATAATTATGATGATTTAGATGTAGAGTGGAAAAGCAATGATATTGAATTGGATTCTAAAGTTGCGAAAATGGGTTATAGTATTGGTTCAAAGCATACCCCCTTAACACATCTAATTAGAGGTATAATTTGGAGAAAAAAATTTTGGTGTACTAAAAAACTAGATAAATGGCTTGATTCGTTTAAACCAGATGTTGTTTTTTTGGCATTTTCAGATGATTATTTTATTAATAATATTGCTTTATATGTTGCAGAAAAATATGGAATACCGATTGTTTCGTGTATTGGCGATGACTACTATTTTAACAAACATTTTTCTTTAAATATTTTTTATCAAATTTATAAGGAATCTTATAAACAACTAATAAGGAAGGTATTCAAACATAATGGAAGCGCAATATATATTTCTGATAAAATAAGAGACAAATATAATCAAGAATTTTCATTAGATGGAGAAACAGTATATTTAACATCTAATGTGATAAGAAAAAATTTTTCTGTTATTAACAAAGAAAATCCAGTAATAACCTATTTTGGGAATATAAGAATGGGGAGAAACGAATCCTTGTGTGCAATCGCAAATGTTCTAAAAAAGATTAATGAAAAATATGTTTTAGAAGTATATTCGAATGAATTAAATAGTAAATATTATAAAATATTTAAAAAATATAGCAACATTAATTTTTGCGGATCAGTTCCATATGAACAGGTTAAGAAAAGAATGAGCGAAAGCGATATTACAGTAATTGTCGAGGGATTTAAAAATAAAGATATCGAATTATCAAGATATTCTCTATCGACAAAAGCAGCTGATGCGCTGTCATCTGGTTCAGCTATATTAGTTTATGGTTCAAAAGAATGTGGAGTTATAGAGTATATGGCCAAAACAAATGCAGCTCTTGTAAGTGACAATAAAGAAGAATTATTTAACAAATTAAAGGTGTTATTAGATAGCCCTTCCTTGCAAAAAAAATATTATGAACAGGCTAAAGAAGTGTGTGAAACGAATCACAATCTTAAACGCAGTTGTGGGGTTTCAGCCGAGGTAATTAATAAAGCAATATTGAGAGGTAAGTATGAAAAAAAGTAATGTTACAATGTTAATTCTATCATGTGACAAATTTTCTGATTTATGGGATGGACATATTAAGTTACTAGAAAAAAATTGGGATGATAGAAATATGCTCACATACATGGTTACTGAAGGAAAAGAAGAAAAAAAATACAAAAATGTATCTTTTATAAAAACTGGTGAAAATCTTGAATGGTCTGAGAGACTAGCATATGCTTTGAATAAGGTTGAAACGGAATATGTATTTGTAACTCTTGATGATTATTATCTTGTTGAAAAGGTAGACAATGATAAAATAAATAAAATATTGTCTTTGATGAATGAACATCAATTAGACTACGTGAGACTATTTAAAAGACCAACAAAAGCAACAAAAAAAGAAGTGGTTAAGGATTCAAAGGTGAAGTGGATTGATACCAAAATAAAATATAGCGTAAATTTGTATGCTGGAATATGGAGAAGAGATTTTTTACTTTCTATGATTACTAAAAAGAAAAATGCATGGCAATTTGAAGTTGGTTTATCAAAAAATGCTTCTTTATATGGTGCGAGATGTGCGGTGAGTGGAAATAATGAATTCCAAATTTTGGATGTTGTCAGAAAGGGCAAATTACTTCATAAAGCAGCAAAATATTTTAAGAAACACCCTGGGATATATGAAGGAAATAGAAAAGTTCAAACGTGGTCATATGAGATAAAATTAGGGATTCGTACTTTAATATCAAGACATATGCCATCTAGTATTTATCCCTTTGTAAAAAAAGTTACTAAAAAAATGGGTTATATTTTTTTTAGTGATGAAGTAGAAAAGTAATGAGGTGAAGAAAAAAATGAAAGTTCTTATTATCAATTCTGTATGTGGTTATGGGAGTACTGGCAAAATTGTATCTGATATATATAATGTTTTAAAAAAAGATGGTCATGATGTTAAAGTAGCCTATGGTTTTGGAAAAGCAAGAGGAGTGAATCAAGATGACTTAATAAGAATTAATAATAAATTTGGATATTATTGTCATAATGTATTAACAAGGTTAACAGATAGAACGGGATTTTATTCCCATATACAAACGAAAATTTTAATAAAAAAAATAAAAAAATTTGAACCTGATGTTATTCATTTACATAACTTGCATGGATTTTACATAAATATTAAAGATTTGTTTAACTATTTATCAAAATCAAATATCCCTATCATTTGGACCCTTCATGATTGTTGGGCTATGACAGGACATTGTACTCATTTTTCGTATGAGGAGTGTAATAAATGGATGGAGGGATGTCATAATTGTCCTTTGAAAAAGGAATATCCAAAAAGTTTATTTTTTGATAATTCCACAAAAAATTTCAATCAGAAAAAAGCGCTATTTACAAGTGTTAATAATATGACTATAGCTACACCATCAGATTGGCTTTCAAACATAGTTAGAAGTTCGTATCTTTCAAAATTCGAAGTTTTAACAGTAAGAAATGGGCTTGATTTGGATATATTTAAACCAGTAAAGTCTTCCTTTAGAGAAAAAAACAAAATAAGTTCAGATAAAAAAATAATATTGGCTGTTGCAAATGTGTGGAGTAGGAGAAAGGGTTTTGATGATTTAATTGAATTATCAAAATTAATTAATGACAATATGATGCTTGTTATTGTTGGAGTCAATCAACGCAGTTCTTATGATAGCAATAATAAAATATTGTTTATCCCTAGAACAAATAATGTCGAAGAATTAGTAGAAATTTACTCTGCTTCAGATGTTTTTGTTAATCCAAGTTACGAAGAAACTATGGGAATGGTTACAGTGGAAGCTCTTGCATGTGGAACACCTGCAGTAGTGTACAACAAAACTGCAGTTCCAGAATTAATAGATGAAAATACAGGGGTTGTTGTTGAAGCAGGAAATATAGAAGGACTATATAAAGCGATATGTAAAATAGATAAAAAAAAATATAGTACTCGAAAGTATATGTTAAAATTGAATAAGAAAAATGTGTATGATACGTATTATGAATTATACTGTAAAGTGTTAAATGATAATTCTAATAGAAAGTAGTGTGAGAATAATATGACAATATACTTTATATTAATTTTTTGTGTTATCTTCATTCCTATCTTTTCTGCACTTTTTATAAAAGATTCTAAAAATTCAAAAAAAGTTTCATTAGCAATATTAATGTTTTTACTTTTTTTATTATTTTCATTAAAATCTACGAGTGTTGGTACAGATATAATTGGATATGAAAGAATGTATGACTCCTTTACAAATGCGACGTGGAATAATTATGATTTGTATTGGACAGAATGGTTATATGAATTTTTAGAAATGATTTTTACACATATATTACATGTTGATTTTCGTACTTTCTTAGCGTGTATTTATGCATTCCTTTGTTATTCTTACTATAGATTTATTAAAAATTATTCTAAAGATTATCAGTTTTCTGTATTGATATATATATGTTTCACTTTTATGATATTTGATATGTCAGCTATACGAAATTTATTAGCGGTTGCAATATGCCTATTTGCCTTTCCATATGCTGAAAAAAAGAATGACATAAAAAGTACCATAATTTTCTTTTTATTAACGATGATAGCAACACAGGTTCATTCGTCCGCTTATATATTTTTACTTGTATATTTTGTTATCAGATATGAAATAAATGTTAAGACTTCTTTTTTCTACATTATTGTTCCATTTTTATTAATTATGTTTAAAGGAAAAGTTTTTTCATTTATAAATTCATATATTAAACCCATTTCGGATCCAGGTTCATTGTATTTTGGTGGTAATTTATTCTTTATGATTTTAATATTATCATTCACAATCATAATATTATTACTTTTGAAAAAGAAAAAGGTTGATATAAAAAATAACATACAAAAAGAGAAATCCATCATTGATATTAATGTGTCAATGAGGCTCCTTTATGTGGCCATTTTTATTCAATTATTTGCTTCAGAAACTATATTATCTAGACTTTCTCAATTTGTTCAAATTTTTATAATCATCTTATTGCCAAATAGTGTTTCTTTATTAGATAATCGATCAAAAGTAATCGTTAAATACCTATTGTATATATTCTTTATATGGTATTTTTGGAAATTTGGTTTATCAACTAATTCACTTGATGTAGTTCCATATAAATTTTATTGGCAATAAAGTTGGAGGTGAGGAAATATTAATAAGTTTAAGAAAAATTTAAGTTGGATATTTTTTGGAAATATTGTACACGCCATATTACAATATCTATTAAATGTTTTCTGTGCAAGGAGATTTGGAACAAATGACTATGGATTAATTAATTACTCTGCCTCTTTAATCGCTATTTTTGTTGCTATTGGAACTTTAGGTTTTAATAGTGTTATTACTAAAAAATTCGCGGAAGATGAGGACAATGCAGGTCAATATTTAGGAACAACAATTTTATCTAGAATTATTTTTTCCATTTTTTCAATATTGATTCTACAGATTATAGTAGTATTTTCAGGAGAGAACGAAACTAATCTCGATTTGATTGTTTTTATTCAGTCACTTCAAATACTATTTGGAGCTGGGGATTTAATTGTATATTGGTTTAGATTTAAAGGAAATGCTAAGTTAGTTGCTATCATTAGGTTGCTCGCCTTTTTTATTTCTGCATTATTGCGGCTTGTTTCCATTGTGCTATTTAAGAGTTTAACTATGTATGTTATTGGTGTGACTTTAGAGACTGCATTATTTACTATTTTATTGATCTATTTTTACTATACGAATTTTAAAAATAAACATTTTAAGTTTAATTCTTCATTACTAAAACAAATGTTAAAAATATCTTTTCCATTTATCAGTTCTGCATTACTTACTACAATCTATGCACAAACTGATAAAGTAATGTTAAAAATGTTTTTTGACAATGTTTCGGTTGCATTATATTCTGTTTCACAGACATTAGCGGGAGCAATTGTAATAATACCAACTGCATTAATAGAAGGATTTAGGCCAGATATTATGTTGTATAGAAATAAAAATTATGATTTATATAGGAAGAGGTTGCAACAATTGTATGGAATTGTATTTTGGCTTTGTATTTCATATTGTATTGTTATTACATTGTTTGCAAAACCAATTGTGTTGCTTATTTATGGTAATGTGTATGTCGAAGCGACAAATTCGTTAGCATGTATTGTTTGGTATACAACGTTCTCTTACTTTGGAGCAATCAATAATTTATATTTTGTAGCAGAAAATAAAACACCATGGGTGCAGATTATTACATTTATTGGAGCTGTAACAAATGTAATTTTAAATTTAGTATTAATACCATCAATGGGTATATTAGGAGCAGCTATTGCTTCATTAATTACTCAAATTATTACGAATTTCATATTAATGTATTGTATAAAATCATTAAGAGATATTTTCTATATCATGATTGAGGGGATATCTTTTAGATGGTTAATTAATAAAAATAAGAATTAGGAGGAATAAATATGAAAGAAGATAGTATATTTAAAGGAAAAACATTAATGATTACTGGAGGAACTGGATCTTTTGGTAATACTGTATTAAAACACTTTTTAACAAGTGATATTGGAGAAATAAGAATTTTCTCAAGAGATGAAAAGAAACAAGATGATATGCGTCATGAATTACAAGCAAAATATCCAGATTATTACAATAAAGTAAAGTTTTATATTGGTGATGTAAGAAATTTGCAAAGTGTTAAAGATGCAATGGTTGGAGTAGATTATATATTCCATGCAGCTGCTTTAAAGCAAGTTCCATCTTGTGAATTTTACCCAATGGAAGCTGTAAGAACTAATGTTATTGGAACAGATAATGTATTACATGCTGCAATTGAAGAAGGAGTTGAACGTGTTGTTTGTTTATCAACAGATAAAGCAGCATACCCAATAAATGCTATGGGAACTTCAAAAGCAATGATGGAAAAAGTTATTTTTGCTAATGCTAGAGTAGCAGCTCAAAGAGGTGGTACAGTAATCTGCTGTACAAGATATGGTAATGTTATGTGTTCAAGAGGTAGTGTAATTCCATTATTTATTGATCAAATTAAAAGTGGAAGACCAATAACAATAACTGATCCTAATATGACAAGATTTTTAATGAATCTTGATGAAGCTGTTGATTTAGTTCAATTTGCATTTGAACATGCAAAGCCAGGAGATTTATTTATTCAAAAATCTGATGCTTCAACAATTGGAGATTTAGCTAAAGCAGTTCAGCAATTATTTGGGGATACTGGTACAAATGTAATTGGAACAAGACATGGCGAAAAATTATATGAAACACTTATGACTCGTGAAGAAAGACTTCGTAGTGAAGATATGGGACATTATTACAGAGTTTCAGCAGATAACAGAGACTTAAATTATGATAAATTTGTAGTTCATGGTCAAGTAACTACAGAAGCTGATGAATCATATACTTCTCACAATACAAATAGATTAGATGTTCAAGGTACAGTTGATAAGATTCTTACAACAGAATATGTTCAAGAAGAATTAAAAAAATGGAGAGAAGAACATAAATAAGAGGTGATTACTTTGAAAGTATTAATAACTGGCTCAAATGGATTTGTAGGAAAAAACTTAGTTAGTAATTTAAGTTTGAATAAGGAAATAGAAATATTAAAATATGATATAGATTCTACTATAGAAGAACTTGATAAATACACAAAAGAGTGTGATTTTGTCTTTCATCTAGCAGGAGTAAATCGTCCAGTTAACAAAGAAGAGTTTATGGAAGGTAATTTTGGATTTACCAGTGTTCTACTTAA
>CABUQZ010000011.1 GCA_902493795.1 uncultured Clostridium sp.
AATTCCATTGTCAAAGATCAATTTTTTCTTTTTTTAGATAGAGTTGTATCAAGATTTTCATCTTAATATCTTTCTCATCTAATGTGTCTAGTTTTCCATAAAACTTTTCACACTATCTATACTTTTTGATATTAAATTTAAATTCATCAAATAAAAAAGTTATATTGCTAATTTTGATATTTTTGAAAGTTCAACTTATCTATTTTTAATTATCATTATTTTAACATATAACTTTATAAACATATATTGTGAATTTTTATTTTTTTATCAAAAGATATCCACTTATATTGCATTAATATCCAAAAGTTCTACGTTATTAGATATTAATTTATCATTACTATCTAACTTTTTCAACAAATCTGTTGATAAATATTTTTTTGAGTCATCTGCAAAAAATGTTACTACATTATTGTATCCAGAAAGCACTCCTGCTAGAAAATTTGCTCCACTTGAAATACCTACTCCTAGACCTAACTTTCTTGAAAGTAACCTACTCATATTTATTGCATCTTTATCATCAATTTTTATTATTTTATCTATTATTTTTTTATCCACTAAACTGGGGATAAAGTCATCTCCAATACCTTCAATTTTATGTGGACCTATTATTTTATTGCTGCTTAATAGTGGCATGCTTTTTGGTTCTAAGGCAATTACTTTAATGTCATTATTATAATTTTTTAATCTTTTTCCTACTCCTATTAATGTTCCTCCTGTTCCTATTCCACTTACAAAACATTTTACATTCGGAACTTGTTTTAATATTTCTTTTCCAGTTGTTAAGTAATGTGCTTTAATATTTATCTTATTATTAAATTGATCTGGTCTAAAAGCATTATTAATTCTTGCAAATTGATTAGCTTTTTTAATAGTTTCAAGAAATCCACCATTAACAATATGAATTTTTGCACCATATAGTTTTAATAATTTTCTTCTTTCAACGCTTGCAGTTTTTGGCATAAATATATGAACTGGGTGATTATATAATGCTCCAAGGGAAGCAAAACTAATTCCAGTGTTTCCAGAAGTAGCTTCAACTATTATTTGATTTTCTTTTAACAATCCTTTTCTTTTTGATTCTTTTAGAATAAAAAGTGCTACTCTATCCTTAATACTTCCTGAGTAGTTATAGTACTCAAGTTTAGCAAATATACTTCTTATTGATCCTTTGTATTTATATCTAATTTGGACAATAGGTGTATTACCTATTAACTTATCTATCATTTTATTTCCCCTTTTCTTTTAAGATTTTTATGTTGAAATAAAATGGTGTTTTATATTTCGAACAACATAAAAAAACTTCATACCATAACTTATGATATGAAAGTTTTATGTCTCACTTTATATGTCCTGTAAATATATAATTTAAATTAATAAATTATTTTTCTTCTTTTTCATCTATTCTATTATATAGAATTTGTAAGTTATTTATTTTTATTTCACCTTTAATTTTTTCTTCTTCCCACTTGTATTCATTTAAACCTAACATTTCTTTAATTTTTAATGAAGCATGAGGAAGAATTGGTGCGATTAAGTTAGCAATATTTGCCATCATATAAGTACAAGTATAAGTTGTATTGTTAAATCCATCCATATCTTCTTTTACTTGAACCCATGGTTGTTCAGTATCATAATACTTATTTGCTAAATTAATATATTCAATTATTTGGTTAGTTGCATTTCTTAACTCACCTTTTTCAAAGTAAGCACCTGCTTCTTCGTAACATTTCTTTGTAGCTTCTTCTATTTCTTCAGAGATTTTTCCTTCTTTAATTACACCATCAAACTTTTTATTAATGAAAGATAGATTTCTATTTACGAAGTTTCCTAACATACCTACTAGATATTTGTTATGAGTTTGAATAATGTCTCCAATAGAACAGCTCATATCATTTGTTTCTGGTCCTTTGAAAGTAAAGTAAAATCTTAATGAATCACTATCAAACATTTCTAGTAATTCGTTAGCACTTATTAAGTTTCCTTTTGATTTACTCATCTTTTCGTTATTTAAATTAACATAAGCAGAAGACACTATATAGTCTGGTAATCTGTAATCGTTTTTGATTGCTAATATTAATGCTGGATAAATTGTTGTGTGGAAAGGAATATTGTCTTTTCCATGAATATAATATGTTTTAAGATTTTTATTATCTTTTGACATAAATTTATCGAAATCAATACCTCTTTTATCTGCTACTTCTTGACCTACAGATAAGTATCCCAAAACAGCTTCTATCCAAACGTAAATTCTTTTATCTTCATACCCTTTAACTGGAACTGGTACACCCCAATCTAATTGACGAGTTGCTGCTCTATCAACAAGACCTGTATTAATATACTTTTGAGCTTCTCCAACTGCATTTTTTCTCCATTTATCTTTATTATCATCTATTAAGTTTTGAAGTTCCTTTTCAAATACTGGTAACTTAAAGTATAAATGTTTATTCTTTTTCATTACTGTTTTTTCACCACATGTCTTACAGTGTTTATCTAATACTTCACTACTATCTAAAGAATCTCCACAGTCATCACATTGATCTCCAGTACTTTTTCCACCACAATGTGGACAAGTTCCTGTTATTTCTCTATCTGATAAGAATGTATTACACTTTTCACAGAAATCTTGAAGTTCTTCTTTTTCATAAATGTAACCATTATCCATCATCTTTTTAAATTGTGCTTCTACATATTCTTTGTGATGTTCTGTCATTGTACTTGAATATTCATCGTATTCAAATCCTAGATTGTTAAATGTTTTTACAAACTCTTCATGATAATATGTGGCAATCTTTTCTGCTGAAACATTTTCTTTTCTTGCTCTTTCAGTTATTGGAGTTCCATGACTATCTGATCCAGATACATAAATGACATTGTCACCTTTTCCTCTAAAATACTTTGCAAGTATATCTCCAGGTAATAAAGCAGCTAAATGTCCAACATGTAAAAAGTAATTTGCATAAGGCCATGCACCACCTATAAAAATATCTCTTTTTTCCATAAGGTTTAAACCTCCTTTTTATTTGAATATTGTAACATATTTTGTGGTATATATCAATTTTTTAGAAAAAATATCATCAATGATTTTTGTTTTTAAATTGTGATTTTATCATCTTATAATATGAAAAGAAAAAGAATCCTTTGCATTAATGGTAGTGGATTCTTTTAAAAATATTTTATAAGTTCTTTTTATAATTTTTCTTGTTTGACAAAAATCTCTAATAATTTCTTGTCTTAGTTAATTATTCTTTCGCGCTCATATAACACAGAACCAGCATTTATATTGTCATTATAAACGATTAATCTATTTATAGCAGGATCATGGGATAAATCAAGTGTATCTTCAATATGCTTGTATTTCTTTTGTGTAATTTTCCCTTTTTCAAAGGAATCTCTTGTGTTATCTATGACAATTTCTGCACCATATCCATCTGATTTTATATCAGTAATTATCAAGTTTCCTTCAATTGTAACTGTTACTAGTCTTAAGTTTGATGGTTCGTGTTTATGAAGTTTTGTTGTGAATTCATCAAGTGTATCTGGATTCATAATTCTGTCATTTGTTATTACGACATTATTATTTTTAACTGCATCTTCAATACTATAATCGTGTGGCAATTTTTCTATATTTTCATATTCAGATTTAGATGGATATAGTTTGATTCTTTCCCTCTGTTCTAAAATTAGATATTTAGAATTATAGACATTTTCTTTAAACCAAAGCTGTTCTTTTTCACTGTTATCAACAAGCCCTACTACAATCATATTATCTTCATTAACATCAATAGTAGACCAATTATTATAATTTAATTTAATCATTTTATCTATTATATTATCTTTAATTTTTTCAAGTTCCATTCTAACTGGCTCTCTTTTTTTACATTTTCCTGTTAGTGATTCTTTTTCATTTGTAATATAAACATCATCAATGCCATCTTTTGTATCACACACTAGAACATAGAAATCTATATCACCATATAGCTCTTTTGACTTTTCATATTTGAATATTTTAGAAGTTCCATCTTTTTGGGTGCTATTATACTCTAAATTATTAATAAAATCAGTAAATCTTATTTTTTTGCTATTCATTTCTACTCTTACTTTAGAAATGATGCCTTCATTCGAGTAATCAGGAACATCATATAAAAAGAAGATTGTTCTCTCGTCATCCATTGTATATAATTTATAATCATCTTGTTTCATTTCTTTTGGTTTTTCTTCTTTTATGTTATTTGATCCACATCCATTAAATAATAATAAAGCTGCAAATATAAATAGTATTTTTTTATACATTTTAGCTATCTCCTATCGTACAATCGATTTTAGTAAATCAATAAATTCTTTTTCATTCAAATCAGTTGATGTTACATTAAAAGATAATTCATCGTATTCAAATCTTGCTATATATTTATTCTCATAATTATAAATATACATATCAACTCCATTAATCCTTGATATTTTATCATCTTTATTTGACGAAGGTGTAGCATCCATATTTTCATTATTTTTATGGAAAGCTATTACAATGTGTCTTTTATTTTTTGTGTTAAAGTAATGAAATCTATAAAATTTGTCATTATTTTCTTTTGTGTTATCCTGTAGCGTGCTTCCCTTTGATAACACTTCCTTATAGTTTTTATTATCTATATCTTCTGGTAATTTTAAATTATCTTCAAAATTAAAATAAGGAATATATTGTCCATTGTTTTTATTGGAGTTTATATGTTTATCACTATATGTTGTATCCTTGTTTACTGAAGGATTTAATACAATAATATCTTTATTTATTGTGACATAATTATCTTTGTTATATTTCGTAGTATTAAAATTGTTAGTGCTTTTAGAAGAAGTGATAACTAACAATAGAATGATTACAGATGCTATAGGAAGTGCATACTTAAGTCTAAAATGATGCCTACTAGTATCGTCTATTTTTTCAAGTATCGAACAGTAATTATTGTTCTTATCGAAGTCTTTATTTATAGCTTTAACTAATTTACTTTTATTAGTCATTTTATTTATTCTCCTTTTCAAAATTATGTTTTAATTCTTTTAGTGTTCTAAAAATTAAATTTTTAATATATGATTCCTTAACATTAAGCTCTTTTGCTATATCTTTAATAGTCATTTCATATTTGTAATATAAATAAAATACTTTTGGAATATCTTGATTTTTCTTTTCTTTCAAATATTTCCAAATAAAGTTCCAATCACTTTGTTTTATAAATAGTTTTTCTATATCAAGTGAGTCACCAACTGTGTCGATTAGTTCGATATCGTCATTTACTTTTGAAAACAATGAAATAGTTTTTAATTTATTTATGAATGTGTAATGTTTTTTTATTTTATTATTCGCAATAGAAATTATAAAAGATTTAATGTGAGTTTCATCTAGCTCTTTGCTATTTAGTATTTTCCAGAATTCATAATAAGTTTCTTGCAGTATATCATTTGCATCATTAACATCGTGACATTTGACTATGATATACTTTAATACATCATTATAAGTTTTATCATATATTTTATTAAATTTATTTAGGTTTTCTTGACTAGCCATATCATCACCTACAATATATTAATCCACATTATTAAATAAAAAGTTTCATTTATATATAAATAATTTAACATATTTTGAAATATATATGAAAAAAACAAGATATTAAATCTTGCTTCTTAACAAAAATCTTCTTTAAATAACAAAAAATAAAAAAATAATGGTGAAAACAATTGATAATAATAGTCCTTTTATATTTTTTTGATTATCTTTTATTACAATTTCTTTAATTTCTTCAAATGACTTATCACGATTTAATCTTATTATGGAATTAATTTTATTTTTTCTGTTTTCTAATAATAATCTATCAAAATTAATTACGTAATATAAATAAACTAGTACGCATCCACATAAAAGGAATAAAACAGGATAAAATATAGACCCCAAACTTAAAAAGGTCCATCGCTCAATCATAAGCAATATAAAGGGAATAAGTAATAAAGAAAAAAAAGAAAGAAATGCACACTTATACATTTTCATATATACGGCATAAAAATAGCTAAACAAAAGATAAGGAAGAGAAAACTTTGTATTAATTCTTTTGCTCTTATTTGGGTAATATATTTCTAGAAGTTTAACATTAAATATTTCAGAAAATGTATTAACATCGTTTGAAGTAAATAAATATCCACATCTTGGGCAATACTTAACACTATTTGGAAGCTTAGATTCACATTTTGGGCAGGTCATAAAATCACACTCACTTTTTTTATTACACATTTATATAATATATGTTTCAACTAGTTTATAAACTGTATCATTATCATTTTTTACTTACATTCTACTATTTAAAATAACTTTTACATCTCAATATTTTAGATAATTATAACACTTTTTTCTTTATAAATAAATGCGGTGTTATTTTGGTAAATTAATTTATTCGCGGTGTTATTTTGGTAAATTAATTTATTCTTTGTATAATTAGAACCTTCTTTGTTTTTTTTCATATATTAATAAGAAGGTGTTATATGATTAATTTTTTTGTTGGTTTAAATCCAGTGATTCAAGCATTACTTGCAACATTATTTACTTGGTTTGTTACACTTTTAGGGGCTTTATTAGTATTCTTTTTTAAAGGTGTTAATAAAAACTTAATGGATGGAATGTTAGGGTTTGCTGCTGGTATTATGATAGCTGCTTCTTTCTTTTCACTTTTATCCCCTGCTATTTCAATGATGGATGATCTTAGTATGAATGCATGGGTTGTTGCTTCAATTGGATTCCTTTTGGGTGGAGTTTTACTTTTTATTGGCGATAAAGTCTTTGAACACTTTTACGAGTCAGATGAAAAAAGTGTAAGTAAAAAAAGAGCATTAATGCTTATCGTTTCAATTAGTTTACACAATATTCCAGAAGGTTTAGCAGTAGGAGTTGCTTTTGGATCAATTATGTATAATCTTCCAGGAGCATCATTAGGTAGTGCTTGTATATTAGCTCTTGGAATTGGTCTTCAAAATTTCCCAGAAGGTACTGCTGTTAGTGTTCCACTATTAAGAGAAGGATATTCTAAAAAGAAAGCATTTTTCTTTGGACAATTAAGTGGATTTGTCGAACCCATTGCAGGAGTTTTAGGAGCACTTCTTGTATTAAAAGTGAGACTTATTTTACCTTTTTTGTTGTCATTTGCAGCTGGTGCTATGATATATGTTGTTGTTCAAGAGCTAATTCCTGCTAGTCAATCAAATGAAAAGAAAGACTTGATGGCACTTTTCTCTTTACTAGGATTTACTGTTATGATGATACTAGATATTGCTTTAGGATAAGATAATTGTATTTTCAGATCACTTTATAAAACTTTTTATATAATTTTTTTAATTTTCATAGATAATATAGTTTTGTCTTTTTAGTCTATAAGTATTATACTTTTATTATTAAAGGTGATAATTATGTTGTTCATTGAAAATGTTGATAAAGAAAGATATGAAGAGTTTGTAAAAAATCACAAAATTAAATCTCATTTTTTACAAAGCTACTCTTGGGGTGAATTTTCTAAAGAAAATAAAATGGTAACTCCATATTATGTTGGTCTTTTAGATGAGAATAAAAATCTTATTGCTACTGCTCTTCTTTTACAAAGAAAGATGCCTTTAGGTTATTCCTACTTCTACTCTCCTCGTGGATTTGTCTGTGATTATAGTAACTATAAGGTTATTGAAGAATTTACTGAAAAAATTAAGGAATTTGGTAAAAAAAAGAAAGCAATATTTTTGAAGATTGATCCTGATATTAAACTTCAAAAATTAGATTTAGATGGAAATAAGATTGAAGGAGAAGATAACTTCAAACTTGTAGATTATTTAAAAAAGCTTGGTTATAAACATTTGGGGTTTAATAAAGCTTTTGAACATAATCAACCTAGATATACTTTTAGACTTGATTTAAAAGACGGAATAGAAAGTGTTACAAATAATTTTCACTCTACTACTAAGAAAGTAATAAATAAAGGTAATCCTTATTCATTAGAAGTATATAAAAATGATGAAAAGTATATTGATGATTTTTACAAGACAATGCAAGAGACTGCTTCTAGGGAAAATATATGTATATATTCAAAAAAATATTACTTAAACTTTTATAAAGATTTACATAAAGATGATCATAGTGATATTTATATTGTTTACTTAAATAAAAAGAAGACTTCTCTTATATTTGAAAAAAACCTTGCTGATTTAAATAAAAGTATTGAAAATCTAACTAATGAAAATAAGAAAAAAGAATTAGAAAACCAAAGAAATAAAATAATGAAACTACTTGATGAGATAAATGAAGTTAAGGAAGATAAAATTCCACTTTCATCAATTATTACTGCAAAGTATGGTGATAAGGTATGGACTATTCATGGTGGTAACAGCACACTTTTAAGAAGTATGAATTCAAACTATTTAATTTACTATGAAATAATCAAAGATGCTTGTTCAAGTGGATATAAAACAATAGATTTCTTTGGTACATCTTATAATCCTAGTCAAGATGATCCTGAATATGGAATTTGGTTATTTAAGAAAAGACTTGGTGGAGAATATACGGAATTCATTGGAGAATTTGATTATGTATTTAAAAAGGTTACATATAAAATGTTCAATATTTTAATTAAAATTCGTAGAAAAAGAGCTAAAAGAAAAAGAAAGCAACAAAATAACAATCTTAAATGATTGTTTTTGTTTGTTATTAAATACTTATTAATGTGTTATAATTATCGTGGAGGATAGAGATGATTTATACAAATGAAATATTATTTATTTTTATTGCTATTTTAGTTGTATGCTTAATTGGTTTTAAAAAATATGTTTGGTTTATTTCTTTAGGATATGGATTTTCTATATCTGCAATTGGAATTATGCTTTTAATATTATTTAGTAATCAGTTAGATGTATACAAAATAATTGGTGCAGTTGTCTTAATTTTATATGGATTAAGGCTAGGAGGATTCTTAGCACTTAGAGAGCTTAAAAGTTCTGCTTATAATAAAAAGATGAAAAACGAGATATCAGATGGTAGTCATATGTCATTTTTCTTAAAAGTTATGTTATGGATATCTTGTGCTTTGCTTTATTTGTTAATGGCATCCCCAATTATTTATCGATTTGTTAATAATGACAAAGGAGATTTATGCTTTATTATTGGTATTGTAATATCAATAATTGGAATAATTCTTGAAGGAGTAGCAGACTTACAAAAAAGTAAATCAAAGAAAAAAAATCCAAATAGATTCTGTGATTCTGGATTATATAAAATTGTAAGATGCCCTAATTATCTAGGTGAATTAGTTATTTGGACTGGTATATTAATATCTGGATTTACTACTTTATGCGGAATTGGTCAATGGATTATAGCAGTAATTGGATATATTGGAATAGTCTACATAATGTTTAGTGGCGCAAGAAGACTTGAACTAAGACAAGATAGAACTTATGGAAATGATAAAGATTATCAAAAATATGTAAAAACAACTCCAATACTTATTCCATTAATTCCACTATATAGTGTAAAAAAACATAAATGGTTAGTTGGATAAAATAAAACGAAATTAAATTCGTTTTATTTTTTTTATTTTCCTAATCGAAGTAAGTATAGTTTAAAGTGTGAACTCTTGAATACATACAAATATACTTTTAGGATATAGCTTTATTCATATAATAATTAAAGCACAAAAAAGGAATTACTATAATAATTCCTTGCTTCTAATTAACAGCATCTGTTAATGTTACTTCTGCTGTTTTTTCACTTTTTCCTCTAATATAAGTTAGTTTAATTTTGTCACCTATATTATGTTTATAAAGTAGATATTTCAAGTATGCTGTACTTGTAACTTTATCATTATCTAGTTTTATTACAACATCACCAGATTTTAATCCTGCCTTATCAGCACTTGATCCTTCTTCAACTGAAAGTATTACAATTCCTTCTGTTATACTTTCATCTAAAGTGATTCCATATTTTGATATTAAAGCTGTTTCTGTAACACTTGTATGACTTATACCTAATAATGGTCTTTCTATTTTTTCGCCTTTTTCAAGTATATCAACATGTTTCATAGCATCGTCTATTTTTATAGCAAACCCCATTCCTTCTATGTTAGAGTCTACTAGTTTTAATGATGTTACACCAATTACTTCTCCATTAATATTTACAAGAGTTCCACCACTATTTCCTGGATTTATTGAGGCATCAATTTGAATTACATCTTGAACCCAATCATTAGTTGCTTCAACACTTACTGTTACTTTTCTATCAAGTCCTGATATATATCCACCAGTTACTGTATTATAGTAAGTTTCACCTACTGGTGTACCAATTGCTACAACTGTATCTCCTAATTTTACATCATTACTTTTTCCAATTTTAGCTACTGAAATGACATCATTTACTGGAACTTTCATTACAGCTATATCAATATATTTATCTCCACCTAGTACCTCAGCAGTTACTTCTTTTCCACTTGTAAATACTACAGTGACTTTTTTGGCATCATCAATTACGTGTTGATTAGTCATTATATAACCATATTTACTATCTTTCTTATAAACAAAACCACTACCTGATCCGATTAATCTATTTCCATTATAACTCTTAACCATAACAACTGAATCTATTGTCTTACTAACAGTTTGTGATATTCCACCGTTTTCAACAATCATTGTTCCACTCATACAATTTGAACAACTATTGTATACCATTGAATCTTCTTCACCATTATTAATAACTTTATCATTAGAATTAGTTGTTATAATATAAACAAACTCTCCACCTGCTAAGAATGCTAAAAGTATTGCAACTATTGTTAGAACTTTATTCTTCACTATATGACCTCTTTTCTATGTTTGCAATCTCTTTCCAATTTTCTGGGAATCCCATTCTATCTAAAACTTTATCAATAGATATCGTATGAAGATTTATTCTTAAATTGTCTATTATTCTATCTAATTCACTAATTAGATTTTTTACATCATCATTAGATAATATCTGCCTTAAAATTATTATCAATGCAAATAAATCGTTTTTCCCTTTAACATATTCCCCATCTTTCTTCTCTATACCTAAAAGAATATGATAGACCGTATTATTTATTACTCTTTGTGTTTTATTTTCATATAAAATATCTTCATGAGCACATACGTTTCGATAATTTGCAAGTATAGATAAATAATTAATTAAGTCATCTACTTCTATGTTATATACTCTAGAAATTGCAATTTTATCTTCTTTTTTTAGTATTGAGTAAAATTCACTTATTATTCCAAAAGACAACACTTTAACAAGGACCCACAATGGAATATAACCATAGTTATTTAAGTAGTGCATAGTAGCACTATGTTGAGATCCATTAACTCTTATTTGTCTTTTCATTTTTCTTATAAGATCATTTACTTGTCTACTTTTTTCTGGTGACATATCAAAATTTGCAGGTCTTAAATAATCATTTTCTTTATATCCATATTTTTTAGATAATTGATAAGAAAAGATTGACTTCGCATTATTTTCAACAATCAACAAATTTTTAAATAAAAGATTTCTAAGTTGTCTATCAAAAAGAAACAAGCTATAAAGTTCTTCAAATGTAGATCCTTTTTTATAGACTTTAGTATTATCCTTTTGCATAAATAGATGTCTATAACCAGTTAAAAAGAAATAGTTTTCTCTTAGTAGGACATCTTTTGCATATTGTTCATTTTTTATTACTAACCCCTTGTACTTAAAAATCTCTATTTGTTCATCGAGATTCTTAAACTGCTTATCCCTCATAGTATCACCATTATAATTATAACATATTTCTTTATTTAGTCATAAAAAATTTTGTTTTATTATAATTCTCTATTATTGGTTATATATAATTAATTGGTGTTGACTTCTTGTACATGCTACATAGTATAAATATTTTTCATCTTTAGTGTATTTGTTTTCTTTAGTTGTATATATTATTGTTTCATCAAACTCTAGTCCTTTGGCCATGTATGATGGGATTATTACCTTTTTCTTGTTAAATTCTTTTGTTGTAGAAAGAAGTAGATTAATCTCTTTATCATCATCTTTAAGAAGATTATATATTTTTTCAGCTTCTTCATCAGTTTTAGTAATTAGTGCTACTGAGAAGTTATTTTCTTTAGCTTCATTTATATCTTTTAATAAAAGTTCTTTTAAGTTATTTTGTTCTTCTCTAAATAATACTTCCCTATTATTATTTCTTCTTATTGCAGAGACATGTGATAGTCCTAGTATTTTATTTGTGTAATCAATTATTTCAGGTGAAGAACGATATGTTTTGTTTAGCTCTAGGTAGATACTTCCTTCGAAAATATCTTTTAGTTCTTCTAATGAGTTATATTTATAATACGGGTTTACTGTTTGGTTTATATCACCTAGTATCGTAAAATTACTCTTCTTAAAAATACTTCTTATAAGTTTATACTGAAGAATATTATAGTCTTGAGCTTCATCAATTACGATTTCTTTTATCTGTCCTTTGTAGTTAAATCCTTCAAGAAGTCCCTTAATATATACTAAAATACAAGCATCTTCATATTTTATACTCTTAGAACTTACTGATTTATTTATTTCTAATTCTGTTATCTCACCTTTATATGAATTTAAGAATTCTTCACTTCTAAAGAAATTTTTAAATATATCTTTATAGTTTAGATTGTTATTTAAATTCTTTTTTAGCTTAGAAATAATTTCTTTTTTATGTCCTACTCGACCTTTGTAATAGACATTGCATATTTTTTCTGCAATATGTGTTAGTCTTTCTGGAATTAGTAATTTTGAGTATCTATCTTTAAATAAATAGTTTAACTCTCCTCTTTTTAATTCATAATCTTTTGTAACTAAATCTTCTTTAAATGATAGTTCATTTATAAATTTTTCAATGTAGTTATCAAGAGCTTTTATTATTTCATTACTCTGTTTATATTTTACTAATTCTATATTTCTTTCTTGATATTTATAATATCTTTCCACAAATTCTGTGAATGATTCCACTTCATTAAATTCACTTAGGTTTGTTTCTAGAAAACTTTTAAATGTTGTTTGTAATGTATTTGACTCTCCAAGCTCTGGTAATACGTTTGAAATATATTCTGTAAAAATTTGGTTTGGAGAAAAGATTAAAACATTGTTTGATGTTAAATCCTGGATTTTGTAAAGTAGAAAGGCAATTCTATGTAGTGCTACACTTGTTTTTCCACTTCCAGCAATTCCTTGAACTATAAGATTAGGGTCTTGTACATTTCTTATAATTGTATTTTGTTCTTGTTGAATTGTATTAACAATGTTTTTCATTTTATCATTCGATTCTTGAACTAGTACTTCTTGTAATAATTCATCATCAATATTAATATCATTATCAAATACTCTTTCTAAAACTGCATTCTTTATTGTGAATTGTCTTTTATTAGTTATTTCTCCTTTTATTTTACCTTCAGGAGCCATATACTCAGCTTTTCCTATTTCATAGTCATAAAACATTGAACAGATTGGAGCACGCCAATCGTGGATTAAGTACTCATCATTTTCTTCATCATCTAAGTGAGTAATTCCGATGTATATTTTGTTAGTACCTGTGGAGTCTTTAAATGTAATAGACCCAAAATAAGGATTATTTTGAATACGATATAATTTCTGTAAGTAATTACCCTTATATCCCATTAAGGTAACTTCCAAATCACTGGCGTTGATCATCGTCTTCATTTCAGTAGGATCCATATCATGTCTTGTATCCCATATAAATTTCTTAAATTCTAGGACCTTTTCTTCTCTATCGTATAGCACTTGTCCTAAATCTGATATTTTTTTTCTTATTATCGTGATGCAATGGTTAAGATATTCTTTCTCATGTTCGATTTCTTTTTCTGGTAAATTCATTGTAACCTCCTTTATAACACACAAAAAGGCGAACTTTATTATTTGGTTCGCAAAATTAAAATATAAGCAAATTTAAAACGTCACTTAGGAATATACAATAAAAGACTAGATTTGTCTAGCCCTTTTTTACTTTTTTTCTTGATCTTTTGGTACAGCAACGTCAACTTTTTCAACGTTTTCCTTAGAAATTACAATTGTTGGTCTTACAAAATTCATTGTATTTGCCTTTGTTATTCTATAAGCTCCTGTACTTGTTACAACGTAAACACTGTCGTTTTTAGGTGAAGAAATTACCCACCAATTTCCTATTTTGCTATTAGCAAGCCAGTTTGCAGTGCTCCATTGTTGTCCAAATCCCATTCTTTCTCTTATTTTAACAAACTCTTTAGAAGTCAAAAGACTTACCTCTTCTATTGGTCCAATTTTCTTTTCTAACTCAACTTTATATCCATCAAGATATTTCGCCACACCTTGAGCATCTGATGGGTTATACTCAGACTTATTTTCTCCATTGTATTTTCTTTTATCTTCAACTGTATACTTAGAATCAGAGTTAATATCGATATTATTTTCTTTTAATAACTTTATTTTTGGGTCGTGATCTTTTGAATCTTCTATAACATACCAAATAGATCCGTCTTTTAGTTTTACTTTATCTCCAATCAAATAGTTTCCATATGAACTTACCTGATTTCTTACATTTTCGTTATATTTAAATAGTAAATAAAATGCTAACAATATTATTATTATTACTATTAAGCCAACAAGTAAAAACTTTTTAAAACTTTCTTTCTCTTTCTTCTTTTGAAGACTATATGTTTCTTCATCAACTTCTTCAAAAATAGATTTTTTAAGTTTACCAGTTAGCGTATAAGAAGAATTTACTTCATTTTCTTTTTCTTTTTTTTCGTTTAGTGCTTGCCATTCCTTTGGTAGAACAAGTTTTGTTTTAGGTTCTTCTTTCTTTTTACTATTCTTCTTTTCTTTAAGTTTTACTTCTTTTTTTGATTTTGACTCTAATTTTTTATTAGTAGTTTCTTTTAACTTATTATTTTCATTTTTTACTTTTTTATTTAAAAGTTGTTTGTTTGATTTTAATTCTTTTTTCTCTGTTTCTTTTCTTTCTGGTGTTTCTAATACTTTTCTTTCTTCTAAGGATGCTTTAACACTATTTTCTTTCTTCTTTGTAACTGTTTTTTTCTTTTTAGCAGCAGAAACTTTAGATTTTGGTGTACTAGTTTTGGATAAAGCTTTAGCGACTGCTTTTTTATTCTTTAAATTATTTGATTTTTTAGTAGTTACTTTACTCTCATCCATAACCATACCTCCTATGCTAAATCAATACTTGATTTTGCGTTTAAATTTAAGTCTGCTCTTATTCCTCTTTTATATGCAAAATAACCTGCAGCACCAATCATTGCAGCATTATCAGTGCAATATCTTAATTCTGGATAACTACAATCTATTCCGTTTTTTTCACATTCTTTTTTTAATGCTTCTCTTAAGGAACTGTTAGCTGCTACTCCTCCAGCAATTATTAATCTTTTAACATTTTTATCTTTTAAAGCCTTTAGGGTTTTTTTACACACTGTTTCAACTACTACATCCTGAAATGTTGTAGCTAAATCTTCCTTGTTTAATTCTATTCCTCTTTGCTCAAAGTTATGAGCAAGGTTTATTACTGCGCTTTTTAATCCACTAAAACTAAAATTATAACTTGAATCATTTAGTGGAACTGGAAGTTCATAACTATGTTTTCCTTTCTGAGCTAATCTATCTATTGCTGGACCACCTGGATATCCTATTCCCAATACTCTTGCAACTTTATCATAGCTTTCACCAATAGCATCATCAAGAGTACCACCTAATTTTTCAAATTCATACTCATCTTTCATATAGATCAATTCTGTATGTCCACCACTAATTACAAGTGCGATTAATGGATATTCCATCTTCTTATTAAGGTTATTTGCGTATATATGCCCTGCCATATGATTAACAGGAACTAGAGGTTTATTATAAATGAATGCTAAAGCCTTAGCTGCTTCCACACCAACTAGTAATGATCCAATTAAACCTGGTCCATATGTCACTGCAATAGCGTCTACATCCTCAACTTTCATTTTAGCTTTAGTAAGACATTCTTCTATTACCATAGTAATGTTTTTCAAATGATGACGACTTGCAATTTCAGGAACAACTCCTCCAAAATTTGTATGAATATCAATTTGTGACAATATAACTGTTGCTATATCAACACAACCATTTTTTATAATTGAGCAACTTGTCTCATCACAACTACTTTCAATTGAAAGTATATATGTATCCTTCATTTACATCATCTTTCTTTCCATTAAGTAACCATCAATTCCGTCATAGTAACCTTTTCTGATTGCTACTTTCTTAAAACCATATTTTTCATATAGTTTTATTGCATATATATTGTTAATATTTACCTCTAAAGTAATATTATCAACA
Organism: uncultured Clostridium sp.; assembly: GCA_902493795.1. Taxonomy (GTDB): domain Bacteria; phylum Bacillota_I; class Bacilli_A; order RF39; family UBA660; genus RUG13868. The sequence continues at coordinate 16,388 of CABUQZ010000011.1, forward strand.
TCTTTACTTTGAGCTATTTCTATTAAATGTTCTATTAATTTAGATCCAATTTTTTGATTTCGATATTCTTCTTTTACTTCGATATATGACAATTCAAATCTTTCATACATGTCATAATAATTTATGAAGCCTATTATATTACTTTTTTCCATATAAATAAAGTATTTTGAAAAAATATTTTGCTCAAAATCGTTTTTGATTTTGTTTTGTTTAAATTTTTCATAAAAAGTAGACTCTAATGACTGAATTAATAAATTGTCACTTGCATTAATATCTTTAAACATTAATTTTCCTCATTTAATTTATTTTCCTCAGCTTCTGTTAATTTTAGATAATTTGCATCGATTGAATGTGGATTAACTGGCTCTCTATCTTTTACTTCATTAACAATTTTATCAATTTTAGGTTCGTATGGTTGAACGTCATAGTTTGCATTTATTTGATTGTTTGTAATATAACAAATAGATCCAACTAGACTATCAAGAGCAATGTTAAGCGTATCAGACAATACGTGTTTTTCGTGCATAACGAAATCTTTGTTTTTAGTATCATAAATTGATGCATATAGATAATTTCTTCTTGCATCAATTGCAGGAACAATAAAGTCATAATTTCCATCAGCTGATAAAGCCATAGCTTCTAAACTTGATATTGGTATAATTGGTATATTTTTAGTCCAAGCTAATACTTTTGCAATGGTTAAGCCGATTCTTATTCCTGTAAAAGATCCTGGTCCATTCACACAAATAATCTTTTTTATATCATCAACAGATATACCTTTCACATACATCATTTCTTGAATTCTAGGAAGAGTATATGAAGATAAATTATTACCAAGCTCCTCTTTTATCTCAGCAATTATATTGTTATCTTCTAAAATTGCAGTATATAAATAACTAGAAGTTGTATCTAGATACAAAATCTTCATAGTATTGCCTCACATATTTCTTCGTATTGTTGTCCGTGTGGTATAAAGGTTAAAACCCTTGTCTCTTCATCAACAATTTTAAACTTTATATCAAGTCGTTCTTCAGGCAAATAACTCTTTATAAGATCAGCCCATTCAATGACAACTATTCCACCTTTGGTAAAATAATCTTCTAATCCTATTTCATCAGCTTTACCATCTAGACGGTAAACATCCATATGATATAAAGGCATTTCTCCACTTAAGTATTCTTTTATAATGTTAAATGTAGGAGAAGTAATATTTTCATCTATACTTAATGCTTGAGCAAATCCTTTGGTAAAAATAGTTTTACCGCTTCCAAGATCCCCTTCTAAGCATATAATCATATTTTCAAATTTTTCAGATTCGAGATTTTGAGCTAAATTTATTGTGTCTCTTTCATCTCTTGTTGTTATTTTATATTCCATTCTAATCACCAAAACTATTATAGCAAATATAAATTATATTATTCAATATCTTGATTGCTAAATATGTCAAATTTTAATCAAATATATACAATAAAAAAATCCACAAAATGTGGATATTTAAACAAAAAAAAATATTGGCAACTTCCTATTTTAGCATTCACTATCGTCGGCGTTTAAGAGCTTAACTTCTGTGTTCGGTATGGGAACAGGTGTATCCTCTTAGCTATCGTTACCAATAAATATTAGAGAAATAATTCTCTGAAAACTTAGATAATGTGTTATTTAGATCTAATCAAATAATAACAAATATGATTAAATCCTCGATCTATTAGTATTGGTCAACTCAACATATTACTATGCTTCCATCTCCAACCTATCAACCTGATAGTCTATCAGGGATCTTACTTTATAAAAAATGGGAAAACTCATCTTGAAGTTGGCTTCCCGCTTAGATGCTTTCAGCGGTTATCCTTTACTACATAGCTACTCTGCACTGCAACTGGCGTTACAACAGATACACCAGAGGTAGTTCCATCCCGGTCCTCTCGTACTAAGGATAGCTCTCCTCAATTTTCCTACGCCCACAACGGATAGGGACCGAACTGTCTCACGACGTTCTGAACCCAGCTCGCGTGCCACTTTAATGGGCGAACAGCCCAACCCTTGGAAGCGACTTCACCTCCAGGATGTGACGAGCCGACATCGAGGTGCCAAACACCACCGTCTATGTGAACTATTGGGTGGTATCAGCCTGTTATCCCCAGGGTAACTTTTATCCGTTAAGCGACGACCATTCCATTCTGAATCGCCTGATCACTAAGCCCTACTTTCGTATCTGCTCGACTTGTATGTCTCGCAGTCAAGCTCCCTTATACCTTTACGCTCTATGAATGATTTCCAACCATTCTGAGGGAACCATTGGGCGCCTCCGTTACTTTTTGGGAGGCGACCGCCCCAGTCAAACTGCCCACCAGACACTGTCCTCATTCCGGATCACGGAATCAAGTTAGAAATTCAAAATATTAAGGGTGGTATTCCAATGTTGACTCCACTAGAACTGACGCCCTAGTCTCATAGTCTCCCACCTATCCTCTACATAACATTCCGAATCTCAATATCAAGCTACAGTAAAGCTCCATGGGGTCTTTCCGTCCTGTTGCGGGTAACCTGCATTTTCACAGGTATTAAGATTTCACCGAGCTTATGGTTGAGACAGTACCCAGATCGTTACACCTTTCGTGCGGGTCAGAACTTACCTGACAAGGAATTTCGCTACCTTAGGACCGTTATAGTTACGGCCGCCGTTCACTGGGGCTTCAATTCTGACCTTTGATATTATCGACTTGCGTCATATCTGAGCCATCCTATTAACCTTCCAGCACTGGGCAGGTGTCACCCCCTATACATCGTCTTACGACTTAGCAGAGAGCTGTGTTTTTGGTAAACAGTCGCCTGGGCCTATTTACTGCGGGTCTATCGCTAGACCACCCCTTCTCCCGAAGTTACGGGGTCATTTTGCCGAGTTCCTTAACCATAATTCTCTCGCTCACCTTAGGATACTCTCCTTGCCCACCTGTGTCGGTTCTCGGTACAGGTACTTATATAATATCTTTAGAAACTTTTCTTGGAAGCATGGAGTCACAGAACTTCAATTATCCTTCGATAACACGTCATCATACTTCAGCTTAATTATAAACGGATTTTCCAATTCATAAGCCTTTGTACTTAAACCAGAATCCAATAACTGGCTTCTGTTATCCTTCTCCGTCATTCCATCAGTTATATAAGTAGTACAGGAATATCAACCTGTTGTCCATCGACTACGCCTCTCGGCCTTATCTTAGGTCCTGACTAACCCTGGGAGGACGAACCTGGCCCAGGAAACCTTAGGCAAACGGTGGATGTGATTCTCACACATCTTGCGCTACTCACACCGGCATTCTCACTTCTAATCGCTCCACCAGTCCTTTCGATCTGACTTCACCGCAATTAGAACGCTCCTCTACCATTATAGTAAAACTATAATCCGCAACTTCGGTATTATGCTTAGCCCCGGTACATCTTCGGCGCAGTGTCACTCGACTAGTGAGCTATTACGCACTCTTTAAAGGATGGCTGCTTCTGAGCCAACCTCCTAGCTGTTTTGACAACTCCACATCCTTTCCCACTTAGCATAAATTTTGGGACCTTAGTTGGCGGTCTGGATTCTTTTCCTTTCGCGTATGGACGTTATCACCCATACACTGACTCCTGTGTATACAACTATAGCATTCGGAGTTTGATTACATTTGGTACCCCTAGATGGGGCCCTCACATATTCAGTGCTCTACCTCTATAGCGCTAACCACAAGGCTAGGCCTAAACCTATTTCGAGGAGAACCAGCTATATCTGAGTTCGATTGGAATTTCACCGCTAGCCTCAAGTCATCCGTACACGTTTCCGGGTATATCGGTTCGGTCCTCCATTCAGTTTTACCTAAATTTCAACCTGCTCAAGGCTAGATCACTCAGTTTCGGGTCTATTACTGCATACTTAATCGCCCTATTAAGGCTCGCTTTCACTTCGGCTCCGTATCTTCTACTTAACCTTGCATGCAACAATAACTCGCCGGTTCATTCTGCAAAAGGCACGCCATTACCCATTAACGGGCTTTGACTTTTTGTAAGCACATGGTTTCAGTATTCTATTTCACTCCCCTTCCGGGGTTCTTTTCACCTTTCCCTCACGGTACTTGTTCACTATCGGTCACTAGAGAGTATTTAGCCTTACGGAATGGGCTCCGTAGATTCAGACAGGATTACACGTGTCCCGTCCTACTCAGGAATTCTTAAAGAGATTTAACTATTTCGTCTACAGGATTGTCACCTTCTATGATTTAGCTTCCCAACTAATTCGACTATAATTAAATTTTGTAACTCTTATATAAAGATCCTACAACCCCAGATAAATCTGGTTTGGGCTATTCTCTTTTCGCTCGCCACTACTAGGAGAATCGAAATTTCTTTCTTTTCCTTCTGGTACTAAGATGTTTCAGTTCCCAGAGTTGCTGATCATATAACTATGTATTCATTATATGTCGTTACCACATAACTAGTAACAGGTTCCCCCATTCGGAAATCTCCGGATCAAAGCTACTTACAGCTCCCCGAAGCATATCGTTGTTCGTCACGTCCTTCATCAGCTTCTAGTGCCAAGGCATTCACCATGCGCCCTTAGCAATTTAACCACCATTTGTTAAGATATATTATATCCTATTTGATGAGATCTTAATATTTAGTTATTTAGAAAATAATAACTAAATTACATCGTTGTATCTTCCGCTCGTTTGGAAAAATACAACACACATTATCTAGTTTTCAAAGAACTATTTCTGAGAAATCAAATGATCTCTCAAAACCAAGCAAAACATATCATTCAGTCAGATTTAGGAATTTAACTCCTTAGAAAGGAGGTGATCCATCCCCACGTTCCCGTAGGGATACCTTGTTACGACTTCACCCCAGTCGCTAATCCTACCTTCGATGGCCCCCTCCAAAATAAATCTTGGTTAGGCTACCAGCTTCGGGTATTACTAACTCCCATGGCGTGACGGGCGGTGTGTACAACACCCGGGAACGTATTCACCCCAACATTCTGATTTGGGATTACTAGCGATTCCAACTTCGTGGAGTCGAGTTGCAGACTCCAGTCCGAACTGGGACCAGTTTTGAAGATTTGCTCCACCTCACGGTATTGCTTCTCATTATACTGGCCATTGTAGCACGCCTGTAGCCCTAGATGTAAGGGGCATGATGATTTGACGTCATCCCCACCTTCCTCCGGTTTATCACCGATAGTCTCCTTAAGGTTCTCAACTTAATGTTAGCAATTAAGGATAAGGGTTGCGCTCGTTATCGGACTTAACCGAACATCTCACGACACGAGCTGACGACAACCATGCACCACCTGTCACCGCTGTCCCCGAAGGGAAAGTTCTATTTCTAGAACGGTCAACGGGATGTCAAATCTAGGTAAGGTTTTTCGCGTATCGTCGAATTAAACAGCATGCTCCACCGCTTGTGCGGGTGCCCGTCAATTCCTTTAAGTTTCAGCCTTGCGGCCGTACTACTCAGGTGGGATACTTAATGTGTTAACTTCAGCACCGGTTGCCCGACACTTAGTATCCATCGTTTACGGCGTGGACTACTAGGGTATCTAATCCTATTTGCTCCCCACGCTTTCGTGCTTCAGCGTCAGTAATGGCCCAGCAAGCCGCCTTCGCCACTGGTGTTCCTTCTAATATCTACGCATTTTACCGCTACACTAGAAATTCCACTTGCCTCTACCATACTCTAGAAAATCAGTTTCTAAGGCGAACCGAAGTTAAGCTTCGGACTTAGACCTTAGACTTAATAAACCGCCTACGCACCCTTTACACCCAATAAATCCGGATAACGCTCGCTCCCTACGTATTACCGCGGCTGCTGGCACGTAGTTAGCCGGAGCTTTCTTGAAAGGTACTGTCACTCTCGTATCATTTCCTATACGAGTCGTTCTTCCCTAACAACAGAGTTTTACAATCCAAAGAACTGTCATCACTCACGCGGCATTGCTCGTTCAGGGTTTCCCCCATTGACGAATATCCCTAACTGCTGTCTCCCGTAGGAGTTTGGGCCGTGTCTCAGTCCCAATGTGGCCGATCACCCTCTCAGGTCGGCTACGCATCGTCGCCTTGGTAAGCCATTACCTTACCAACTAGCTAATACGTCGCAGGCTCATCTCAAAGTAAAGCTTTAAAGGCTCCTTTTACTATAAAATAACGAATCATTTTATATATCATCCGGTATTAGCTATCGTTTCCAATAGTTATCCCAGTCTCTGAGGTAGATAACCCACGTGTTACTCACCCTTTCGCCACTAGGTGGGAATCCCAATCGTTTTGTACAAGTACAGAACTCAAGGGGCCACCTCGTACGACTTGCATGTCTTAGGCATGCCGCCAGCGTTCATCCTGAGCCAGGATCAAACTCTCCAAAAAAATTTATTAAGTTTGATTGTTTATTATTTTATTTCCTGACTTAAATGTTTTGACGTTTTGCTTAGTTTTCAAAGATCATTTTGCACTTTTGCAGTGCATAAGTAATATATCAAATTTTTATTTAAAAGTCAACACTTTTTTAATATTTTTTTATTTCTTTTTTTGAAATATCTAAATATTATTTATTATTTGATTTTATTACTTTCTCAACAGCTTTTCGCTGTCAACGTTTAATAGATTATCAAATCTTTTAAACTTTGTCAACAACTTTTTTTTGTTTTTTTATTTGTGCTTTTTTTTGCTGTCAACGTTTTATAGATTATCACATCTTTCTTACGTTGTCAACAACTTTTTTATTTTTTTATTTTGTTTCTTGCACATTTCGCTGTCAACGTTCCATAGAATATCAAATTCTATATATATTGTCAACAACTTTTTTACTTTTTTATTAGTTTTTTTTTCATATCTCGCTGTCAACGTTTTATAAATTATCAAATTGATTAACTTTTGTCAACACTTTTTCTTGTTTTTTCGTATTTTTCGTAATATTTTACTATTTTTTCCCTGTTAAATGCTCCATTTTTATCCTTAACCATTATTATAAGCTCATTTAACTCCGATTTTATAATTTTGTCTATCTCATCTGAATAATTCATTTTTTCTTTATGAAATTTATATTCGCTCTTGTCTAATACTTTATATGTTCCATCTTTAAATACTCTTAAATCCAAATCATAATCTATATATTTAATGGTATTATCTTCAATTATATATGGAGAGGCTATATTACAGTAATAATATATTCCATCTGCTTTTTTTTGACCTATTACGTTAAACCATCTGTCCTTATAGAAAAATAAAACTGCAGGTTCTTTTGTTTTCCAGGTTCTTCCATCAGATTCTTGCACTAAGGTTCTATTGTTTCCAAATACCAAATATTCATCATTTATCTCCAATAGTACTGCTTCGTCCCACGATCTATGTATACTTCCATCGTGTTTATAACTGTGAATTTGGTACTTCCATCCTATTTTTAGCTTTTCCATTCATCCTCCTATTAATATTTTTTGCTTGCTATATTGCAATACAATTTAGTTAATACTCTATTACTTTCTATCTTTCTTCTCAAAAATCCTTTGTTTCGATAATATTTTTTACTCTTATAATCTTTTATATTCTTTTTCATAAAACTAAAACACTCATCAATAAATTTGTTTCTTATTTTTTTATTTTTTTGATATCTTTGTTGAATTGTGTAGTTTGTTATTATTTCCATTGTAAATATATCTATAGCTTTTTTATATTTAGTATCATCACTATAGTATCCTCTTACAATTTTTAATATTTCTAATATATCAAATACTTTTTCATCTCTTATTGTAGTTTCACTCTTACCATGAATACAATAATAACTATATGCCTCATTTATTTTACATATCTTTTTTGCATACTTAATACATTTCATAACAAATGTTGTGTCTTCATATTTATATTGTTCATTAAATTTAGCACCACAATCTATTACAAGTGATCTTTTATATAGTTTATTACATGGTCCAGTATTGATTAAATACAATAAGCAAGTATTTTCCTCGATTGAAGATGATTTAAAATCTTCTAATTTGAAATATTCTATTTTGCCATTTATATCTTTATAATAATCTGTAACCACTATATCTGCTTTTTCTCTTTCTATTTTTTCATATAATTTTTCGCAACAATTATTAGATATATAATCATCACTATCTATAAACATTAAATACTTTCCACTTGACTTTTCTATTCCAAAATTTCTAGTTTTGCCTATTCCACTATTTTGATTTTTAAAATATTTTATCCTTTTATCTTTATAACTTTTTATTATTTTTTCTGATTCATCAGTTGATCCATCATTAATTAGTATAATTTCTATATTTTCTTTCGTTTGATTTACTAAAGAATCAATGCATTTTTTTAAATATTTTTCTGTATTATATACAGGAACAATAATACTTATATCTACTTTATTATTACTCATAACTAGTTATTTCCTTTAATCTTATAATAAATCTTTGGAGATATTTTTACAAATTTCTTTTTTGCTTTTCTTTTTAGTGTATCACTTAATACATAATCAAATACATTTTTATCTTTTAGTTTCTTTTTATACTCTTTGTAATCTTTATTTTTTAAGTCAGTTATAGACATTATTACACTATTTGCTATAAAACTCATAATATATGAACTGTTTGAATTTACTTTTTGTATTTCTTGTTTTAAGTAGACAAAATGATCTAACATATCATTAACCTTTTTTAACTTTTTTTCGTAAGAAGGATCTGTTATAATACTTCCTCCTCTTTTTACATAATTATATCCACAATAATTAATTGAGTTAACTATTTTACTCTTATATATAATAAGAGGGATTAAACCAAAATCTTCGTGATATGCACCTTTTTTAAATTTAAATTGATTATCAATATAATATTTTCTTTTTATGGCATATAACCAAGCTGGTTCAACATAATGGTATTTACTTATTAGTTCAAATGACTCTATACCATTTTTATTATAAAATTCTTTTTCACTATAATTAATTTTTTTATCGTCAATCACATCACAAACTTGAAACCTTATTAAATCAGGGTCATTTTCTACGTTTTTGCTTAATTCTTTCAACAAATCTTTATTTATGTAGTCATCGCTATCTAAAAATAAAATATAGTCGCCTTTGGCCTCTTTTACGCCATTATTTCTTGCTTCACTTAATCCTTGATTTACCTGATTGATTATTTTTACATTATATTTTTTTACAATATCCATACTTTTATCTTTTGTTCCATCATTAACAACAATTACTTCAAAATCTTTGTAGGTTTGTGAAAAAACACTATCTAGGCATTTTTTAATATATTTTTCAACATTATAAACAGGTATAATTATACTAAATTTAGGCATTATATCACCCCTTTAAATAATTTATCTAATTCATTTAGTCTTTTTAATTGAACTTTATTTATATCTATTGCTCTGTTTCTATTTTTGTTTTGGTTGTTATTTAATATCTTTTTGATATCCTCAACATAATTGTCTTTGCTAATAATATGTGCTATTTTATTAAAATCTAGACTATCATCGCTTACAGGAATAGTTGTTATTATCTCTTTATCTAATGCTAACGCTTCTAAATAAATGACAGGAAAACCTTCATACTCTGATGTTAATATAATATAATCTGCTAAATTCATATAATTATAAGGTTCTTTTATACTTCCTAGCATTGATACCTTTTTTTCCAATTTATTATCATTAATTAATTTTTCATACATTTCTTTATCTTTTCCATCACCAATAATCCATATAGCAATATTATTAATATTTTTAGCTATATCTATTATTCTAGTTATTCTTTTTGATTTTTCATCTAATCTTCCTACAAAAACCAATAACTTTTTGTTTTTAGGTTTTTCCAAGCTTACATTTTCATCTTTTTTATTTAAAATACTTTTTATATCAATCAAATTATTAAACACAAGAGTTTTTCCCTTATCTTTTGGGTATAACTCAAGATAATCTTTTTCTGATTCTTTAGAGACAAATATAATTCTTCTAAAATCATTCATTCTTCTAGAATTAAAGAATTCTAATGTATCATTTATATTAGAATAAGCTTGTCTATAGTTACTATGTACCCATATTGATGAATTTTGGGAAGCAATTTTAGCAATTTTGTTTCCAGCGTAAGAATAAGTCGCATAGCAACAACTAAAATCATAAGTATTGAAATTAAATGTTGAAAATATGAATCTTTTTATTATGTTTATAACCTTGCTTATTATTCTAGGGCTTATATCATACACTTTGTAGCATTCTACTTCTACTTCTTTATCTATTTTATTTAATAATATTCCTTTTTTCTTTTCTAATAACAAAGTTATAGAATATTTATTCTTATCTATTGCATTCAATAAATTTACTAAGGATGTTTCAATTCCTCCAATAGATAAGTCATAAGAAGTAAATAGCAATCTGACTTTTTTATTTTTATATCCTTTAATTGCAATTAGAGATAGTAAAAAAGAAAAATAAATTGATAACTCGATATAGTGAAACACGATTAAACTAATCCCAAATAAATAAACTATTATGAATAAGTAATCAGAATAATTTTCCTTATTATCACATTTGATAAAAGAAAAAAGAAGTCCTAGTACTGTAAATAACACTAATATGTATTCTTCACTTATATAAAAAGATAAAAAAGAAAGAGATGAAATTAAATATATGAGATTTAAAATATAATTTTTTTCTCTTAATATTAAAATGAGGGATAAAGGAAGAAGGACTAGAGAAATACTTGAAATGGATTCTATATTGCCGATTTTAAAAATAGAAAAAATTCCTACAACAATTGTTATTAGTCCTAAAAACCTATCACTTACTCTTACATTATCTATAATTAATGAATTAATAGGAATAACTATTAAAGATATTAATGATAGAATAATTCCAAAATTCATACTTTCTTGTATTATACAGTATAATGACACTAATAATATTGCACATATAGGCATTATAATGTGATACCATTTCACTTTTTTTGAGTTGTTGTTATTTAATGATAAAAAAATTGTAAACATAATGAAAATTAGTGTCATTGTGTTTACAATTGATGTTGCAAATACATTAGTAAAATCAAATAAACATATTAAAGATAGTATAAGAGTAAACAATTGTAGAAAAGTGCCATATTTTTTTGATAGTTTATTCATATTACCTCCTAGTTTTTATTGCTGTTACCATAATCTATTATTAATTTCACTAATTTTGCTATTGGAAACATTATACTAGCTATATAGGTAAGAGATATAGCACGTAATACCTCATATACTTTTTGGGCTTCCTTTTTGGTTACTATTTTATTTCTTTCTAATTCTTGCTTAGCAATTTCCACAGCCTCTAATTCTATTTTATAAGTTGCCATATGGAAAAATATGATTAAATAATCGATTATAATACCTACTAAAATGATGTCGATTCTTCCAAAAAGTGTTCCACAAGCAATAACAATGTAACTAAAATATAACAATATATCAAGAAATGGTATCATCTTTTTTCTAAATAAATATAAACTGTCTTTCTTTTTATCTTGTATCGTGTTTGCTGCTGTTAAAGAAGCTATTGCGCAACTTGAAATTGAAGTATCATTAAATACTCCTTTTAATAATCTGATAACTTTTCTTTCTGGGTCATAATGACTAAATAAAGCATCTCTTGACTCAGTAATATAAACATTATTTAAATCGTATCCATCTATTATTTTTCTTGATACTTCAAATCCTGACATAAGTGCTTTAATATCTTCGTTTTTATACTTTTTTATTTTAACATTCATAAAGATGTAGATACCTAAAGTTATCGCTAATAATAATACAAATAATACTATATCCATACTTCTCCTATATTATTTCGTATGTTGTTCCTTCTCTTGAATCAATTAATTTAATTCCACGATCAAATAGCTCATCTCTTATTTTATCTGCTGTTTTAAAGTCTTTATTCTTCTTTGCTTCATTTCTTTCTTCTATTTTCTTTAAAATCATTGCTTCAGTTTCCTCATTAATAATTTGATCCTTAGGCTCTTCTATTAATCCTAGAGAAAGTACTTTATCGAAATCTTCTATCAAATATAATTTTGTGAAATCTGTTAGTTCATTATCTTTTAACACATCATATAAAACAGTTAGCATTGATGATGTATTTAAATCATTCCCTATCGCATCTTTAAATTTATTTTGATAATAATCTATTTTATTTTCATGTAAGTCTGGTGTTCTATCAAGTCTTTTTATTTTGTTTTTTAATTTATCATATGTTGCTTGTGCTTTATCTAGTGCATCGTAGCTAAATAGTAATTGGTTTCTATAATGACTTTCTAAACAGAAGAATCTATACGCAAGAGGATTATATCCTTTAGATTCTAGTAAACTTACTGTTAAAAACTCTCCTTTAGATTTACTCATTTTACCTGTTTTGTCATTCAAATGTTCTCCATGAACCCAATAATTACACCATTTATGTCCCAAAAAAGCCTCAGATTGAGCTATTTCGTTAGTGTGATGAGGAAATATATTGTCTACTCCTCCACAGTGAATATCAAGGTATTCTCCTAGGAATTTATAGGAAATTCCTGAACACTCTATATGCCATCCTGGATAACCTACTCCCCATGGTGAATCCCATTTCATTTCTTGATTTGAAAATTTTGAAACAGTAAACCATAGTCCAAAGTCAGCTGGATTTCTTTTACTTTTATCTTCTTCTACAGTATCTCTTACTCCAACGTATAATTCATCAGGATTTTTTCCTGATAGCTTGTAGTAATCATTTGCCTTAGTAACATCAAAGTATACATTTCCGTTTGCTTGGTAAGCATAACCTCTATCTAGTAATACTTGTATCATTTTTATATATGTATCTATATGTTTAGTAGCACGCTCTACTACTCTTGGCTTTCTAATATTTAATTTAGCACAATCTTCAAAAAAAGCTCTTTCATAAAACTCTGAAATTTCTTGAACAGTTTTATGTTCTCTTTCAGCTCCTTTTTGCATTTTATCCTCACCAGTGTCGGAGTCATTTTCAAGATGACCAACATCAGTAACATTCATAACTCTTAAAACATTATATCCAAGATACTCAAGTCCTTTTTCTAAAATATCTTCGAAAACATAAGTACGTAGATTTCCAATATGAGCATAATGATATACTGTAGGTCCACAAGTATACATTCTTACTGTATTTCCTTCATTAGGAGTAAATGTCTCAGTTTTCTTTGTCAATGTGTTATAAATCTCCACAATTTCACCTTCTTTTTAAATCTATTTTATTGTAACATAATTTATTCAAGAAAAAAAGAGCACTATAGCTCTTTTAATTGTTACTAATTACCCATGGACTACTTTGAGTACCATTTCCACTAGTAGTAAGTATTGTTGATTTTAATACAACTACAGGTCTTACTCCATAAGAACGAAGTGTAGTTCCTGCTAATGATCCAGATGCTCTTACTCCCCACATAGTCATTCCATCTTGTTTAGCAGTTGCTAAGTAATAATGTCTTCCAGTTGCATGGAATTTGTAATTTGTTTTATCAACTGTTGTACCTTGACATCCATTCATTCCTGGGCTATTACAAGATAGTACTGAAGCACTTTCGGCATAATTACGATTTAAATATTCATTTGCTCGTGTATTTAGTTTACTGATAAATGCACTTGCTGATGATTTATCATGATACATACATTCTGGTACTCCAGCGTGTACTAATACTACTTTTCCATTATTTACAGATAATACAATCCATCCATTTTGTGGTTGAATGCCATTTACGTAATCTTGATCAAAGCACTTAGATCCTGAATTATTTTTTGATTGACCACTTGTATATCCCCAAGTAAATCCATCTTGTTTTTTTTCAGTTGTACTTGTCGTTGTCCAAACTCCAGCATCATAGTTAACATATTGACCTGGTTTAGCAACTGAAGAAAGTAATCTTCCATTTTTTATTGTAAATGATAAACTACAATATCCAACATTTCCATATGAGTCTTTTGTCATTCCATATACTGTATGACTTCCAGCACTTGTTATATTTATTTTTGATTGTCCATTTAACGTTTGAGATTCAGCTATTCCATATTGAGTTACTGAAGCTCCGTTTGTTGTTGAACTACTTAATATTGCTTGAACTTGTCCAATATAAGTATTACCTCCTGTACTTGTTCCAGCAAGCTTTATAGTACATGTTGGTCTAGATGTTTTTGAAGGGCTTGGTGGTGTTGGTGGATTTGGTGTTGATGGCGCTGGTCTTTTTATATCAATTGCACAGACATTTTCATTTCCAGCATTATCTTTAACGTATCCATATACTTTTGTTGTTCCATTTGCAGTTACTGTAAATGTCTCTTGTGAGTAATTTTTACTTATTCCAACTCCTTTAGCAGCAACATCTGATACACTATCTGTTGTTTCTTCAAATCCTACTGTTGGTTCATCTTTATACACACCATTAGATAATGTTCCACTAACTACCTTTAATTTACAGCTTGGTTTTTCTGAATCCTTCTTTACTGTGATACTACAGCTTCCTTCGTTTCCATTTGAATCAATAACATATCCTATCAAACTAGTTGTTTGGTTTTCTGTTACTGTGTATTTTTCTATATTATCCTTAGGAGGGTCAGCTCTTAGAACTTTATTAGTTTCTAGGTCTATTGCTTCTTTTTCTATATAATATTTAACAATACTTGTTGTATCACTATTTGAACTCATTGATTTAAATCCAACATCTACATTAGATGTATAAAAATCATTATTTCCTAGTTTTCCATTTATTACTTCCAATTCACATTCAGGATTAGAAATATTTACTTTAACTACTATTTCACATGTTCCACTATTACCTGATTTATCTTCAACGTAACCTGTTAAATGGAATTCTCCAGATGCTTGAATTTTATAAGTTTGATTCTTTTTTGCTTTTTTGTAAGCATCATTTTCTGTTTTTCCTATACGTTCAAAGCTAACTTCATGTTCTGCTTTATCAGATACTTTTTGTACTGAAGCAAATCCTACTTCAACTTTTTCTGAATAAACTCCATTAGCATTTGGTTTTATTCCATTTTTTACCTCAAGCTTACATTCAAGATTTTTCTTGGCTGGTTCTGGTGTTTTCTTCTTTCCAGATCCTCGTGTAAACAAAAATATAAGTAACAATATAATTAAAAGGACTACTACACCGATTATAATTAATAGATTTCTTCTTTTCCTTTTTATTTCCTCTTCGTTATCGTACATAACCATCTCTCCTATGATATCTTTAATTATATTTTAGCCTACTAAATTATCTATGTCAATTAAAGAAACAAGAAAGTGTGTAAATCACTTTCTTGCTATTATTAGTCGATAATTATCTTTATCTACAGGTTTAACTTCTATCTCTTTATAATTAACTTCTCTTAATATATGCTCCTCTGAATCAAGAGAAAGAGGAGTATCACAATGTGGGCGTACGTCTTTAAATTTGTAAT
Source organism: uncultured Clostridium sp. (assembly GCA_902493795.1). GTDB lineage: Bacteria > Bacillota_I > Bacilli_A > RF39 > UBA660 > RUG13868. Next base: position 31,857 of record CABUQZ010000011.1, read on the forward strand.
AATCTTCTAGTAATTTTTGTTCTTCTTCTGTTGAGCTTGCTATCTTATCAGAATTTATAAATATACCATCTTCTTTTAAAGAATCATATATTTTTTTATATAACTTTATTTTATCTTCTCTATTAAAGTGATGTAATGCAGATGTAGATATTACGGCATCATAATTATTTCCAAAGTCTACTTCAAAAAAATCTCCAGAAATAATTTGCACTCTATCTTTAAATGGTCTTTCCTTTAACTTTTCTAGCATTTTTTCAGAAATATCTATTGCTGTTATGTGTGCGTTTGGCTTAATTTCAAACAAGTGAATTAATTCAAGCCCAGTACCTGCACCTAAATCTAGTATTTCCATATCACTTTCTCTTAATGAGTCTGCAAGAGCATTTTTCGTTCTTAAAAATTGTTCGTGAACATCATCGTATGTATCTATCTTGTTATTAAAAAAATTTCTCATATTTTGATTTCTTTCATTTAAGTCCATTTTAATCATCACTTCTTCCAAATATTAATATTAATCTTAAAACTTGTATTATTGTTGTTGCAAGGCTTGCTACATAAGTTAGGGCAGCTGATGTTAGCATAACTTTTCCACCTTGATATTCATCATTTGTTAAAAACATTTCCTTTTTCACTTCGTTTAGTCCTCTTCTTGAGGCATTAAATTCAACTGGCAATGTTATTAATTGAAAAAGTAATATTACCATTTCTGCTATTATACCTATCCATATTAACCCAAGCATACTCATTATGCTTCCTAGTAATATTGCAAAATAACCAGCATATGAACATAAATTTACAACTGGTACTAGCATACTCCTTATTCTTAAAAATGAATATCCTTCCTTATCTTGAATTGCATGTCCACATTCATGGCAAGCAACTGCTACTGAAGCTACTGAAGCATCATTATATATATTTTTTGAAAGTCTTATAACTCTTTTAGTTGGATCGTAGTGATCTGATAAATACCCTCCAGTTTCTTCTACTTTGATATCAGTTAACCCATGTTTATCAAGTATTATTCTTGCTACTTCTTTCCCTGTATATCCTTTTTGACTTTTTACTTTAGAATATTTGCTATAACTCGAAGAAATAAAAGCTTGTGCTCCTAAAGTAATTAACAAAGAAAGAATAGCTAATCCATATATTAATAACTCCATATTATCCTCCTTTACTTCAAATAACTTTACTACGAAATTATGGTTAAATTATGATAATTTACTTATTTATTTCATTTAGATATTCTACTTTATCTTTTTCTAAATACCTTTCAAAATAACTGTTGTCTTTCCAATACGAAATTAAAGAGAAAGGCTTTTCATTTTTTTCGCTATTTTCATTTTGAATTAATTTTAGTTTATCATCAATTATTTCTATTGCTGCTTCATTAGATACTGCAATTCCAATTAAGTTATTATCTTTTAAGATATTCTTTACTTCATCTAACCTTTCTTTTTCATTACAGTGCGGGGTAAATAAATAATTCATTATACCTAAACATCTTACTCCTATATATGGTTGATCACTACCATATAATATTTTTAAAGAGTCACTAGTGCATTCTTTAAACCAACATCCAGCACCAGCTGATACACCACACATTACTTTCCCGCTTTGCCAAGATTTCTTTAATACTTCATCAAATTTAGTTTTTTTCCACAACCTTATCATATTGATGGTGTTTCCTCCACCAACGTAAATTATGTCCGATAATCCAATTAAGTTATTTACTTTATCCTCATCTCTTAATTCATTTGTTTTTAAAATTTTACAATTGCAGTTTAACTTTGAATAAACGGATTTTACAATTTCAAAATTTCTTTGTTCTTCACTAGGATTTGCATGACCTAAAAACAAAAAATTAGGACTATTTTTTTCTGTTAGCCTTACTATTTCTTTATCAATAGAATCTGGTTTAAGTTTTAATATATCTTCATAATTTTGTAATTTAGTGTGGTTTTTTCCACCGATTGCTACAATTATATTAGTCATTTTGATCCCTTTTTACAATAATATTTGAACGTATTATTCTTTTAGTGTGTTTTTCTTTCTTTGGGCCGAATCTATTACTTAGACAATGATCTAATGCTTTAAAGTTATAAACATAAATTGGTTCATCGATAAATGTTTCTTTTCCAGGTTTCAATTTTTTATTAAAGATTACATCTTCACTATAATTTATTGCCTCATCAAACTTCATACCTTCTATCATTTCTTTTCGGTAGACAACAGCCCATACTGTATAGTTCCAAAATGTTTCTTTACTATTTATTTTTATTTCACCGTTACTGTATTTCCAAGAAAGATAGCAATAATCGAATCCCTCTTCTATTTTCTCCATTATTCTTTTTATGTAATTTTCCAAAACATCATCATCTGAGTCTATAAATGTTATGTAATCACCCTTGGCATAGAAAAGGCCTAAATTTCTTGGAACACTTGCATTTCCACTATTGTAAGACAAATGAACTACTTTAGCTTTTATATCGTCTAGTCTTCTTTCATTACACCCATCATCTACAATTATCCATTCAATATCATCCGTCAATTGTGGCTCTAAATGTTCTGCAAGGCGTTTTGTTAATTCATAAGACTTGTAATATGGTGTTATAATACTTAATTTCATAGATACACTTCTTCCTCTAACTTCTTCTCTATTAAAAGCTTTTCAACAGGTCTTTTCCTTTTTATTTCCTGTCCACCAAATCGTTTTGTAATGCTATCGCTTCTAATATTATAAATATATAAAATATCTGGTATATTTGTTTTTACTCCATCTTTTAATCTCATTAGAAAATCTTTATCTTCTCCATAATTAATTGTAGGATTAAATTTTTCATTTCCAATTACTTTTCTATTAAACACACAATTCCATACTACCGTATTCCAATCTGGTGGTTTATCATTGATAATGCAAGTATAGCCATTACTACACTTCCATGAAATATAACAGTAATCAAATTCTTCTTTTATTTTGTCTAAAATTTTATCAACATATATATCAGTAATATCATCATCTGAGTCTATAAATGCTATATATTCCCCTTTAGCATAGAAAAGCCCTAAATTTCTTGGGGTGCTAGCATTTCCACTATTGTTACTTAAATGAATTACTTTTGCGTTTATATCATCTAGTCTTCTTTCATTACATCCGTCATCAATAATGATCCACTCTACTTCATCTGTTAATTGTGGTGTTAAGTGCTCTGCAAGACGCTTTGTATACTCATACGTTTTGTAATAAGGTGTTATAATACTTAGCTTCATATATACCTCGTATCTTATTGTATTTTTTTATAATGTTAATTATTTATTTTCAAAGTAATTATTCTTTTTCCCAAACATCGCCTTAATAAATCTTCCACAAGCTCTTCTTTTAGTTAACCACACGAACTTAACATTATTTTTTTTATTTTTATCAATTTTATCTACCATAAATTTAGCAATTGTTTCTGGTCTATCACCTAAAATATTATAAACATTTTTTGTTTTTTCACTTAAATTTATTTTTTCCCCATCTCCTAGTGATGTATTAACAAAATTAGTAATCATAATTCCAGGAGTAATTTTACCAACAAATACATTTGTTTTTGCTTCTTTAGTTTCTTTAGCAAGGGCCTCAGTAAAATATGTCACTGCTCTTTTACTTGTCCCATATATTGAAAGTCCTAGCATTGTTGCATTATCTGAACCATATCCTTCAACATTATATATTTGTCCACAATGTTGGTTAATCATAACCTTCATAATATTTTTTGAACAGATTATAGTTCCTTTCAAATCGATATCAATAAGTCTTTCGATATCCTTTGTTTCTAGTTCCCATATTGCTTTCATAGGTTGATTAACTCCTGCATTATTAATCCATATATCGATTGTTTTGAACTCCTTAATTGTGCTTTCAATTAATTTTTTTACACTTTCTTCATTTGTAATATCACATACATAAGATAAGATTTTTCCATTTCCTTTTTCCTTAGATAGATTTTCTTTAGCAATTTCTAAAGCTTCGCTATTTACATCACACATTACTACATTGTAATTTTTCTTATAGAAAAGTTTTAACATTTCATAACCAAAACCTCTTGCACTACCTGTAATTACTACTGTTCTCATTTTACCAATTACTTCAATTCAAAACAAATTGAACCCTTTCCATTTTTTACTTTAATTGTTGCAAATGCACCATTAATTATTGTTAAGCATGGTGCTTTATGTGAAATATCAGCATCGTATATAATTTTGATTCCTAAGTTACTTATTACACTATCTTCTAAACAAGATTTTACATCGTAATCGAAATATGTCTTAGTTGATCCAAATCTTCCAAAGATTATACATTTTGTGTATTTAAAATATTCTAGCTCATTTAATTTCCACAATGTTCTTATTGTTTCTTCCATACTTAACTCACAGTTATCAAAGTACCAGATTATCCCGTCATCTTTATATTTTTCATTAAAATCTTTAGTTCCATCGTATTTTGTCCCTGCTAGTTCTGAAATAATATCAAAGCATCCCCCTATTATTCTTCCTTTTATGTTTACCTCTTTATTATCTAATGTTTTCCAATATACTTTTTCTGTAAGATTGCTGCATTCAAGTCCAGTTACTCTTTCTATTGGAACTTCTTCATATAATTCACTACTATTTTCAGTTACTAAATTTCCTTTTATAATATCAAGGAAATCTTTATCACTTTGTAATAGTTTTTCTGCTCCTAAAGAGCTAAAGTTTGAGCCATAAATCGTTGCAACATCGTATTTTGTAGTTATTGGAAATAATAGTCCTGTTGGATCTGAAAAACCACACACATATTTAGGACTCTCTTTAATAAAATCAAAATTAACATATGGTAACATTTCTACTAGGAACTCACCACCATTTAATGCAATAATCATATTAATGTTTTTATCTTTTAGCATTTCATTAAATTCTTTAGCTCTTTCTTCTTTCGTGGCACTTCTTCCAACGTTATTTTTAAACGCATTTTTAGATAGCACTACATTATATCCTAAAGACTCAACTCTTTTTACTGCATTTTTTATTCTATTTCTTTTTAATTCATCATTTGCTCCTTTAGATGGTGCTGGAACTCCGATTGTGTCTTTTTCTTTTAAAAAACTTGGGTATATCATAGAATCTCCTTCAATTTATTTGCTAAATCTATACTTGCTAAGTATCTTGCACTTATTTTATTTTTTTCGTCACTTTCAAGTTCTGCCAATGTTTTATTGTTTTCTAACTCAAAAATAGGATCAAATCCAAATCCGTTTGTACCCCGAGGACTTGTTGTTATTTTTCCATTAATAATACCATTTCCTGCAACTATATTATTTCCATCATAGTAGACAAGAGTACACACTACTTTAGCTGATTTATCTTGTAAGTTTTTTACTTTATCAATTAAAGCATTATTTATTTCTTCATCTTTTGCATTTTCTCCTAAGAATCTATGGGTTAATACTCCAGGAAAACCATCTAATTTATTTATACATAATCCTGAGTCATCTGCTATAACAGGCTCTTTTACAATATTATATATTTCTTTAGCTTTTTTAAGAGCATTTCCATAGAATGTGCTTTCACTTTCATCAAATACAATGTTAACTCCTGATTCACTTAAGCTTTTTATTTCTTCAAATACATTACCAAAAATAGACTTAAGTTCTTTTAATTTTCCCTTATTATTTGTTGCTAATATCATACTAACCTCTTACTATATTATTGTAACATAAAATTTTTCTTAGAAGGTATCTTAATATAAAATGCATTGACAGTTCTTTTTTAAATTAATCTACAATTACTATGCTTCACTATTTTTCTTAATCAATTTAAGTTTTTTTCTTTTATCACTTTTTTGCTCTTTCATTTTTAATTTTGACATTATCTCTTCACTCAAAAAGAATTTAGCTGAACATGGTAATCCAATTGATTGAAGAACTTCTCTTAGTGTTCTTAACTTATTATAATAATCTTGTAAATCTTCATTAGGATCAATTTCATAATCGTATATAATGTAATTTGGTATAGAAAAACCTAACCTCATATTTAAAATATCTTCGGATGTTAATGTAGGTACTTCTAAATCATTTGAGAGTATTAATAAGGAAGATGTATTTTCCTTTATTCCTTTATTTATTAATATTGGTTCTTTAATGTTATAATTTTTTTCATTGAAATTTAAATACTCTATTATGTGATGTATCCAATATTCATTTGTTTCTTTTTGAGAAAAAATATAATTTATTAAATTGTTTAATTCATATTCACGAGTACTATTAATATTATTCCTTTGTAATATAATACGTTCTCTACATAATGATTGAAAATCTTTAAAATCGCTTAGTTTTTTCATTATAATCTCCTTTTATTATTGATAACACCTTTTTTACATAATTTAAAACTTTGTATTATATTATTTTCGCAATGATTACGCTTTTTTCTTCTTGAAAGATATGTAAGTGTTTTTTCTTATTTACTATTTTAGCATTTATTAGTTATTAAGTCTAAACTTATCATCAGTTATTAAGCCGACCACTTGATTATAGGGTTCTGTGCTTTAACAAATAAAATATATAACTTAATATTGCAATCAATTATAAATGTCAACGTAATAACAATATGGGGTAGAATTAATTAAAAAAATGTGTTCTAAATATTGTAATTTCGAATTAATTAATCTATAATTGACATATAGTAGAGGAGTGAGTTTATATGTATAATTGTCCAAATTGTGGGACTCAAGTTCAACCAGGGATGAACAATTGTCCAAATTGTGGGACTCAATTAAATAATAATATGGGAGGAAATAACCAAAATTATCAACAGCCAAATATGGGATATCAACAACCTAACAATGGATATCAACAACCAAATATGGGATATGCGCCTAATGGAAATAGACCTTTCATTAAGAAACGTGATGTTGCTATGACAGTAATTCTTAGTATTCTAACTTGTGGAATCTATGGTATTATTTGGTTTATTAATCTAACTGATGATTCTAATAATTTAGCATATAGTGAAAAGACAGCTTCTGGTGGTTTATCATTTTTATATATAATATTAACTTGTGGAATTTATAATTTCTATTGGGCTTATAAATTAGGTAAAAAGATGAATGAGGCTGGACAAAGAAATAATGTTTCTGTAGGTGATAATTCAGTTTTATATTTAGTTTTATCATTTTTTGGTTTAGGAATTGTTGTTTATTGTTTAGCTCAATCAGATATTAACAAATTTGCAACAAATCAATAATGTTAAACAAGAAAAAATTATTAAGAGTAATATATACAGATATATTACTCTTTATCTTATTAATTGGATATTATTTTTTAAATAAAGAATTTGGTTTTTCTATCGAGTGTCCCATCAATCATTTTACATCTTATTTGTGTCCAGGTTGTGGAATAACTAGATGTTTATTTTCAATATTAGAATTTGATTTTAAAAAGGCATTTTATTACAATAGGTTAGTATTTATTCTTTTACCATTATTTTTTGTATATTATGTGTATTCAGTATATAATTTTATTTTTGAAAAAAATAAAGAATCCAAACTAATTAAATATTTAACAATACCTTTATTAATTATTACTATTTTATTTGGAATTATTAGAAATATTATTTAAGACTTTTTAAGTCTTTTTTTTATAAAATTCAAATTTTACTACAATCTATGTAAAAGTTTAATTTATTTTACTTATTAGAAAATTATTGCATTTTTCTTTGAAGTAGCAAATCATTAATTTTAGAAAGTGTTTTCTTATCTTTTCTATTTTTTATTCTTATTAATTCATTATAAGATATGTTTGTCCCATCAATATTGTAATTACCAAATAGATTTTCACTTCTAAATATAATATTAAAAAATTCATCAATTTTATCAAATGGAACTTTATTATGTGTAAAAAGAGTCCTATTTTTCTTTATAACATCAATAAGTAATTGTTTTGATACTACTTCTATATTTATCCATTCTTTATTTTCTTCTAATAAAATTCTTAGTAAATCGAGTATTTTGCATTCTCTTTCGTCAATTTTTTGATTAATAAATAAGTCATTGTAGAACTTTCTATAACATATAGCAAGTATATCTGTTATTTCTCTTGCTGCGCAAAAATGGGATTCTTCTTTTCTATAAAAAGAACACAATAAAAGGCTTTTGATAACCATTGCACTATAACCTAGACATTCTTTTCCATATTCATGCTCATTTTTTCTTGTTATCGAGTTAGGATTATTTTTGTATAGATATCCAGTTTTACAAGTTGAAAACACTTCAGGATTATAGTATCTTATTAACTCTTCAAAATAAGAATCTTCTTCCCATCTTAAAACATTTGAAAATCTAATATTATTTTTTTCTAAGAATTCTTTTTTTATAAAAATTCCAAAGATAAAGGAATTATAAAGTTGAAAAGAAACTCTATTTGTTCTTGCTTCTTCATCATATAATTTAAAGGCAATTATGTCTTCTTTTCTTTTTTTATCATTTTCAAATTCGTTTATTGTTTTTTTATCAGGAATATAATCTCCACAATCAAGAAAAAATACGTATGCGCCAGAAGAATTATCTAATCCTATTTGCCTTGCAATACCTGGACCTTTATTTTCTTCTTGAAAAAGTATTTTTATGTCTAGATTTTTATAATGTCTTATTACGCTGTTCCAATAAATTAAGCTTGTAGAACAATCATCGACAATTATTATCTCTAGTTTAGATAGATCACAGTCTTCTTGATTATTAATCGAATCTAGAGAAGCTTTAATACTATCTAACGAATCATTATATGTTGGAATAATTATCGTTAAATCTTTATCCATAAAACCCACCTGTTGCTTATACTAACATAAAATACAAATATTTACTATTATTTTATAGTCTTCACAGCACAAAATAAAAATTTAGTTAACTTTTTTACTATTTTCTTTTAAATAAGGGAGTACTATTAGTAATGGTAATGTTGTAAAAGCACAATAAACATATCTATATTCCGAATATACTGGTGATGCTATCATCATTGTTAACCATATTCCCATAATCGGTAAAAACGAATATAAAAGAATTCTTTTATTTCTTTTTATAGCAATATATCCAAATAGCAAAATCGTCCAAAATATTAAACCAATACTCCACTCCATATTTAGAACTGGAATATCTTTACTATCCATTTTATTTACTAAATAGTTAATTACTTTAGGGGCTTTTGAATTTGTTTCTAAGCCATAATCATTTATATCTATTCCATCATAAACTGCCCAAAAATTTACACCAGGATACCAATATCCTAAAGTACTTACAGCATATGACTCTAGGGCAACACTTGGATGTTTAATTACTAGATTAAGCCATAAATTAAAATATTTTTCTTTATTATTGTCAAACTCTTTTCGGTTATAAGCTTTATTAAATTTTATTCCATCAGATGTTACTGGATTATAGGCTTCTTTTAATTTTTCTAATGGCATTATTTTATCTATAAGTTCTTTTTCTTCTTTGGTAAACTCCACACCTTTGTAGGCCATTCTTCCAATCTGTTGAAGCGGCATAGCGATATATTCAGAAGATGAACTTCTTGTTACATTAAAATAATTGAGTACAGGAATCTTTATAATATAATAAGTTGAAAATACAATTAATAATGCTGGTAATATTATTTTAATCTTTTTTCTAAAAATAATTATTGTAGCTATAGCAAACAAATAATACATATATATTGAGTTATTCCTAAATGCATTACAAAGAATGGATTCAATTACAAAAATAGTCAAGTCCTTAGCTTTTAATTCATTCCTTTTTTCTATTATTTTTATTGTTTCTATCGTTAGTAATAAAATTAACCCTCCAAATATAACATCTTTCCACATTGTAATAGAGTAAAAAGCATGTACTGGTAGTAATGCATAGAAAGATACAACTACGAGTAAAATATACTTATTTATATTTCTTTTGTATAAAAAGTATACTAGATAAGAAAAAATTGCTGACATAATAATCATTTGGAAAATACTAAAGCATGCTACACCTGCACTTATTTTTCCAAAAATCATATATCCTATATTATAAGGAATTGAAACGTATAATGTGTGAGCAACTGGATGCTGATCACTTATTCCTTTAAAATCATTCAATATCCAACCAAGCTGTCCTAAAGCATCAGATGAAAGAAGTCCTGGAAAAAACGTTAAAAAATATGGAATCCAAAACAATAATATAATTATAAAAGATATTAAAAATACTTTTAAACCCTTATTATTTTCTTGATTTTCTTTTTTTATTTCGAAATTAATAAGTTTAGGTAATGTATCAATCAACAAAACATAGAGTAAGTTAAATATTCCAATTATAAGTAAAATATTAGTTGGTTTAATTAATATATTAAAGACACTGGTATCTTTTGTATATAAATTATCATTTACAATTTTTCCGAAAACAATTAGAAAAGACAATAATAAAGAAATTATTATTATGTCTTTTTTATATTTTTTATTTAATATATCTATCTTGCTATATAAAAGTATAAGACAAATTAACACTAACCAAGACGTTACACTAAAAGGTTCTACAATATGTTTTAAGCAAATAGAAGAGTATGTGACTATTGCCATTACCAAAGAAATTACATTTTTATTATTTAATAAAGCTTTCATACTCTTCACCCCACATATAAATTATAACATATAAAATTTTATTTTCTTCCTATTATACCATAATATCTTCTTATTAAACGAATTCCTTTAGGGGTTGTATTTCTTTTTAGGTATTTTTCTAATAAATCTAAATCTATTTCTCTACTATATGTCTCTTTGTTATCATTTTCTTCTTCTGAAAATTCATCTAAAATTGGTGTTTTTAGTAAAAAACTTATAAATTCATTTTGATCTTTATAGTATTCTATCTGATGAATAGGTATTAATTCTACATCTTGAAAACCTGCATCAAGTACATTTTCATAATCTATTTTACTTATTGGATTATTATCGTTATATGCTTGTCCCTTATTAAATATTCTTTTTAGTTCCCAACAATCCATTTTGTCTACTCCTCTAATAAGGATATAACCTCCATGCTTTAATGTTTTGTATATCTGTTTGGGATCAGTTACAGTGTTTCTTGCAACTACTACATCAAAATAGTTATCTTTTGTTTCCATTTTTATATTATCCATAACTTTAAACTTAATATTGCTTCTTCCACTGTTTCTTAGATTTTCATTTGCTGTTTTTATCATTTCACAAGAATAATCTGTTCCTAATATTTCTTTTACTTTTGGAAAATTTTCAAGTAATTTTTCTCCTCCACCTGTTCCTAAATCAAGGATTTTAGATTCTTTGTTTGTTATTTTTCTTAGAATATCATATAAATCCCAATTCGTGTAATTTTCTACTTTAATATCAAATTTGCTAAAATCCCAATCTTTTATTTTTTCATAAAATTCGTGTTCACTTATTTTCATATTCATACCTCTTTTCTTTAAAATGCGATTGCATAAAAAAATCTCCTTACATGAACAGTACAAAAACAATCACAAATTAAATGTAATTATTGTTTTTGCCATTCATGAGGAGATTCTAAGGCTCTTCATTATTCCTTTAAGCATTTGCTTATATGGTAGTAAAACGCGAATGACTAATTGATTCACTACACAAAAAACATAACATAAAAGTGTTAATACGTCAAAAAAATCTTTTAAATGATTCCATAATTTATTATTTATTATTTTGACTTCTAGTAATACTTTGTTTTAATAGTTTCTTTTCTTTATCGATATCAATTACATTTTGTAAATTTAAACATTTTATTGCATTTTCAAAATCTTCTTCAATGTCATTACCGTGTATTTTCATATCTCTTGGTTGATCAAAGTATATATCATCTTTCCCAAGCCTTAATAGTTTCTTTGCTAAATCTTTATTAACAGGTGATCCGTATCCATCAACCCAGAAATTTTCTACATCTGATACTTCCATTAAACGGAAGCATAATCTTCTGAAAAACTCAACATTTACTAGAGTTTTATATAAAGCTTGATAATTAACTCTTTCGCCATGCCTTTTTATCTCAAATACCGCTTTTATTATTTCATCACTTTCTTTGGCAAGCATAAACGAATTTATATCAACATTATATCCCTTTGTCTCTAATGCTTTTATTAAGTTTGTTATAATAAGTGCTCTATTGAAGACTTGTCTGTTACTTGTAGTACAGTTATACGATACTTGTGTACTAATTGTTATAAATCTAGTCTTCTTTGCTAATCTACTTGCAGTGTATATTTTGGGACTTCCAGTTGTGTATGCAACAGGATCAACAGCTCCACCTGCTATTGTTTTTATTTTATTATATTTATGCACATATTCGTCTTTTAAATGTAATTCTTTTTGTATTTTCAAATATTCTTGATATCCTGGATCATTATCTATAATTAAGTTTTCTACTGCTTGTTCGTAAGGAACTCCAGCAAAACTAGGAGGTGCTGCTATACTTGCTACTGTAAGTTCTGGTTTGTGATCATATGCAGAAGAAACATAGATACCTCTTGCTGCAAACGTATCTAAATTAATACGTGGGTTTTTTTTCAAAAAAGTGTATAGGTCTTGTAGTCCTCTAAAGTGAAATCCATGAATTCTATATGTCTTTCCATCTATTTCTTTTGTTTCTGGAAGTTCCATATTTTCAGGAAATCTCGTGAAATTATTTGGAAGACTCATTATCTATCTCCTCTTTTACAAGCGCATATAAACTTCTTAGCTAATACTTTTCCATCTGCTTTCTTTAAAGGTTTACTATAGTCAAATTCCTCACAATTATTATAGTCAACGTTATACTGTCTTGCTATTATTTTAGCAAGTGTTGTTAAATACTCTGAATCTTTAATTTGAACAAATTTTTCTTGGATTATTTGATCAATAGATTTACTGTTATGATCGATATATTTTTTTATTGCATCTGCATCTCTTGTTGTTGTGATTCCCTGTGGAGAATCAAGACCATTATTATTTGCAAACTCTATACAAGCATCTCTAAATGCTACAGTAAAACGATACCACTCTGGATAGTCTTTTAATATTCTTTCCTCAACTCTATTATCGTAACCTATGTATACTGGAGTTAATCTTTCAAGTATAGACTCGTCCATTTTTCCACGTGATGAAAAGGCACTATTTTCACCATTACCAGAAGTGTTACCTGCTGCTACCATTCTGAAATTAGGATTTAAATCAACAGGAATATCTTCTCCAAACATAACTTCACACACTTCATTTGGATTATTTTGCTTGTTTAGTGATTCTGAATAAATATCGTTTAAAACAACGTGTGTGTCTGTATTACCATTATCGAATTCATCTTGTAGTAATAGTTTTCCATATAATGCTGCAATAAATGTTGGTGTAATTCTATATCTTCCTTGTGGATCGTTATAACCAAGTACAGAGTATGGTTCAGTTATTTTTCCTGCTTTTATAAGTTCCATTCCTAGAATATCTGCAACTTGCTTTAACATAAAGCTTTTACCTGTTCCAGAAGGTCCCCATAAGTAAGGCCAGTCACCTTCCATTATATCAACAGCTATTTCTTTTACTTTTTTATGGAATATTTCTCCATTTTTTTCTCTTTTTTCAATTTCCTCTTCTATTTTTTCTTTTCTTTCAGAAAAAGGAATACTATTATCTAAAGATGGTAATATTGAACGATTTACCTCTGGAGGTAAAATTATTCTTCTATAAGGAACCATCACTCTTTCATATCCTGGAAGAATTATTTCTTCTTTTTTAGGCTCAATCCTTGTTCCTTTTAAAGCTTCCTTCTCTTTTGTTACTAATTCAACAATTTTACTTCTTACTTCATTTTGTTCTTGAGCTTTATTTAATAGTTCTTGTAATTGTGGTTCATTCATTACGTAGTCTTCTAATTTTCTAACACTTTCTTCAGAAGCTTTTTGAACTGCTATAAAGTCTTCAGCAGCAGCTTTGGAGTATGATAGAAATAATCCTCTAAATTCTTCAACTTGTTCTTTATAAGTTTCAACTATTTCTCTAAATGTAACATCAGATTTATCTTTTAACGTCTTCTCCAAATCTACAATGTAATTATTTAATTGTTCAATTATGGCATTTTTATTTTCTTCGATTAACTCTCTTAGTCTTTGAACAGATTTATCTGATTCTGTTTTAATTTCTTTCTTACCTAAAGATATTAAATGGCTAACAGCTTTCTTTTCTTCTTCTAGATTTGTTCTATATATTCCAAATTGTTCAAGATAGTCTCCCATCTTACTTAGTTTTGAATCACATTCTGCTAAATCTTTTGGACTAAGAGAATAAACTCCTATTCTTTTTTTAGCATCTTCTAATTGTTCTTCTGTGTATGATTCAAAATCCCCATTTACGACAGAATCTAATCCACAAATATAAGATACTACGTCTCTTTTATACACATCCTCTGTTAAGCAATATTTGCTTACTTTGTTAGCGTATTCTTTTATGTAGTCAAGTACTATTTTAGGATTAATTTTGTCTCTTAATTCTATGATACAATCTACAACATCAAAATAATCTGTTTTATTATCAAATGAAGCGAACATTCCTTCATCAAAAATATTTTGATTTATTATTCCATCTTTTCCTAAAAAGTAATGTAAGAATTTTTCTTTCATATAATCGTGAACTTGTTCATCACCATTTTTAGGTACAATTCTTGCATATATCAATTTCATTTTATTTAAATATGATGCAATTCGCGTATTAGTGCATGCTCCATTTTCAATTAACGAAGCAATTACTTTAGCTAAAGTCTCTATATCTTCAAAATCGTTTTCTCCAGTTTTGCGAACTTGTTCGATGTATCTTTTTACATATGGTTCTACACTATCATCAATATTTGCATTTTTATTTTCTTTTTCAATATAATCTAAAAGTTGTTTTATTTTTAAGCTTTCTTCTCTTTCTTTATTATCTTTTCTATTAAAAAATCCCATTATTTTACTCCCCTTACTTTTTTAAATACTTTATCTGTATCCACCAAATCAGATTTTTCTTCAATAGAATCCTCTTTATCTAATGAATACATTGATTCCTTTGTTAATTCTTCTTTTGTTTTTGCACTAGTTATATGATAAAAATTTTCCCCTAATAAATTAGTCTTATAGAAACCTGTTACTGCGTTTCCATAAAATGATGTTTCAAAAATAAATCCTTCTTTTTTTCTTAATCCTATTATTTGTTTTTCTAAATTATCAAACAATATATCTCTTGATTCTTCTATTGAAGTTGTTCTTTTTCTATATCTTTTAGAGTATGATTCTTTTAAAAATATATCATCTTCATTGTCTGTTAAATAAATCATTCTTTTTGTAATTAGCTGTTCTTCTCCATCTTTTTTCTCTAATGTTCCATCTTTGTTTATAGAACATGTCTCTTTTGTAACCCCTTCAAAAGCATTCCACGGATATTTATACCAGGTTGTAATTACGTCGTTATTATCAAGATTTGCCACATTATGAGGAACACTTGTTGCGATAGGCAAATCATTCTTACTATAGTGAATTAATTCACTTTTTAATTCCACAATTCTTTCCGTAGTTCCTTTATCGTCAAACTTGTAAGAGTTAAGATCACTAAATTCATAAGATGCAACTATATTATTAACGTTAACTCCATCTTTAGTGAACAATATATCCATTACTAGTGGAATAGCTTTATCAAATAAATTTCCAACTGTTATTTGGTAGTTATTATCTTTTAGTTTAACAAAATAAAGTGGAAGAATTACTGGTGCATTATTTTTTTGACACCTTATATAGTAGACACCATTCATTCCACCAGATAAAGACATATCACTTATTTCAATATTAAAAAGCGTCATTGTATTCTTAATATGATAACTAATAATGTCAAAGAATGCCTTAAGTTTATCTTCTTCGAAAAATAATGATTCAGAATACCCTGTTTTATTTTTATAAAAGCTATATAACTCGCTTGTATTTTCAATATTACCATTTAATAGAAGACTTTTTGTTAATGGGTCTATTTCTATTTTTTTATCACCCATTATTCCTGTTTCAATTATCCTATCTTTTTCCTCAAGATATACTTCTCTTAACTTTTTAACATAATCTTCAAAATATTCATCATCTGTAGTTAAAACCATAGATTTCATAGGCCCATAAAAAATAATAAATCCTGGAGATATTAACATTTTATCCTTTGCTGAAGTACGTACATCATAAAACTCGATTGATTTGAGATCTTTAATTTGATTAATTTTTATAAACTTATCACTAGTTTTATTAATTCTCATCTATTTCCCCTCACATTGTTTGCATATTATACCACATTTTTTACATTTTTTCAATACTAGCTATATTATAGAGTCTTTTAATCAACAAAAAATAAAGTACATAAGCTGCACTTTATCTCAATTAGAAAAAAATATTTTCCCATATTTTTTATATAATTTATGAATATTTAATATTAAATGGTTTCTTTCTTAAATATTTTTAAAGATATAGATAGATTTGTTAATTTTCTTGTTATAAACTCAGAAATAAATTCGATTATAAATCCAACTATTAATGATCCTATAAATACCGATAAGGTAATTGGTACAAAATACAATAACTTTATTCCCATATTATAATCCATAATATATTTATATAAATAGCTATCAAAACAATATGAAACTAAGTACATAGCAAAAGATGCTTTTGAGATGTTATAGAATACTTTTTTTATGAACATAGGGGTTTTATCTAACTTAAGATTATAAATAAATGTGAATATACTTGTTGTAATTAACATTGTTGAAATACTTCCATAATCACTAAAGAATGTAAATTGAAAAACTTTTCCCCTACTTAAATAGAAATTTATAACCGTAAATAATCCTAAAGATGTTAAAAATATTAATAAAGATTTTTTGCAAGAAAAATCATTTTTATACTCTTTTATATAGGCTCCTAAAAAATAATATAAAAAGGGATATATTCTTTGCCAGTAATTAGGAAAAACATTGTAAATATTTAATGATGGTAAAATCGAGACGACTAATAAAGATAAGATTAGTAATTTCTTTTCTTTTTTTGTATTTAAACCTTTATATATTAAATTAATAAATGGAATTATAAGAAAAAAGCCAATATAAAAATTAACATACCAAGCATATGGTGCAGCTTTATAATCTAGTAATTCAATTATAAATTGTTTCAACGTAAACCCATTTGTTTTAAAAACAAAGCATACCAAGCTACAAATAAAATAGGTAATTAGTATTCTTATAATTCCTAAATAATATTTCCTATTAATTTGTTTATCAATTAATAATGTTCCAGATAACATCATAAAAAGTGGTACACAACTCATAAATAGAACTCTAAAAAAAATAAAAACAAAATATGTTTTTCCAGTTATTACTTGTTGATAAAATTCGGTATTTAACAAAAAGTGTATACATATAACAAATAAGACTGCTATACTTCTTATAATATCAAGATTAAAATTTCTTTTAGACATAATTACACCTACTTAATATAAAACACTAGAACATATATAGATAGTTGATATATTATTATAACTTATTTATTACATATTAGGTAAAAATAATAACATTATTGTAAAAAAAATATCACTTCATTTCGAAATGATATTTCTGTTTTATTATAAATCTTCACTTTTTAAAATAAATCTATAAACATAATTGTTATATATCATTATAAACCAACACTCTTTATTAGCTTTTACTTCATAGTATAAGATTGGGCATTTATATCCTTCCTCTATATCTATCATATCATCAAAATTTGTTATATCTACAACTTCTAAGTTTGAAATATTTGGCATTGATTCAGATTCTGCCAGTATGTCAGCATAATCTTTAATTATTCTTTCTTTTACCTTGTTGTATAATGATTTTTTACTTATAAAAACATGCTTAAATGACATTATAAATATTACAAAATCTAAAACTATTATACTAATTCCAATTCCAATATTTAATTTATTAGCTTTAACTTCTAAAGTTTTAACACCTTTTGATTCTCTTACATTATTGGAAGTTATACTTAAAGTACTTTCGGATAATGGAATATTTACTTCAACTTCATCATTACCATTTATCTTTACATCATCTACATAACCCTCATAGTTAATTAAAAGCTTTACACTTAGATGTGCATCTATTGGTAAATGGAATTGGGATTTAAACTCATTTACTACCTTACTATAATCTTGATAGTTTATTTTTAAATTTTGATTTACTGATATCTCTGTTCCATGGATTTCATTTGTTTTTTTATCTAGCATTGTGTATTTTTTTGTCCATATCTCAGTATTTCCATCTTCAGTTTTTTCATAGTTACCTACAATTGTTCCAACAATTGAATATGTGTATTTCATATCAGTTACTTGAGAACCTGAATAATTATATATAAAATCAATGTCGATATAATTAATTAGATCTGCTGGATATAATTTACCCATTCCTAGATATTCATTCTCATAAAATGTATTAGGTAATAAATATACCTTATAATTTACATCTCGATTTGTTTTATAGTTATATACTGGCTTTCCTTTTTTTAAAGTTGTTTCTTTTAAAATAATGTAAGATCCAACAAATAAAATTGAAAGCAAAATTACAACAAAAACTATTTTAACCCAAACTTTTAATACTTTCTTTTTATTCACTTTCTAATCACCTGTTTCTACTTTAGGTTTTGTTTTATTGAAAAATTCATTTAGCCAAATAGATGGATAGCCAATATATTCTATAGAAAATTTATAAATACCAACTACATGATCTTCATCTACAGGTAGATAATCTTTATCTTTATTGGCATCTCCTTTTGTTATAAAAACTCTTCTGCCTTTTTGATACCTTATACCTATTACTCTATGTACTATATATTGTTTATCTATATTATATACTATTATATCATCTTTTTTAATATTTTTTAATTTTTCTTCATTAACTTTTTCTAATACAACGACAGATCCTCTACTAAATGTTGGAACCATACTATTACTCATTATTACTATTGGCATATAGCTAAACAATCCTAACATAAATGAAGCAAGTAAAGAAATAAATAAAATTACTGGAATATATGTATATGGTTTTTCTTTTTTTATTTGTCTTTTTGTCGCTGCCATTTTTTCAAAATTATATCTAAATAATACATATATTATCGTTGGAGCAACTAGTCCAATGATTCCTTCAACAAACCAGTCAATATCTGGAAGGATTGGTATTAATATTCCATATAATAGATATGGTATTCTAAACATTAAGTTTACTTTGTAATTTCCTTTTGTAGCTAAAAAACTAAATAATAACGAAAAGCTAGCTATTGAAACACCTTTACTAAATATATATTTAAATAATTCTTCGCTTCCATTTAATTTAAAAATATAGCTAAAATCTAATTCTAAAATCACAAGCAATATAATAGTTGGAATTATTACATATTTGTTATTTTTATTATAATTTATTAAAACACTTCGTATATACTCTATTCCTATTACTGGAACAATTAAAGACCAAACATTTTTTATAAATGGGATTAAATTATGAGATAAAGCGTTTCTATTGTAACCAAATACTAATCCAATTAAAGTATATGTAATTAAATATAATAGAAGCATTATAAGCATTTTTTTTGTATAATCTTTTGCTTCAGGAAATCTTCCATGTTTATTTTGAGTTATAATGTACAACGATATGGTTATTATTAGATAAAATAAAGGATTTATTAATCTACTAAATATAGAAGGATAATTAGGGTCAATTAATAGACTAAGCAAAATATATATAATTAGAACTATATATACGCCGTAATATCTAATCTTGCTCATAATACCTCCTATTCAAATTTTATATTTGAAATTGTTATAGTATCAAATGTACTTGCATCATATCCTAATGGTAAAGTAATTTGTCCGTTAAGTTGGAAACTCTTGTGTGGCTCTATTTTTTGATTATATGTTAACGTATTACCACTTACTGTTGCATTCCAGTTTATTATTGTAGTTCCTTCTGGAACATCTAAATCAAATGATATGTTACTTATTGGAACATCATTGTTATTTGTTATTGTTATTATATATTGGTTAATTTGTCTTCCTTCTCCATCGTTCAAATGATTGTTATATGTATATACTATATCAACATTTTCGTGTGAACCTGGATCTGTTACTTTTATTGTTGTTGTTGCTGTTATGTCATTTATTCCTGTAACAGTAATAGTTACTGTTCCATTTGATATACCAATTACTTTTCCTGTACTATCTACTTTTGCAATATCTTCGTTGCTACTTGTAAATGTAAGAGTTGTTTCTGCGTTATCAGGAGTTTTTGTTACAGTCAAATTTGCTGTTTCACCAACTGATATTGAACTTTTATCGGAAGTTAACACTAGGCTTTGCAAAGTATTTTGATTAACAACTGTAACTGAAGAAGAAGCAGATTTATCACCTATTGAGGCAGTAATTTTTGCAGTCCCTTCGCTAATTGCTGTTACATTTCCATTTTCATCAACAATTGCTACAGAAGGGGTATCGCTTGTCCATGTAATTTTTTCTGAAACATTGCTTGGTACAACTTCAACTTGAAACTGTGCTGTCTCATTAACTGACATTTGATAACTACTAGGATTTATTGTAATAGATTCAACTTGAATAACTTCATCACTTACTGTTACTGTACATGTATCTGTAAGCTCACCACTTGAAGCAGTGATTGTAACTGTTCCACTTGAAATTCCTGTTACCACACCATTTTCATCAACTTTTGCTATTGATTCATTACTACTTATCCATGTGATTTTCTTAGTAGAATATGATGGAGTTTTACTTAGTGTTAACTTTTGAGTAGAGTTTATTGATAAACTTGCTGTTTCTTCAACTATATTCAAAGATGTTAATACATCAGTATCCATACTAGGTCCACCTGAACCAAAAATAGTACATCCAGTGAAACCAACATTTGTTAATTCAAAATTCTTTTCAAATGATTTAAGTTGAACAACTATATTGAAGCTTTGATTAGGTCCTAAAGTCTCGTTCCATGAAGATCCAGAAGTTATTTCTATAATACCTCCTGAACTTTCTTCTGCATTATAGTTCCATATATTATGTACTACTAAATCACTAGGTCCTTGAATATCTAAATACCAGTTATTTATTGGCTCTTCTGAATTGTTTGTAATACCAATCGAAAATTCATAAATATATCGTCCATCAGTATCTAAATAATCTCCGTTTGATTCTGATTTCTTTACTGTACCTGTTATTTCACTGGAACACAATTCAACTATTGTAGCGGTTCCTGAAATTGAAAGCAATGTATTTAATGATGCATAGCCTACTGTTAAAAAGCATAGGAAAAAAAACATAATAGAAAATATTATTTTCATAGAATTATTTTTTAAATAATTTATTATTTTTCTTTTTTTCCTTTTCATTATTTTGCCCTTCCTATTTAAAAAAGTGCTATTAAAGCACTTTTCTTGTAATTAGTTAGCTTGTTGATATTCTATTGTTGCTTCAACTGTTCTTGTTTTAACTAAGATATCTGATGGTAAATTTGATCCTTCTGGATAAGATACTTTAACTTTAAATGTAGCTGTTTCTCCAGCTGCTAAAATTTCTCCATTTGTAGCATCTGCAACGTGTTCAGTATCATCAACTTTTTCATAAGTTATCCACTCAGAACCATCAGTTGCTCCTTCAGTAGTTTGAACTGCTGCAGGTGTAAATGTGTAATTTACTAATCTAGCATCGATAGTTCCTTTGTTTTCTACAGTAATTGTATATACAACGCTATCTCCTGGTTGATATAATTTTGCACCAAATGTTGCTGTTGAGATTGTGTGAGCCATTACTGCTTCATCATTTTTTCCATTTTCATTTTCAGTTGCAGTAATATTAATTATTTCAACATCCCAATCAGTTTCAATAGATGCTGTGCCATTGATTTGTAGTACAGTTGCAAGTACAGCATAACCAACAGACATAAATGCTACTAATGCAACTAACGCAACTATAATTGCATTCTTTTTATCTTTTCTTCCTGTTAAATTTGTATTGTTCATATTTTCCTCCTATTTTTTATATTTTCATTGTATCAATATTTACATAATTAGCGTAAATTTTTTGTTAAAAAAAACATTTTTTTACATATTTTGTGTAAAATACGGATAATTTTATGTTAATTTGCCAGCAATTTAACATTTTTATAGAAACAATTTTTCTTTTTGTTAATCAACATTGTTCTATTTTGTTTGTTCCTTATATTATTTTTTGCTTTTAATATAGTATTATGTATTTAATTAAAAAAAAACTAGCAAATCATATTTTTCAATATTTGCTAGTTATTATTTTTAAACTTATTTTTTAACAACACTTTTAATATCTTGAAGTTCAAATCTGTATTTTTGTTTTACATCAGGGTATTTATCGTGATCAACTTCACTCAAAAACATCTCTATTGGCCTAATCCAAAGACTTCCATCTTCATATAATTTTCTATATACAACATATTCTTCCTTTGTTTCAGAATGCTTTGCAACATCAACTACTAAATAATAGTCCCCTTTAAAGTGTCTATAAATTCTATTAACTTTTAATTCATTCATTTTATAATCCTCCATCAATTTAATTACTTTCTATTATTTTCTACTCTTATTATATCAATATATACTACAATTTAAAATGGTTAATAAATTATTAATAATATAAGTTTTATTGGTTTATACGAACTCACTTTCATCAATTAAAGGAATTATATCAATAGCTGGTTCTTCGTATGGATGTGCTTTTCTTAATGATAGTATTACATTTTTAACATTTTCAACATCACATACAAATTCTAGTTTTTCTTCTTCAACAAACTCTAATTTATTCTTTTCTCCAATATATGGATTAGATTTTTCATTTGGCAAAAATGTCCCTGTTGCCTTTGTAGATGTTGTACAAAATGTATAATTTCCTATAATACCAGCACCTTCCTTACAAACAGCCTCTCTAACTTCTTTAACATTATCAACTGGAATAGGAACAGATATTTTTACTCTTTTTACATTAATATTCATATAATTTCTCCTAATTAATATATTTTTTTATAATAAATTACAAACTTAACAATTTTTCTCTAGAAGACCTTTTGTCAGAATCTTATTTTAATTTTTCGAAAACTATCTTTTCTTATCACCTTTTTAAAACGTAATACTTTGAAAAACATTATAAAACTTTTTTATTTTTCTATTAAATCATCAAACATTTTTTTTACTGTTGGACTGTTTGATGTTAATTTTCTTATTGTAATGTCTTCTGCTTTATTGTTTGCTAGTCTTAAATTATTTTCACTTGATAATAAGGCATCTTTTGTTTTTTGTAGATGCTCTATTGTCTTGTCAATTTCTTCAATAGCTTTCTTAAATTTTTCGCTAGCTAACCTATAATTTTTTCCAAATGAATCCTTAAAAGTGTTTATTTTTTCTTCAAAATGGGTAATATCTATATTTTGATTTCTAGCTTGTATTAATTCATTTTTATAATCCAAAGATTTTTTGGATAAATTAGTTATTAAAGTTATTAATGGAACAAAAAACTGTGGTCTTATAACATACATTTTGGGATAGGCATATGATACATCAACTATACCATCATTATAATAGTCATTATCTTGTTCTAGCAATGATACTAATACTGCATATTCACAACCTTTTTCATTTCTATCTTTATCAAGTTTTTTGAAAAAATCTTCATTTTTATGTTTGGTAGAAGTTTCATCTGCTTCATTTTTCATTTCAAACATAATAGATACAATTTCTTGCTTTTTTTCTCTATCAGAGAAATATCTGAAAATGAAATCACCTTTAGATCCACCGCTTGCATCATTATCCTTTTCAAATATACAATTATCAAACAAAGTCCTAACACGATTAAATTCAATATAACAATGTTGTTCTAGAGATTCTCCAACCATTTTTGTAGATTGTTTTGCCTTAAAATCCTTGTAATGAGCAATTTGTTCATCTTTGTCTTTTAGTTTTACTTCATACGTTTCTTTTAATGATTTTTCAATAAGCTCGAATTCAGTATTCTTTTTACTTAATTCATTATTAAGTTCATTTATTTTTCTTTCTTTGTCAGTAATCGCTTTTTGTATGTCTAGTTCACTTTGTGTTTTTTGATTTTCTATTTTATTTTTTAATTCATTAATTTCAAGATTTTTTTTACTTAATTCCACCTGATAATCTTTTTCTAATTTATTTTTAGTTTGTTCTTCTTTGTTTTTTAATTCAGATCTAAGTTCATTAATTTCAATTTCTTTTTTATTCATTGAATTATTTAATTCTTCTCTTAGATGTGACTCAGCTAATTTTATCGCATTTTCTTTGTCCAATTTGTACTGTTTTTCACGAAGCTCCATCTCTTTTTCGAATTCTTTATCTCTAATTTGTTTTACGATTGAATAATAATCAGTTTCATCAATTTGAAACACTGTTCCACACTTAGGACATTTAATCTCATTCATTTTAATATCTTCCTCCTTAATTATCAATTAATTTATTTTTAATTTTTCATATTTTTTTGAAGCAAAACTAATCAACATATTCCTAGACATATTATACTTTTTTTAATTATATTTAACAATAAAATATACAATATATTACTTTATATATTTTTCATGTAAAAGTAATATCATTCATAAAAAAATGCAAACAAATTTTCTTGTTCACATCTTTTTTTTTATATTTATATTTAGTTATTTATGTTATTTAATAAAATTATTGGAAATTATAATTATTCATTTTATCAAATATCTTTTACATTCTTGGATATTCTCTTAAAATCAATTTTTTTGCTTTGGCCTGTCCTTGATCTATTGCAGTCATGAAGAATTTATCTCTTACCTCTGAATATCCATTTCCTTTATCGCTCGAATTGTAAGGGTTTAATACTATATTTTTTTCTTCAAATTCTCTTGTTGATAATTCGTGATAACGTCTTTCTAAATCGTCTAGTTTTATAGAAGCCCTTCTTGTTTTTCCATCTTCAATATCACAATAGGTTCTATATTCAGCATATTTGCTATCAAAATCAGTTTCTCTTGAATAATAATTTGTATCTTCATAGCAAATATCATAATCTGTATAAAATGTACCTGTACATATATAGATTCCATTTGTTTCTGATATAGTAAAATTACGTAATATTGAATGAATAATTGCTAGTTTATCATCGTCTTTTAATTTTCTTATGTTAACATTACTTAACTTCAAAAATTCTTGAATTAATTCATTTTCTAACAATTCATTTACTCTTTTTCTTCTTTGTGTTTCTTCTAAAAGTTGACTTCTTAATTTTGTTAATTCACTTTTCTTCATTTTTTTACCCTTCTATTAAATAATCACAATATCTCTTTTTTTCAATTAAATTAAGGTCAAGGTTAAGCTTATTAAGTAAATTTATCAACTGATTGTATTCTTCTTCTGGATTAGAATCAATTCTTTTGGTCTCCACTTCTATAAATAGGCCAATATTTTCTACATCGTCAAAGGCAATTTCAAATTTGTTATCATATAAATATTTCTTTCTTGTTTTTTTTACGATCCCAATTTTTTTCATTCCCAACGATACTAATATTTTATTTAAATTATCTTTATTATCTATTAATGTCTCATACTCATCACAACAGGATGGACTACTTTTTTTCTTATAATTTAACACGTACTTTCCATTTTCATTTCTAATTCGAAGCCACTCATCTCTAAACTCTCGATAAGTTGGTTTGTAATATGTAGCTTCATGACTTTCACTATCAATAAATGTAGCATGTTTTTCCATAACTTCTAAAACTCTTTGATATTCTTTCAAATCTACTTTTAATTTTAATTCTATTTCTATTGGTTCAGAATTATAATAATTTTCACATATCAAAGAATAGAAATTTACTTTTAAATTATTAGATAATTGAAAAATCATATTAATATCTGGAGTTGTTCGATTACTTTCCCAGCTTGAGATTGTTTTATCAGAAACAAATAATAGATCTGCTAATTCTTTTTGTGTTAATTTCTTGTCAATACGTGCTTCTTTTATTTTATCACCTAAGTTTTTTATAACATTTCCCTCCCTACACTTTGATTATATCACTTTATATTTCGATGAAACTCTATGAAGTGTAGAATTTGTTTAATTATCAAAAGTACATTGAAATTCTTTTGAACCTGAATTTCAAGTAGAAACTGGAATTTTTAGGAAAAAAGTGTAAATCAGTGCTAAAATTAAACTGTCAATTGAGCTAGTTTGTCTAGCTCAATATAGAATAGTTCTAAGGAAGATTTG
>CABUQZ010000012.1 GCA_902493795.1 uncultured Clostridium sp.
AATTATCAAATAGTTCTTTTTCAGTTTTAAATGTAGTTATAATCATATAATTATTATATATTAAAATAACCAACCTTGAAAAGGTTGGCGACTAAAATTTATTTTAGTCTTTTTTTATTTTTTTTAGTAAACGTTTCTTGATTTATTGACAAGAATTATCTTTTACTCTCTACTTGAGTATTGAGTTTTATTATGATAATATATGGTAAAGTATGAATTATAGAATTAGTGTTTTTTTCTAGTTTTAAAATAGATAGGAAGTGTTAATATGAAAAATGTTAAATATTTAGGATTTGTTGGACTGGGATGTACTTTATTATTAACTGGATGTGGTGGAAGTGGTAATAAGTTAACTTGTACAACAAACAAAGGCGGTGCTACTCAAGAAGTAACACTTGAATTTGATAGCAAGGGGGAAAAAGCCATTGGATCATATATGTATTTGTATGCAGAAATACCTGAAAATCCTTCAGATGTACCAGAAGAAATTTCAGAATTACAAAAAGAAAAGGTTAAAGATATGTTTGAACAATATGTTTGTTCTTCTAGTTTGGTAGAAGATTGTAAAACAACTATCAATGGAAATGATCTTGAAGTTCGTGCAACTCTTAGCAAAGAAGGTTTAGACGAAATGGGATCTAAAGAAGATGCTAAAAAGTTTTACGAAGATCAAGGTTATACTTGTAAGTAGTAATTACTGAACTTTAAATTTTATTAAATACATTATTAATATCATCTTTAGTTAAGTGATACTGGTGTGTGTAAGTTAATATTACATTGTGAGCTTAATTACAATAAAATAGGGTACTAGTGTACCTTTTTTCGTGTCTAATTTTGTTTTTATTTACTATTGTTCCTTGACTTTTATAATACTTGTTTGTACTATTTTATTTAGGTGATCTTTATGAATTATCAGTTAGTTTTATATGATACTTTAAAGAAAATTGTAAGTGACGGAACAAGACCAAAATTATTGTTACATGTTTGCTGTGCACCTTGTTCTAGTTATGTTTTGGAGTATTTAAATAAATATTTTGATATTACTGTTTTTTACTATAACCCTAATATTTCTTCTTATGAAGAGTATCAAAAAAGATTAAATGAAGAAAATAGATTCGTAAAGGAATATCCATTTGAAAATAAAATTAATATAGTAGCAGGAGAATATGATAATAATTTATTTGAAGCTACAATAAAAGGACTTGAAAACGAAAAAGAAGGGGGAGCTCGTTGCTTTAAATGTTATAGATTGAGACTAGAGGAAAGTGTTAAATATGCTAAAGAAAATGGTTTTGATTATTTTACGACAACTCTTACAATAAGTCCTTATAAAAATTCAAAAGTATTAAATGAAATTGGTCATGAATTAGAAAGTATTTATAATGTTAAGTATTTATATTCTGATTTTAAGAAAAAGAATGGATATAAAAGAAGTATTGAATTATCTCATCAGTATAATTTGTATAGACAAGATTATTGTGGGTGTGTGTATTCAGTAAGAAATAAAATAGGTGATTAGATTGAATATTAAAATTGTACAAAATGGAGAGTTGAACGAGAATTGTTATTTGATCTCAAAAGATAACAATTATTTAGTAATAGATCCTGGAAGTGAATTCGATAAAATAAATTCCTTTATTCCAAAAGATGCAAAAGTACTTGGTATTTTAGTAACACATAGGCATTTTGATCATATTGGAGCATTAGAAGAATTTGTTAAGACTTATAATTGTCCAGTTTATGATAGATTAGGCACAAGCGAAGATACATATAAAATTGGACCTTTTAGCTTTAATGTTATTTTTACTCCTGGACATACTCCTGATTCAATAACATTTTACTTCTATCAAAAAAGAATTATGTTTGATGGTGACTTCGTATTTGAAGGAAATATAGGAAGATGTGACTTAGAAGGTGGAGATATGAAACAGATGCTTGAGTCTATTTCTAAAATTAAAAATTATCCAGATGATGTGACATTTTATCCGGGGCATGGGGAGTTTACAAAACTTGGCCATGAAAAATTAAAAAATTATTATTTTAATATATAGATTTATGTTATTCTTATAATAGAGGTGGTAAAGATGTATATAGATATTATTATTGTGGTAGTTCTTTTATTGTTATCTATTTTTGTATATAGAAGATTTTCAAGTTTTGTATATGCTTTCGCAATAATAGATTTATTTTTAAGAATTATGAATTTTTTAGTAGTAAAGATTCCTATTCCAAGTCTTAATGGAGTATTACCAACTAGCATTGAAGCGATAATAGCTAAATATACTAAAGGAATGCTTTTAGATGTGTTAATATGGCTTTATGTAGTTATATATATAATATTTTTAGGATATACAATTGTATACTTTAGTAAAAAGAAGAAATAATGAATCTTCTTTTATTTTTCCTTGAAATTATTGAAGTTTTATAATATAATTAGTTTATCAACTTTGGAGTTTGGAGTTAGGTGGAAGAGTGCTTCCACCTTTTATGTTAGTTTTTTTGAGGTGATAAAGTGAAAGAAAAGTTAGTTGAATTAGCAAAAGAAAAACTTGAAGAGATTAATGTTTCTATTTATGATGTTTTTCTAGAAAATGAAGGAAGTCAAAAGTTTCTTAGAGTAGTTATCGATTCAGAAGACGCAATCGATGTTTCTAAAGTAGTTGCTGCTACTAAGATAATTGATCCTTTAGTAGAAGAACTTGATTTAGTAGAAGACGAGTACATTTTAGATGTATATGGAAAATCAAAGGGAGATGATTAAGATGAATGGAAAAGAATTCATTAAAGCAGTTGATGATATAGTTAAAGAAAAAGGAATTGATAGGGATGTAGTATTTGAATCAATGGAACTTGCTCTTGCTACAGCTTATAAAAAGAATTTTAATTCATTAACTAATTCTAAGATTATCATTGATAGAAATACTGGTAATATCAAAGTATATTCATATAAGACAGTAGTTGCAGATGAAATGGCAACTGATGAGTATTTGGATACTTTAGATGATGAGGATGAAGACGCAGTAGAATTTAATCCTAATTATCATATTACACTTACTGATGCTAGAAAAATAAATAAAGCATTAAATGTTGGGGATACTATTGATACAGAAGTAACTCCAAAAGATTTTGGAAGAGTAGCAGCATCTACTGCTAAACAAGTAATTGTTCAAAAAATAAGAGAAGCTGAAAGAAACTCTCTAGTTAATGAATATGGAGATAAACAAGACGAAATGCTTGTTGGAACAGTAGAACTAGAAGATGTTGATAACTATTTCATTAATCTTGGAAGAAGTAATGGAATACTTCCTAAGAAAGAATGTATTCCTGGTGAAAAGATTGAAATGGGAAAACAGATTAAAGTTTACGTTAGCAAAGTTGATAATGCTGGAAAGAGTTTATTTATTCTTTTATCAAGATGCCATTAT
Organism: uncultured Clostridium sp.; assembly: GCA_902493795.1. Classification (GTDB taxonomy): domain Bacteria; phylum Bacillota_I; class Bacilli_A; order RF39; family UBA660; genus RUG13868. Next base: position 3,426 of record CABUQZ010000012.1, read on the forward strand.
GGATTTTTGAAAAGATTATTTGAACATGAAATCCCTGAGTTATCTGATGGTTCTGTAGTAGTTTATAGTGTTGCAAGAGATGCTGGAAGTAGAAGTAAAGTAGCAGTTTACTCAGAAAACCCTAATATCGATCCAATTGGAGCATGTATAGGAGAAAAGAAGAGTAGAATTTCTAGAATTATAGATGAACTTAATGGAGAAAAAATCGATATTGTAAAATACGATAAAGATCCTCAAGTATTTATTGCTAATGCTTTAAGTCCTGCAAAAGACTTACATGTAATAATTACTGATCCTAAAAAACAAGAAGCAATTGTTGTGGTTGATGATGACAATTTCTCACTTGCTATTGGTAAAAAAGGACAAAATGCAAGACTTGCAAGTAAATTAACTCATTACAAAATTGATATTAAGAAAACTGAACAAGCAAGAGAAATGGGAATTAATTTTAGAAATTAGGTGATACTTTGAAAGTTAAGAAAATACCACTTAGAAGTTGTGTTGTGTCTTTTGAAAAACTTCCTAAAAAAGATTTAATTCGTGTTGTTAAAACACCAGAGGGGGAAGTTAAAGTTGATTTAACAGGAAAGTTAAATGGACATGGTGCATATATTAAAAAAGATAAGGCTGTTATAGAAAAAGCTAAAAAGACAAAAGTACTTGATAAACACCTTGAAACTACTATAAAAGAAGAAGTATATCTAGAATTGCTTTCTTCTTTGGGGGATAATAATGAGTAATGAAAAAACAAAATGTGTAAGACCTAGTTGGGATGAATACTTTATCGAAATTGCAAATGTTGTTGCAAAAAGAAGCAATTGTGTAAGTAGACAAGTAGGTGCAGTTATAACTGTTGATAATCAAATTGTATCAACTGGATATAATGGTGCTCCTAAAGGACTTCATCATTGTATTGATAAAGGAGGATGCTTAAGAAAGCTTCAAAATATCGAATCAGGTACTAGACAAGAGATATGTAGAGCAGTACACGCAGAGCAAAATGCTATCATAAGTGCAGCTATAAAAGGAGTTAGTATTAAAGGTGGAACGGTATACGTTAATACTTATCCTTGTGGAATATGTGCTAGAATGCTAATTAATGCAGAAGTAAAAAGAATAGTGTACGATAGTGATTATAGTGATCCACTTTCTAAAGAAATGTTAGATGAAAGTGGAATTGAGGTAGTAAGATTTAAAAAATAATAATAGAAAGTGTAGGTGGTTTTTATGATGAGTATATTAGAATATGCTGAAGACGTTCATAGAACAGTAGAGGAAATATTGAGTCTTTGTGATAGATTAGGAATTAAGTATGATTCACAAGATTCAATGTTAAGTGAAGATGACATTGTATTATTAGATGGTGAGACAGCAAGCGATGTTGAAGAAATTAACGAGTATATCGAAGATGAAGTACTAGAAGAAAGAGTAGAAAAAATTATTAGTGATGCCAAAATAGATATTGATAGTACCACTAATAAACAAAAATTAAAAAGTAAACAAGAAAGACAAGAAAGCTCTAAAGTAAAGTTCCAAAAAGAAAGAAAAGAACTTTATAAACATAGAGAAAAATTGATGACTAATGAAGATAATAAAGAGGAAGATATAGTTCTTTATAAAGAAGATATGACTGTTGCTGACCTTGCAAGTGAACTAAATGTCCCTTCAACAGAAGTAATTAAGAAGTTAATGAAACTTGGTGTTATGGCTTCAATTAATTATGCTTTAACATTTGAAGTTGCTGAACTTGTTGTAATTGATTACAATAAAGTACTTAAAGAAGCTGAATCAAAGGATATAAGTAACTTTGAAAAATTTGAAATAAATGATAGTGAAGCAAATCTTGTTAATCGTCCACCTATTGTTACAGTCATGGGACATGTTGACCATGGTAAAACTTCTTTACTTGATAAGATTAGACAAACTGATGTTGTAAGTGGAGAAGCAGGGGGAATAACTCAAGCTATTGGTGCATATCAAGTTGAAAGAAATGGTAAAAAAATAACATTTATCGATACACCAGGACATGAAGCATTTACTGAGATGAGAGCACGTGGTGCTAGTGTTACTGATGTAGTAATAATTGTAGTAGCAGCAGATGATGGTGTTAAACCTCAAACAAAAGAAGCAATAGATCATGCTAAGGCTGCATCTGTTCCTATTATTGTTGCTATTAATAAAATAGATAAACCAGAAGCAAATATTGAGAAAGTTACAAATGAACTTGCAGAATATGGATTAACTCCAGAAGAATGGGGAGGAAGTACAATATTTAACCATATTTCTTGTAAGACTGGAGAAGGAATTGATAAACTTCTTGAAAATATTATTCTTGTTAGCGAAATGGAAGAGTTAAAAGCAAATCCATCTAGATATGCCATTGGTACTGTTATTGAGTCAAAACTTGATAAGAAAACTGGTGTAGTTGTATCAGTTCTTGTACAAAATGGAACATTAAGACTTGGTGACCCAGTAGTTGTTGGTACATCATTTGGAAAAGTTAGATCTTTAAAAAATGATAAGGGTCAAGAAATAACAGAAGCATATCCATCAATGCCTGTTGAGATTACTGGTATTTCAGAAGTTCCATCAGCAGGAGATAAATTTATGGCTTTCGAAACAGAAAAACAAGCTAAGAATATTGCTGAAAGAAGAAAAGCAAGAAGTAAGGCAAAGGATACAAATAGAACTGGAATGACTCTTGACGATTTATTTGGTGCTATTAAAAGTGGTGTTAAAGAAATCAATGTCGTTTTAAAAACTGATGTTAATGGAAGTTTAGAAGCTATTAAACAAAGCCTTGCTAAGATTAATATTGATGGAGTTAAGGTATCTGTAATACGTGGTGGAGTTGGTACTATTACTGAAAGTGATGTAGTACTTGCTAATGCATCTCGTGCAATTATAATTGGATTTAATGTTAGACCATCAAGTTCTGTAGTTGATCTTGCTAAAGAATATAATGTCGATATTAAATTATACGATATCATTTATAAAATGATTGAAGATATTGAAAAAGCTATGAAGGGTATGCTAGATCCTGAATACGAAGAAGTAAATCTTGCTGAAGTTGAGGTAAGACAATTATTTAAGTTTTCTAAAGTTGGTATTATCGCAGGAAGTTATGTTAAAAATGGAACTGTAAAAAATGGAGCTAATGTTCGAGTTGTAAGAGATGGTGTAGTTTTAGCTAATACTAAAATTAAGACTTTACAAAGAGAAAAAGACCAAGTAACAAGTGTTGCTAAGGGAATGGAATGTGGTATTACTTTAGAAAATTATCAAGATATTAGAGAAAATGATATTCTTGAAGTTTACGAATTAAAGGAAATTAAAAGATAGATAATTATAGATATATCATTATTTAGGATTGTAACCAGTAATTTGGAGACAATCCTTTTTTAGTGTTTAATGAAAGTTAAGAGAAAATAATTTAATTTTCTTTTTTTTTATATTTTATTATGCTATTCTTATAATAGAGGTGTTAGGATGGAAGACGATTTTAGAGATAGAAAACCAGTTTTAAAATTTTTTGGTGCAGTGTTACTTTTTGTAGCTATTATAGCTGCATTATTTGGGGGTATATATCTTTCAAATCATATATTTCTAGATAATTCTTCTTTGAAATTAAATAAAAGCGATGTTCGATTAGAAGATGATTTTTATAGTAACGTTAATTATGATGTGATTAAAAAAATGAAAATCCCATCATCATCTTCTAGTTGGTCAAAGTTTCATGATGCTCAAATGATTGTTAATACTAAAAAACAAAGTATAATTTCAAAGATAATAGAAGATGAGGATTTTTCCAATGAAAATATGGAAAATTATTTAGAGCTTTATACTGATTATAACGCTAGAAATAAAAGAGGATTATCAGAATTAAAACCTTATTTTGAAATGATTGATAAAGCGAAAACTATAGATGAATTTAATGAAATTTTACTTACACTTGATCATGATTTGAATTCAGGAGCTTTATATAGTTTTGGTATTTCTGAAGATTTGTATGACTCATCAAGAAAAGTTATATATTTTAGTCCAATAACAATAGAAGAAAATTTTGAAGTGTATACATTAGATAAGTATTCTCGTTATAAAGAAGAATATGAAAAATATAGAAGAAAATTATTGAAAATGGCTGGCTATAGCGAGGACGAAATAGATTCTTTTCATAAAAAATTATATGACTTTATAAATACTGTTCAAGCTAAGTCTATTGTGTTATCCGAGATATCTGATCCACTTGAAGTATATAATAAATATACACTTGATGATATTAAGAAAAATTTTAAAAATATTCCAATTTTCCAATTTTTGCAAAGATATAATTTGGACGATCAAGATTTTTATATTTTTTATGATATGGATCACTATATAGCACTTGATAAGTATTATAATGTAGATAATTTAGATTTTTTTAAGATGCTTGAGAAACTTGTTATACTTGAAAGAGTAGGTATATATTATACAACTGATGATATGCTAAGACTTCAAGTAGAACTTGATAATAAAATAATGGGGTATACTCGTGATATTTTAGATTACAAATATGAAGTAATCACCAATATTAAAGAAACAAGTATTCAAGATGAACTTGCAACATTATATGAAAAGAAATATTATACTAGTGAAGATAAAGAAGATATTCGAAAGATTATTGAAGAAGTAAGAAAATACTATCAAGAAATCATTAAAGATTGTGAGTGGCTTGATGAATCTACTAAGGAAGAAGCATTAAATAAACTTTCTTCAATTAAAGTTAATATTGGTTATCAGGGGCAAGATGGTAATACTTCTAAGCTTGAGTTTGTATCTAAAAAAGATGGTGGAACTATTATTTCAAATCATATACTTGAAAATAGATATCTTTTTGATAATTTAGTTCTTGATTTAAATAGTGAATCTGATGGTAGCATTAGTTTTGATGACTTTGAAGTTAATGCGTATTACAATCCACTTGATAATTCAATTAATTTTACAGCAGCATTTAAAGAATTATATGGTGATGAAGATGACTATTATAAACTTTTAGCATATGTAGGAACTGTTGCAGGTCATGAAATGTCACATGCTTTTGATTTAAGTGGTTCAAAGTATGATGAAAATGGTAATGTTAGAGATTGGTGGACTGCAAAAGATAAAGAAAACTATGAAAAGTTAACTAAAAAAATAATTTCTTATTATGATAAATATAAAGTATCTAAATATAATGTTAATGGAAAAAATACATTAAGTGAGAATATTGCAGATTTAGCATCTATGAAGTGTATGATGAAAATTATGAAAGAAAAAGGTGCTAAAGAAGAAGATTACAAAACTTTCTTTGAAGCTTATGCAAACTTATGGGCAAGTAAAGAAAAAGATGAAGCGTTTGAATATCAGGTATTAAATGATACTCATTCTCCTAATAAAGTAAGAGTAAATGCAGTACTTTCATCAATCCCTGAGTTTTATGAAGTTTATAATATTAAAAAATCTGATAAAATGTATGTTAAGGAAGAAGATAGAGTAGGATTATGGTAAAAGCAAATTTAATGTTTGCTTTTTTCATTTCTTTAGGTATAATACTTCTTAAGTAAGGAGATTATTATGAGTGTTAAGATAGACAGATTAAATAGTGTTTTTGTAAAAGAAATTAGTTATATTTTACAAAATGAAGTTAAAGACGAAAATATTAAGTTTGTAACCGTTACTGGGTGTGAAATTACAAGTGATCTTAGTTTTGCGAAAGTGTATGTAACTGTATTTGATAAAGAAAAAACAAAAGATACATTAAAAGCTTTAGATAAAGCTAAAAGTTTTATTAGAGGACAACTAAGTCAAAGAGTAGAAATAAGACATACTCCAGAACTAAGATTTATATTTGATGATTCTATTGAATATGGTGAAAAAATAGATAAAATTATTGATAAAATTCATAGAGAAGATAATTTAAAAAGTGAATAAAAAATATAATTTATTATTTTAGACAAATTCTATAACGAGTTTGTCTTTTTTATTGAAACATGTATAAAAAAATGCTATTATTTATTATGTAATAATAAGGAGTAGATGGCATAATATGTTTGATAACGTTAGAAAAAAAATAAGCTCTTTTTTCTCAAATAAGAATAAAGGAATATTTGCTTTAGCAAGTGTTTTTATTTTTGCTATTTTTCTTTGTGTTATATCTTTTGTAACAAAAACAAATGTTGTTACGTATGTAACAGAAAGAATATTAAAAGAACTTGGAATTTATACTTCTGAAGTTAAAATAGATGTGATTGAATCAAGTGATTATTCTAGCAACACACCTGGATCTTGGCATATTGATAAAAGTGCTAAGTGGATTGGACTTGGAAAGGCAGAAGTATCGTTTGATGTTAAATCCATTATGAAAACAGATGGTAAGTATAAGGATATAATACTTGTTTTAGATATATCTAATTCAATGAGTTTAGAAAAGTTAGAAGTCCTAAAGAGCGAACTTAAAAAATTAGTAAATTATACTCTATCAGATAGTAACAATAGAGTATCATTTATAAGTTTAAATAAAGATTCTAACATAGAATTAGATTTTACGAATGATAAAGATTTACTTTTTAATAACATAACTAATATTATTGGAGATCGTTTTACAAATTATAATAGTGCACTTACAAAAATTGACTCATTAATGAGTAGTTATGTTAAAGAAGATAATAGGGACGTAGTAGTTTTGTTTTTAACAAATGCTTATCCTAATCTTGATGAAACAAGTCAAATAGGATCATATGAATTATTAAAGGATAAATATCCTTATATGAAAGTAAATGGTATACAGTATGAAATGAGACAAAATGTTATAAAAGAAATTAGTGAAATAACTGATTCGTCGTATGTTGCTAATATGTCGACATTAAATAATGTTTTGTTGAGTGCTACTGTTTCACCTTTAGAATATGAAAAGTTTGTTATTTCTGATTATGTAGATAATAATTATTTTACAGTTAATTCTGTTGATGATATTTCTGTATCTAGTGGAAGTGTTTCGTTAAATGATGATGGTGGAGAAAAGAAGGTTGTATGGAATCTTGGTGATAATTCTTTCATAACAGGTGGAAGTGCTAATATGGTAATTAAACTTTCTTTAAAAGAAGGAAGTAGTGGTTATATTCCTTTAAATAAGAAAACAAAAGTTGAAACAAAGTTAAAAAATGAAAGTTTAAATGAAGTTAGTGATAGTGATGTGCTAGTATTAAATAATAGTTATAAAGTAATATATGATACTAATACTCCTGGTTGTAGTCTTAGTAGTATTCCTGATGAGAGTTATTCCCCATACCAAAATGTCACTATAAAAAATGATGAATTATCTTGCTTTGGATATATATTTAAAGGTTGGGAAATTGATAAAAATGATGCTAAGGATATTAAAATAGTAAATGACGATGTGTTTGTAATGCCAAATCACAATGTAGTAATAAGGGCAACATGGGCAAGACAATCAATTGTTAAAACAATGACTGGGACTGTATATGAAAAACCAACTCTATATAAGGTGCTTCAAGATCAATCTAGAACAGGTTCTTTAGTAGAGGAATATCGTAGTTATGATGATTATGATACTATTGATAGATATGGAACTGAAAGGGTATATTATTATGATTATTCTACTAGTTCAGAGAAAAATGATGTTTTAAATATGAATAATGTTATATTTGCAGGACATTGTTGGCAGATTATAAGAACTACTAGCACTGGTGGAGTAAAGATGATTTATAATGGTGAACCTACTTCTTCTGGTAAATGTAGTAATGATAGAGAAAATCATATAGGATACAATGGTCTTTCTTCAGTTATGCTTGGTGATAGTTTATATTATTATGGAACAAGCTACAATTATGACAAGACTAGTAAAAAATTTACTTTAGCTGGAGATAAGATTCAAAGAAAATGGGATGAATCAGTTGGTTCTAGTTTGATTGGAAAATATACGTGTAAGAATTATTTGGAAAATGGAACTTGTGATACATTATATTATGTAACATCTTATCAAGATTCGATGTTTGCAAAAGCTTTAACATTAGATTCTAATTCACATTATTCACAATTTGGACAAGTGGCATTTAATGAAAAAGATAATTCTTTAGCTTATGTTGGGTATATGTATAATAAAGAATATGAGTCCAAAACTTTAGATAACTCTATAACTCCGACATATGGATTTTTTGGGGAATTGATTGATAAATATAACTATCGAATAATAAGTGAAAATACTGACTTTCCTTATGAATTTAATGAAACTGAAAAGAAATGGATAAGCACAAATCATACGGATGGATCAATAAGCGTAATGGAGTTTTCATTTAATGCATTTGATCAAAATTACTTGTCTTATGATATTTCTAGTGAAGCAGGGGATGAAGCTAAAATTTATGTAGATGGTGTACTTAAAGAAACAATAAGTGGTGAGAAATCATCAGTAATTAATTTGGGATATTTAAATCCTAGTAGTGTTATTAGAGTTGAATACATTAAAAATGATTCTCTTTCAAGTGGAAATGATAATTTTAAATTTGGTATTGTAACAAAAAGTTGGAATAGTAGTAAATGGTTTTTTGGAAGTGATGTTGAATATATTGATGGAAAGTATATTTTGAAAAATGCGATATCTTTTGATTTAACTACTGACTATAAAAAACTAAATGATTATCATTATACTTGTTTTGATGAATCTACGACAGTATTAGGTGATAATGTTACATGTTCTTCTGTAAAATATATTTATTTTGCGGATAGTAATACATCAAATTATATTGAACTAACAAATGGTATTAAGATAGAAGATGCTGTTAAAGAAATGTTAAGTAGCGATGATGTTAATAAAAATGATTCTTTAATTAAAATTGCAATAGATGCTTGGTATGAAAAGTATTTGAGTAACTATGATGATTCTTTGGAAGACGTTATATTCTGCAATAGGAGAGATGTATATGCTTTGAATGGGTGGAATCCAAATGGGGGAGATGTTTCGAGAAATTTGAGTTTTGTTTATTATAATGATAGTGCTGGTGTAATTCGTATGATTGATTTGTCTTGTCCTAATGAAACAGACAAATTTAGTGTAAGTAATCCTAAAGCTAAACTTAAATACAAGGTTGGACTAGCATCAGCTGGTGAAATGACGTCTAGAAATGATTATACATTTAATACTGGCAGTGCATATTGGCTTTCTCGCCCAATTAATTATGGTTATCGAACTCAAAATTTTGCTTCTGGAACGTTGGTTTCAAGTTATGGTGATATTGACTATGATAGAGGTGATTCAGTTAGTGATATTGGTGGTGTACGTCCTACTATTTCACTTAAGCCTGATACTGGATTTACTAAAGGAGACGGAAGTATGGATAATCCATACGTTGTAGGAGAGTAAAATTATATAAGCAAACTAGTTAATACTTATTATACTGGTTTGCTTTTGTTTACACTTCTAAAATAAAAAGTGGTTAAATTCCTTTATTTTTTGAATTTAATATGCTACAATATAATTGTCTAATAGAAAGAGAGTTTATAAAACCGACTAAGTAACGATAAGGGAGTTCGGATCTAAGAACTGGTGTTGAATGCTTGCTTAAAATTTTTAGTGAGAATCCTAAAGGTTCTGTATGGACACCCACCTGCAATAAGCGGGTTTTATCGTACTCGTTCTTTAGACATTTTTTTTTGCGATAAAATGGAGGAGCTATGTTTGATAGGTTAGAATTAATGATTGGAAAAGATAAGTTAAATAAAATTCATGATACTAAAGTTTTAATTGTTGGAATTGGTGGAGTTGGAGGAGAATGTGCTTTATCACTTGTTAGAAGTGGAATAGAAGATATCGTAGTTATTGATTTTGATATTGTTGATATTACTAATATAAATAGACAAGCTTTGGCGTATCATTCTACTATTGGGAAAAAGAAAGTAGATGTTTTTGAAAACTTATCTTGTGATATTAATCCAAAGTGTAATGTTTCTAAATATGATATATATCTTGATTCAAATAATATTAAAGATATATTAGATAAAGAAAAACCTTCATTTGTAATAGATTGTTGTGATTCAAAAGAAACTAAGAAAGCAATTATTAAAGAAGCTTTAGAAAGAAAAATTCCTTTTATATCATCTATGGGGACAGGTAATAAGTTAGACCCATCTTTACTTAGAATAATGGATATTAGAAAAACAAATAATGATCCTTTAGCAAGAATATTTAGAAAATGGGTTAAAGATGAGAAAATCAAAGAAAAAATTCCTGTACTTTGCTCTTTAGAAGTGCCATTGCATGTAGGGAAAACAGTTTCTTCAAATTCTTTTGTTCCAAATAGTGCAGGACTTTTAATTGCAAGTTACGTAATTAGAGAAATTATTAAGTAGTACTAGTAATTCCTCTTTTATTATGGTATAATATCAACTACTTTTGGGGGAATATCTATGAGTGAACAAGAAAGAATGCAAAATTATTATGATTCTTATAATAAATATTTAAAAAAATGTGCTGAAGCTTTAGGTTCTAAATTAAAATACGATTATAAAGATAAAGAATTCTTAATGAAATTAAGAGATATTATGTGTACACAAGTTCCGTTAGCATATAAAAAGAATCAATTTTTGGTTAATGAACCTTTTTCTTATTATTTATCCAAAGTGATATTTGATTTCGATAGTGATATTGTAGTTGAGTTTTTTGGTAGAGCTCTTTCTATGGTTCAAATTATTGAAGATCCAAGCTTAGACTTAGAAGATTGTAAATCTAGTTTTTATAAAGATTTAAAAAATGATAGATTAGAATATAAAATTAGTATTCCAAAAAGTGATTTTCCTTCAAATCTTTTGTATACTGCAATGATGCATGAATTAGGGCACTTTAATATGATATATGCAAAACAAGGAGATTTTTATGAGTATTCTGAAATTCTTTCAATGTTTTTTGAATGTTTGATGCATGAAGCAATAAACGAAGGAAAAGGTTATGATGATTTTATAAATTGTCGTATGGAAATGCTTAAAAATATGAATCCTGATGGAAAAATAGATGTTAATTATGCATTAAATCCTTCTTTATTAAAATTAGAAAAAAGTACTTATGCTTATCCTTTAGCAACATCGGTATCGTATATTGAAGGACTAGAATATGTTTTAAACTTATTTGATAGAAGAGCTGAAGATAGATCTTTGGTAGATGAAGTTATAAATAGAGTTTTATTAGGTGAGATGAACTTTAATGATGTATCTTGTATTCTAGATATTGATTCATCTAAATTCGATAAAGTAAATAAATTATTAATGAAGAAAAAATAGTTCTTTGATGTAAAGGACTTTTTTTTATTTTAAAAGTTCTTTTTTTTCACTTTTAATTGGTGATAGAATTAGCATATAGTAGAGGTGTTTTATGAAAGTGTCTAGGAAGAATTTGTTTTTTTGTGTGGCATTATGTTTTTTGAGTTTAGGTTTATTTATTTCTTTTAAACATTTTTTAAGTCCTGTTACATTAAGAGAATTAACTACTGATAGTGGATTTGATTCTGATTTTGATGGCCCTAATGATGGGTGGTTTGATGGATTTGGTGGTGGAGGTGGAAGTGATAGTGATAGCGATTTTGACCTCGATTATTATATAGATGATGATAATAATTATGATGGAGAAAGTGATAACGGTCCTTATTTAACTATTTTACTAATATCTTTTGTGTTATTTTTAACTAGTATTCCTTTTGTATATTTATATAACAAACATAAGAATGGTACATCTTTTCTTATGTCAGTTGGTTACTCTTTAGCTTTTTCAGTGGCAATATTTATAGTGTTAATTATTGGATATATGGCTATTTTATTTTTTCCAATTCTTTGTTATCTATTTGAGTTTTTCTTTATGAAAATTCCATACATTACTTTACCTGTTATTCTTGCACTTGTTTCGTTTTTAGTTGTTAAAATAGTAAAGTCTAGAAAAAATCATTTTTCTTTTAATGTTAAAATAAGAAACAATAATGTTTTGGATGAATCTTATTTTAAAGAAGCATTAGTTAATCCTAGTATTGTTTCAGAAGCTTATGAATGCTATCTTAAAATACAAAAGGCTTGGTCTAAGAACAATATTGAAGAAGTAAGAGATCTTTTATCTAGTGAGTTATATAATATGTATAAATCACAAATTGAAACTATGAAAAAGAATTGTCAAAGAAATGAAATGTCTGATTTTAAATTTGTAAGAGGTGTTATACGAGAATATTATGAATCTTCTAATCAAGAAAAGTTTGTAATAACACTTCAAGTATTATGTAGAGATTATATGGTATTGGATTTAGAAAATATTAATTTATTTAAAAATAGTGATTTTAAAGAGAAAAAGACTTTTGAAAGAAATTTTTATATTAAAAGTAATAGTAAACGAATTAATGATTATACTTATTCTTTAACATTTTTAAGAAATAAGGAAACAGATCTAGATAAATGCCCAAATTGTAATGCTAAACTTCCTTTTAGTGGAAGAAGTGTTAAGTGTTCGTATTGTGGATCTCTTGTTGAAAGAAAAAATACTAATCTAGTATTAATAGATAAAAAAATGATAAGACAAAGATAAATTAATTAAAAATATGTAAAAAATGTTTTTTTTATATGTTTTTAATTTTTTTCTTTATTTTAAGTGTTAAAATAATAATGTATTATAGTAAGAGGTGTTTATGGAAGACTTTGAAATTTTAAAGGGTAAATTTAGTAATATTTTTATAAAGATTGTTTTTGGTTTAATGAAAAATGATTTGAGTGAGATAAGACATTATTTAAGTGATGATGTTTATAATATGTATCAAAGTGTGGTTGATAATAATATTAAGAATAATGAACTACCTATGTATGATCTTTTAAATGTAAAAAGTATATCTTTAGTTGATAGTTATGAAAAAGATGATAGCTACTATGTTAAAGTTCTTTTAGTTTCAAGATATATGGATTATGTTGTTGATAAGGATACGTTAGAGTATAAAAGAGGAGAAGATTCTCGTCGTATAGAGAAAAATCATTATCTTACATTTAAAAAATTAAAAAGTGCAACAGAAAGAAAAAACGTTATAAAATGTGAATATTGTGGTGCTAATTTGGATATTAATTCCAGTGGTGTATGTGAGTATTGTGGTAAAGTTGCTGATGTTAGTCATTATGATTATATATTAGTAGAAGCTGATTATATTTAGGTGATTCTTATGAAATTGAGTAATAGGAATATATTAATAATTCTCGTATTTTGCCTTTTAGGTTTATTAATTGCTTTTTCGTTTCAACATGGATTTAATTCCTCTTTTTATAGAGAACTAGCTACTGATAGTGGATTTGATGCTGATTATGGTGGTAGTTCTAGTAGTGGAGGAGGTGGAGGATCATCTAGTAGTGGTTCTAGTGGCTCTAGTAGTCGAAGTGCAAATATTAGTCCATTTGCCTCAATTAGCCTCTTAATTGGAACAGCAGTCTTTGTATTGGTTGTTCTTCCAGTATTTTTATCGTATGATGGCAAATTTAAAGATAAAAGACTAATATATGGTTTGCTTTTTGGTCTTTTAATTACCATTGTTATAGCTTGTCTTTTTACATCACTATTATTTTTTGTATTTGATTTTTTAATCTCAACGTTTACTGTACATGTTTTTGTTTCTGTTTTAATTACTATCCTTATATTTGTTTTGGTTTTTTCTTTAATGATGTGTATTAAAAATTCGATTGTAACAAAAAATGCTTTGAAAAAACTCAACTGCTTTTCTCAAGTTATGTCTGATCCTTCAATTGTTAATGAAGCTTATAATATTTATGTAAAAGTTCAAGAAGCTTGGTCAAAAAATGATGTTGATAGCTTGAGAAGTTTAATATCTGATGCAATGTATAATACATATAGTGTTCAAATACAAACAATGATAAGAAAACATCGAAGAAATGAAATGTCTAATTTTAAATTTGTTAAGGGATGTATTCATGATTACAAATCGTATGATGATAAAGATGTGTATGTAATAACGCTTCAAGTTTTATGTAAAGATTATTTAGTGGATTCTAAAACTAATAAAAAAATTAAAGGAAGTAGAAGGCGTAATAATTATATTTATTCTTTAACATTTGAAAAATATAAAGATGTTGATATAAAAGAATGTCCAAATTGTAAAGCACCACTTCCAACATTTTGTGAAAGTGTTAAATGTTCATATTGTGGTTCTATTATAAATAAAAAATCTACTAATATGGTATTAATAGATAAAAAGATGCTTTTGCAAAGATAATAATAAGTAATTTAGAAATAAATTGTATAATTTCTTTTTCGAGGAAGAAGGTGTATTTATGAAATTAAATAATAAGAATGTGTTTGTTTTACTTACATTTTGTTTTTTATTTTTAGTTGTAGCATTTTCTTTTCAACATGGTTTTAATATTCTTTCATCTAGAGATTTATCTACTGATAGTGGATTTGATTCTGATTTTGGAGGATCTGATAGTGGTTGGGATAGTGGTTCATCTAGTAGTAGTTCTAGTAGCTATGGTAGACATAGTGGTAGCAGTAGTGGACATGAAGTAAGTCCAGTCTTTTATATATATATATTAGTAGTAGCAGTAGTAGTGGTTTTTCCTGTATTACCTGTATTATTTAATTTTAAAAGATGTGGTATTGCTCTAGGTTTAGCCTTTGGTTTTATGATTGGTGTGATGCTTAGCATTACGCTTGCTATTTTAACTGCAATACCGTTATATATCTTGCTATATATATATCAAAATATAAATTATTTTGTTCTTACTCATTTACCATCTATTATATTGATACCACTTGCAATTTTAGAGTTTATTCCAATAATTGCTATGCTTTTAGGTATTAAAAAATATCTTATCAAGCAACATGAGTTACAAGAGCGTAAGTATAAAGAAATGAGTCTTAATGGAACACAAAATAATGATTATTTTCATGAAGTTATCTCTAATCCTTCAATTGTTAATGAAGCTTATGATATTTATGTAAAAGTTCAAGAAGCTTGGTCAAAAAATGATGTTGGAAGCTTGAGAAGTTTAATCTCTGATGCAATGTATAATATGTATAGTGATCAAATAGAAACAATGATAAGAAGAAATCAAAGAAATGAAATGTCTAACTTTGAATTTGTTAGGGGATGTATTCATGATTATAAATCATATGGTGATAAAGAGGTATATGTAATAACGCTTCAAGTTTTATGTAAAGATTATTTGGTGGATGTTTATACTAATGAAGTAATTAAAGGAGATATTAATTATATTAATAATTATATTTATTCTTTAACATTTGAAAGGTATAAAGGTGTTGATATAAAAGAGTGTCCAAATTGTAAGGCACCACTTCCAACATCTAGCGAGAGTGTTAAATGTTCATATTGTGGTTCTATAATAAATAAAAAATCAACTAGTATGGTATTAATAGATAAAAAGATGATTCAACAAAGTTAATGATAAGTAATTTAACAAGATGTATATGTTGCTTTTTAGAAAGAAGGATTATTTATGAAATTAAATAATAAGAAGATAGTTGTTGTGCTTGTATTTTGCTTTTTAGGTTTAGTACTTGCTTTTTCATTTCAACATGGATTTAATTCCTCTTTTTATAGGGAACTAGCTACTGATAGTGGATTTGATTCTGATTTTGGTGGTGATTCCGGTGGTGGTTGGGATGGTGGTTCATCTAGTAGTAGTTCTGGTGACTCCGGTGATTATGGTAATGGTAGTTATGGTAGTTTTGGTAGTAATTCAAATTTTAATATCTTTATTTTCCTAGAACCTATTATTTTCTCGTTAGTAATTGTTTTCCCTATAATTGCTTTGCGTAGTTATAAACAAGGAAAAAATGATTATCATAATCAGATTAGATTAAGTATATTTTATGGATTTATTTTGTTCTTTTTATTATGTTTTGTTCGTGTCTTATTTTTTATATTAAGTTCCATTTCGTTAAGAGAATTCTTACTAGGAAGTATTGTTATGATATCCACTATGCTTTTTTTTGAGATATTTTTTAAAATGTTACTCAAATTTAAATGGGCAATACAAGATGCTTGGTTTTTTAAAAAGGCTTTAAATAATCCTAGTATAGTTAAAGAAGCTTATGATATTTATGTAAGAATTCAAGAAGCATGGTCAAAAAATGATATTGAGGATGTTAGAAGTCTGTTATCTTCAGAAATGTTTAATATGTATAGTTCTCAAATACAAACAATGATAAGAAAAAAAGAAAGAAATGCAATGTCAGATTTTAAGTTTGTAAAAGGTGCTATTCGTAATTATCAAAGTTTTAATGGACAAGAAAGATATGTTGTTATACTTCAGGTTTTATGCAAAGATTATTTGATAAACGATGAGACTAATAAAGTTATAAGTGGAAGTAAAAAACGCATTAATGATTATACTTATTCTTTAACATTTTTAAGAAATGAAAGTGTAGATGTAGAGAAATGTCCAAACTGTGATGCAAATCTTTCTTCTACTGGTCAAACTGTTAAATGTCCATATTGTGGCTCTGTAATAGAAAGAAAAACTACTAATTTGGTGTTAGTTGATAAAAAAATGCTTAGAGAAAAATAGGAGGTGTTTAATTATAAAAAAGTTTATTTATATTGTATATTTAGTTGTTACTGTGTTCTTTTTGACTGGTTGTGGAAGCAGTAATCTTAATCCTAATGAACTATCAATAGATGATTTCGAATGGGAAACGCAAAAGAGCAAGTGCGATGGGAATGATTGCTATGTGTTATCACTTTATAATAAATCAGAATATGATGTTATTGGAGTTTATTTTTCTTATGGGGTAAAAAGTGGTGTGTCAAAAAGTGACTTGAGAGTTTATGATGAATTTATGAGTGAACATGAAGGATATATTGATAATGGTGATCCTTATGAAAATATAACATTGATTGGAAAGAAAAATGAATTTATAAAGAAGGGTGAAAAATTAACTGATTTAAGATTTACTATTGGATATCTAAATAATGCTTGGTATGATTATCCATCTGATGATCAGTTTGATTTAATGGAACCCAAAGAATTACAATTAGGAATAGTAAGTGATGATAAATTATATATTTCCTATTACGATTTTCAAAAGAAGTCTTGGAAAATAGATGAGAAAACAATTGATGTTAACTCTTGGTCAAGTAAAGAAATAGGTAAACAATTAAGTAAACCTAATAACGTATATACTGTTGTAAGAGTTGATGATGAAGATAAATTTGAGGTATATTTATATTGTGTTTCGCAAGATATGTACTATGAGTATGTAGATGAGTTGAAATCATTCGGTTATCTTGAAGAAAATTATTCAGAATATGGTTTTGAAGGAGTTAACTCTTTGGGGTATCATATAGATGTTTCGTATACTAAAAAAGAAGAGAGATTATTTGTTAGAATCGATAAGAAAAATGCTTGAAGATTATAAATAATCTTTTTTTAATGTTTTTTATAACTGTTAACACTTTTATGTTGACAACTTTATTTCCCTATTATATAATCAATATGAAACGGAGGTATTGAAAGTGGCAGTTAGAATAAGATTAACAAGAATGGGAGCAAGACATAAACCAGTTTATAGAATTGTAGCAAGTGACTCTAGAAGACCTAGAAACGGACAATACATTGAGCTTATTGGAACATATAATCCAGGAATTAACGAAGTTAAAGTTAACGAAGAAGTTGCTCTAAAATGGTTAAATCAAGGAGCTCTTCCTACTGATACAGTAAGAAGTTTACTTAGTAAACAAGGAATTATGGCAAAATTTGCTGATTCTAAAAAAGGAAATAAATAATTATGGATTTAGTAGAGTTAACTAAAGAAATTGTTACAGCTCTTGCTAAAGACAAAGAAAGTATTAGTGTTAAAGAGTTTGAGACTAATGAAGAAAATACAATCCTTATTGAAGTTATGGTATCAGAAGATGATATTGGAAGAATCATTGGTAAGGAAGGTAAAAATGCTCATGCTCTTAGAACTTTAGTTCAAGCTAGTAGTTATTTAAAAGATAATAAAAAAGTTAAAATTAATATCGATAAGTTTTAAGACCTAATGGTCTTTTTTTTCTGCATTGATAAAACCTTATAAATATAATATAATTGGTAGTAGGTGATAGTATGAATGAAGAATTAACACTGCCAAAGCATGTTGGCATTATTATGGATGGAAATGGTAGATGGGCTAAAAAACGTGGACTTAAAAGAAGTTTTGGGCATAAAGCAGGAGCTGATAACTTAGAAAAACTTTTAAAGCACATATATAATATGGGAATAAAATACGTAAGTGTTTATGCTTTTTCTACAGAAAATTTTAGTAGAAGTGAAGAGGAAGTTAACTATTTAATGGATTTATTTGTTAAATATTTTACTAAGAAAAAGAAAATATTTGTTAATGAAGAATTAAAGGTTGTTTTTTCAGGTAGTAAAAATAATTTAAGAGATGATGTTTTAAATGGAATGCAAGATCTTGAAGAATCTACTAAGAATTTTGATAGAGGAGTTTTTAACATTTGCCTTAACTATGGAGGAAGACTTGAAATAGTTGATGCAATTAAAAAAATATCTAGTAAAGTAAAAGATGGAAGTCTTGATATAGAAAGTATTAATGAAGAATTAGTAAGTCACTATATGTATCAAGATTTACCTAGTGTTGATTTTGTAATAAGAACTAGTGGTGAGCAAAGAATAAGTAACTTTATGTTATGGCAATCTAGCTATGCTGAATATTATTTTCCTCAAGTGTTGTTTCCTGATTTTGATGCAAAAGAATTTGATAAAGCAATTTTAGAATACAATAAAAGGGATAGAAGGTTTGGTAAGGCATGAAAAAAGGTTTTATTAGTATTAGCATATTAATCCTATTATTTATAAGCTCATTATATTTGGGTCAACTAGAATTTTCAATTTGTACAAGTATACTTGCATGTCTTTCATTAAAAGAAATACTTTATATTAGAACAAGTGAAAAACATGTACCTATAGAAATAGAACTTCTTGACTATATTGCGGTTGTATTTTTTACAATGAATAATTTTGGATCAGATTTAAATTATTATCTTGTCGATTATAGATTAATAGCAGCATTATTATTAATAAATTTTATTCCTTTAGTATTAGTTCATGATAAAAAAGTATATAATGTAATAGATGCACTATATTTAATTGGTTCAACATTGTTTATTGGAGTAACATTTAATTTGATTACTCAGTTTAGAAGTTTTAATATCGATTATGTAATTTATATATTTTTGTTGGGATTTTTCAATGACTTTTATGAATATATTACTGGTGAACTTATAGGAACAAAGCTACTTCTTCCAAGTGTATCTGCAAAAAAATCACTTGAAGGTACAATTGGTGGACTTTTTATGGGTACAATAATTCCTTCAATGTATTTTGTTTGTTGTATTCCAACTGATTTACCAGCATATGCAGTATTAATAATTTCATTTTTGTTATCTATGTTAGGTCAGGTAGGGGATTTGGTGTTCTCATTTATAAAAAGGGAGTTTGGAAAAAGAGATTTTTCTAAAATAGTAGTGGGATCTGGTGGTATACTTGATGTTATTGATAGTATAATATTTATAACGCTAGGATTTTTACTATTTTTATCAGTAATATAGGAGGATAATTAATGTTAACTTTAATTTATTTTATTTTAATTCTTGGACTCATTGTGTTGGTTCATGAATTTGGACACTTTATTTTTGCTAAGTTATTTGGGGTTTATGTTTATGAGTTCTCTATTGGGATGGGTCCTAGAGTTTGTGGAACTAAAAAGAAAAAAGGAAAAACAACTTACAATATTAGAGCTTTACCAATTGGAGGATTTGTAGCTCTTGCTGGAGAAGATCCTGAAGAAAAAGATAGTGAAGTACCAGATGGTGGTTATTTATATCAAAAGCCAATATGGCAAAGAGCTATCATTATGGGAGCAGGGGTATTTAATAATTTTCTTCTTGCAATTTTAATATTATTCTTTATTGGATTGTTTTTTGGATCTCCTTCTCCTACTCCTGTAATTACATCTTTAGAAGCAGGATTTCCTTCTTATGAAATGGGATTAAAAGAAGGGGACATAATAAAAGAGATTAATGGTAAATCTATTTCAACAAGAGATGATGCTCAGTTATATTTAGTACTAGAAAATAATGGTAAAGAAACAGAGTTTGTTGTTTTACGTGATGGAAAAGAATATACATATAGTATTCCACCAGTTAAAATAGAAAATGCAAAAACAGGGAATGAAACATACCGATATGGAATTGGTTTTATTCCAGAGTATAAACATGGAATTGTAGAAGCTATAAAATATGCATTTAGGCAGGTATGGTCTTATGTTAAACAGATTATTATTACATTTGAGTATTTGTTTACTGGTAGATTAGGTTTTGATAATTTATCAGGGCCAGTTGGAATTTATTCTTATGTTGGTGAAGCATCAAAGCAACATGCACTTCTTAACTTATCAAGTTTAACAGCACTTTTATGTATTAACGTAGGATTTATCAATATACTTCCTTTCCCAGCATTTGATGGTGGAAGAATATTTTTGTTACTAATTGAAAAGTTAAGAGGAAAACCAGTAAACCCTAAAATAGAAAATATGATTAATACAGTTGGATTTATGTTACTTATGCTTTTAACTTTAGTTGTTACTTGCAGCGATATATTAAAATTATTTAATTAAGAAAGCTAGTTAATAGCTTTTTTCTTTGTAAAAATAAGTTTATTATTGTATAATTTTATTGTTGTATAGAAGGTGAAGATATGTATTTAAAAGAAATTACTTGTAATGGATTTAAATCGTTTGCAGATAAAATAAAAATCGATTTAGATGGGAAAATCACTGCTATTGTTGGACCTAATGGAAGTGGTAAAAGTAATATAGTAGATGCTATTCGTTGGGTTTTAGGAGAACAAAGTGTTAAATCTTTACGTGGAACTGATTCTATGACTGATGTTATTTTTTCAGGAAGTAAATCAAGAAATCCACTTAATGTTGCAAGTGTTTCTTTAACTTTTGATAACTCTGATCATTATTTAGATATACCTTATAACGATGTATCAATTAAAAGACGAGTATATAGAACTGGAGAAAATGAATACTTTTTAAATGGTGAAAAATGTAGATTAAAAGATATTACTGATTTATTAATTGATAGTGCATCTTCTAAAGAATCATTTAATATAATATCTCAGGGTGAAATATCAAGAATTCTTTCTAATTCTGCGCAGGACAGACGTTTAATAATTGAAAATGCAGCAGGAGTAGTTAAATACAAAAAAAGAAAAGAAGAAGCAATAAGAAAACTTGATAAAACAGAATCAAATCTTGAAAGAGTGCTTGATATTGTAAATGAGCTTGAAATACAGCTTGGTCCACTTGAAGAACAAAGTAAAAAAGCAACTAAGTATTTGGATGCTAAAGACCATCTTGAAAACGTTGAAGTAGCACTTCTAGCTAGTGAAATAGATAAAATTAACTATGAAGATAATCTTGCTAAGAAAAGAATAGAAGAGTTGAATAGTGAGATTTTAAATCTTAACTTAAAAAGTTCAAATGATGACGTTGAATTATCAAATGATAAGGTTTTACTACTTAAATATGAAAAAGAAATAAGAGAAGACAATGCAAGACTTTTAGAATTAACACAAAAGGAAGAAAAGCTAAATGGAGAAAAAGAATTATTAAAAGAAAGAAGTAAGTATGATGCAAATGATGCTAAAGTACATAATAATATTACTTCACTTAAAGAAGATTTATTTCAAACAGATAATAGCATTACCTTAATTGATAAAGATATTTTGTTAATCAGCAATGATGTAACAACTGCTAATGATAATTTATCTCGTAAGCAACTTGAATTTGGTAGTGTTAATACTAAAAAAGAGCATACTTATAATGATTTAAATAGTAAGAAGCGTGAATTATATGATGTTGAAAATAGAATAACTTCCTTAACAAATTATATTGAATCAAATGCTAGTATGCCAACTCCTGTTAAAAGTATTTTAAATAACCCAAGACTTAAGGGGATAAGAGGCACTTTAGCTAGTATTTTAGAATGTGATAATGAGTATGTTAAAGCGCTAGAAGTATCACTTGCTGCTAGTAAAAACTATATTATTGTAGAAAGTGAAAGTGTTGCTAAAGAATCAATTAAATACTTAAAAGATAATAATTTAGGAAGAGCAACTTTCTTACCTTTAAACGTAATTAAACCTAAAGGAGTAGAGCCAAGTGTTATAAATGAAGTTAAAGATGTTAATGGGTTTATTGGTGTTTTTAGTAATTTAGTTAGGTATGATAGCGAATATTATAGTATTGTTGCAAATATGTTAGGAAACGTTATTGTAGCAATTGATTTTGATTCTGCTAATAGAATTAGTAATGTTATTAATAGACGATATAAAGTTGTAAGTTTAGATGGGGATGTTATTAATGTTGGAGGTTCTATTACAGGTGGAAGTGTTTTACTACAAAAGAGTTTGATAACTGAAAAGAATGAGCTTGAAACACTTACAAGACATAAGAGTGAACTTAATGAACTTATTACTTCTTTAGAGAAAAATGTTTCATTGTATGAAGAAGAACTTTCAAGCATTAATTATGAGATTGGTGATTATAAAAGCGAATTAATAAAATGCAAGGAGACAATAAGTGCTAAAGCATCATTAAAAGAAGAATTAAAAAATAGAAAAGAAGACATAGAAAGAGAACTTGCATCTTTAGAAAATGTAATTGATTCAAATATATCAGCTGAAGAAGAAAAAATAATGAAAGAGTATTATGAAGTGTCTCTTGAAAAGAATAATTTAGCTAAAGAAATAAACTTTAAAGAAAAAGAAAAAGATAATTTATCTAATAAGATATTAGAAAGAGAAGCAGTAAACAAAGTTAATAATTCTAATTTAAATAAACTTGAAAAAGAATTAAAAGAACAAGAGATTAATGCAAGTAGGTATGACGCTAAACTTGATAATTATTTAACTTATTTAAGTGAAGAGTACAAGCTTACTTATGAAAAGGCAAAGAGTAGTTATACTTTAGAAATTAGCGTAGATGAAGCAAAAGAAGAAGTAGCTAAGTACAAAAATATTATTAAAAGTATTGGTATGGTTAATATTGAGTCTATTGAAGACTATAAAAAAGTTAATGAAAGATATACATTCTTAAATAATCAAAGAACTGATTTAGTTAATGCTAAGGATACATTACTTGAAATAATTAAAGAGATGGATGATGTGATGATATCTGAATTTACATCAACTTTTGAAAAAGTAAAAGTAGAGTTTAGAAATGTATTTAGAGAATTATTTGGTGGTGGTGAAGCTGATTTAATACTTACTGATAGTAGTAATATATTAGAAACTGGTGTTGATATAGTTGCAAGTCCACCTGGAAAGAAACTTAAAGCAATTACGCTATTGTCTGGTGGAGAGATGACTTTAACTGCCATTAGTTTACTTTTTGCCATTTTAAATGTAAGAAGTGTTCCTTTCTGTATATTTGATGAAGTTGAAGCAGCACTTGATGAAGCAAACGTTGATAACTTTGGACACTATTTGGATCACTTTAAAGAAAAAACTCAATTTTTAATAATAACACATAAAAAGAAAACAATGGAGTATGCTGATACCTTGTATGGAATTACAATGCAAGAGTCAGGGGTATCAAAGCTAGTTAGTGTTAAGTTAAAAGATATAGATAATTAATAGTATAAGGTAGTTAATGTATTTAAAGAAATGGGTGAAAATAATGAATAATAAAATCGCTTTAGTAACAGGTGGAACTTCTGGTATAGGAAGAGAAATTGTTATTGAATTAATAGCAAAAGGTTGTAAGGTCATTACTTGTTATAGTACTAATGAAGAAAATGCAAGAAATTTAGAAAAAGAAATAAATAGTGATAATTTATTGATATTAAAATGTGATGTTAGTGATGAAAAACAAGTAGCTGATATGTTTAAAGAAATTAAAGATAAATTTGGATATCTTGATTATCTAGTTAATAATGCTGGTACTTTTATAGATAATTTTATTAAAGATTTTAGTATTGATGACTTTAAAAAAGTTTTAGATATAAATTTGTTAGGTAAAGTTATTTGTACTAAATATGTATATCCAATTATGAATGATGGAGGAAGTATAGTAAATATTTCTTCTCATTTAGGTGTTGTGCCTTGTACTGAATCTTCAGCATATTGTGTAGCAGCTGCTGGCATAATTAATTTTACTAAAGCTACTGCCTTAGAGTATGCTGATAAAAAGATTAGAGCAAATTCTATTTGCCCAGCATTTACTCCAACTCCATTATCATTAAAAGGGTGGAAACAAGAAGAGATAGATCAAAAATTAAAAGAAACACCATTAGGAAGATTTGCTACTCCAGAAGATACTGCTAAACTTTGTTTATTTTTATTATCAGATGATGCTAGTTTCATTACAGGAGAAAATATTTGGATTAATGGTGGAAGATTATGACAAGATGAAGATATTTATAGATGAACCTATAAATATTTTTTTCTTTATTTAAAATTATTTTTGTCTTAAAATTTACTATTTTAGAAGATATGCAATCAATTATAAAAAGTGTAAAAAAAAATATAAAAAAATGTTGTATTACGAACAAATGTTTACTACAATGAGCCTTGGGGAGGTTATTTGTATGAATCAAGAGAAGATGCATTTAGTAAACAAAATATTTAATAATGAGACTATAAGAACTGTATGGGACAATGAACAAGAAAAATACTTTATTAGTGTTGTTGATGTTGTGGGTGTTATTTCAGAAAGTAATAATCCACAAACTTATTGGAGAGTTTTAAAAAAGAGACTTAAAGATGAAGGAAATGAAACTGTTACAAATTGTAACGCTTTGAATCTTAAAGCTAAAGATGGTAAATATTATATAACAGATGTAATTGATGTTAACTATATATGTTTATGAAAAATTATATCAGGTTTTTTCAAATTCAATATTTAATGGCAGAGAAAATCTCTTTGGAGATAATGCTGAACTAGGAATGATAATGGGATATTAAAAAATATACCAATAGTTAGTATTATAATTGTGCTAAAAAATAATGATAATAGAAATTTCCTAAAGTAAAATTTTACTTTTATAATACAATTTATCTACTGAATGATAAATCAAAAAATAGTTAATTTATTGTAATCAATTTACTGATACAAGTTTAATAGAAATCTATCATATTGATAATTAACATCTATAGAAATTGTGAGTACTGCAATGAAATTAATTATGATATCAAACAATGATAATTCAAAATCTTATAAATATGTCAACTTAACTTCTATAGGAAAGTTGTTTTATAAATTAGTTATAAGTTTTTAAATAATGAATTTTAAATAAAAGGAGAATATATTTATGCTAGATGATAATTTTAATCAAATCGTTAAAATGATTGAAAAAAGAAAAAATAATGCATATAAAAAAGTGAATGAAGAAATGATTTTATTGTATTTAGAAGTTGGTAAGTTTTTATTTGAATTAAAAAAACAAAGTGGTTATGGAGATAAAATCACAACTAAAGCAGCTGACTTTATGAAAAATAATTATCCTACTATTAAAGGATTTACTAAAAGAAATATTGAAAGAATGATACAATTTTATAATACTTATAAAGATGATGAGATTGCGACACCACTGGTGACGCAATTATCATGGACAAATAATCTTCTTATTTTAAGTGGTTCTAAAACAGAAGAAGAAAGGCATTTTTACTTAAAATTATCAATAAAAAATAATTATTCTAAGAGAGAGCTAGATAGACAGATTACTTCATCTTATTATGAAAGATATGTGCTTTCAGATGGCAAACAATTACCAACTACAAATAAAACGATTGATGAAGATGATTATCCTAACACGAGAATTTTAGATATTTATAGTTTAGATTTTTTAGATTTGCCTAATGAATATACTGAAAAAGATTTAAAAAATGCTATTATTAAAAATTTAAAAGAATTTATATTAGAAGTTGGGAAAGATTTTACTTTTATTGCAGATGAATATAGAGTTCAAGTTGGTAGTCACGATTTCTTTATTGATTTATTATTTTATAATAGGGAGTTGTCTTGTTTAGTGGCATTTGAATTAAAATTAGGAGAATTCAAACCAGAATATTTGGGAAAGATGAACTTATATTTAGAAGCATTAGATAGAGACGTTAAAAAAGCACAGGAAAATCCTAGTGTTGGAATTATTCTTTGCAGTTCTAAAGATAAAGATGTTGTAGAGTATTCATTAAGCAAAAGTATGTCTAAAACTTTAATATCAGAATATAAATTAAAATTGATAGATAAAAAACTATTAGAAACAAAATTAAAAGAGATGAAGTCTTTAATTGAGAACAATTTGGATGTAAAAAATGACTGATGAACATTAGATTGATATAGCGATAGAAATTAGTAAAAACGCTAAATATCCTTATAGTGCTGTTGTTGTTAAAGATGAAAAAATAATTGGTAGAAGTGGTGATACAACTTTAATGTCAACAACCATGTAATCTTGTGAATCTTGAATGATGTGTATGTGAGAAAGTTTGTATGAAGAATTTAACAAATTAGTATATGCAGCTACACCACAAGATAGTAATGATAACCGTTGCTTAAAAATTCTAACAAAAATAGATGAACTTGCAAATTATTCTAAAAAAATAAAAATTATAAAACAATATATATAAATAATGATAGTTCAATCTGAAGCTAATTATATATAATCAATTTTATTGAAAACGTTTGTTTGATTTGATATAATTATCAAGGAGGTAACTATGTATAATTATATTATTGGAAAAGTTGTCGATAGAACAGGAAGTTTTATCGTTTTAGATAATAACGGAATAGGGTATACAATATATACTCCTAACCCATATGCATTTCAAGATGAGGATAAAGAGTATAAAGTTTATATTTATCAACAAATAAAAGAGGATGAACATTTACTATTTGGTTTTAAAACAGAAGAAGAGAAAGCTTTATTTTTAAAACTTATTTCAGTTAAGGGAATGGGACCTAAAATGGCTCTTCCAATTCTTGCTACTGGGAGTGTTTCAGGAGTTGCTGATGCAATTGAAAGAGAAAATATTCTGTATTTGAAAAAATTCCCTAAAATTGGAGATAAAGTTGCTAAACAAATGATTCTTGATTTAAAAGGTAAACTTGGGGATATGAAAAACCTTGATATCGCAGAAAATAACTACGATGAACTTATTGAAGTATTGCAAGGTCTTGGTTACAAGGATAAAGAGTTTAAACACATTCTTCCACAAGTTGACAATTCTTTATCAATAGAAGATCAAGTAAAAGAAGCTTTAAAGCTTTTACTTAAGTAATTATTGGATTAATGTATTATAATATAGTTAGGAAGTGATTATATGAGCAAAAATGATATGTTTCTTGAGGAAGAGACAAGCGAAGATGAGGCACTTGATAATATTAGGCCAGAAACACTTGATGAATATATAGGACAAAAAGATGTTAAAGAAAATATTAAAGTGTTTATAGAAGCAGCTAAGAAAAGAAAGGAAAGCTTGGACCATGTTTTGTTATATGGACCTCCTGGTTTAGGAAAAACTACACTTGCTTATATTATTGCTAACGAACTTGGAAGTAACATAAGACTTGCCAGTGGACCTAGTATTGAAAAAACTGGTGATTTGGCAGCTATACTTTCTTCTCTTGAACCTGGGGATGTGTTATTTATCGATGAGATACATAGAATACCATCTTTTGTTGAAGAAGTATTGTATTCTGCTATGGAAGACTTTGTTTTGGATATAATTGTTGGTAGTGAAGGAAATTCAAGGAATATAAGAATAAACCTTCCACCATTTACTTTGGTTGGTGCAACAACAAGAGCTGGTGACTTAACAGCTCCTTTACGTGATAGGTTTGGAATAACTGCTAAGATGCAATATTATACTACTGAGGAGTTAATGGATATTGTTAAGAGAACTTCAAGAGTTCTTAATTCCCCAATAAATGATGAAGCAGCTCGTGAACTAGCATCCCGTAGTCGAGGAACACCTAGAATTGCTAATAGAATGTTTAAGCGTGTTAGAGATTTTGCAATTGTTGAAGATAAAGAAGAAATTGACGTTGAAGTTACTAAAAAAGCTCTTGATAGACTTAAAGTTGATAGTAAGGGACTTGATGACACTGACTACCAGTTATTAAAAGCAATAATTGAAAAATTTAATGGCGGTCCAGTTGGAGTTGAAGCTATTGCAAGTGTAGTAGGAGAAGAAGTTACTACAATAGAAGATGTGTGTGAACCATACTTATTACAACAAGGATTTTTAAAAAGAACTCCTCGTGGAAGAGTAGTAACTAATTTAGCTTATAAACATTTAGGTATTAAGAATCCAAAGAACGAGTTAGGATATCAAAATAGTTTGTTTGATGAGGAGTAATTATGTTAATTAATAAAATGACACAATATTTGATGTTAGTTGCATCTAGTATTGATAATTATTGTAAAGATTTAGGAAAAAATACAGGCGATTATGCTCCTATTTTAGGGTATGTATATCGTCTTTATCAAGATAAAATTAAAGGTTTATCACCTCAAGGAATTGGACTTTTAGTTATCTATTTAAAGGAAATCGATGAAAAAGATTATCCAAAATATATTGATATATATGCTAAAGAAGTAGATAAAATTATTAACGAATCAAAGACAATAGAAGAACAGATTGAAAAAATGGATAAGTTAGGAGTTAGACTTCCTAGCTTGTATTAAGGAGAAAAAAATGACAGTAGAAGATTTTGATTACAATTTACCAGAGGAACTAATTGCTCAAACACCATTAAAAACTAGATCTGATTCTAGACTTTTAGTATTAAATAAAAATAGTGGAGAAATAGAACATAAACATTTTAAAGATATAATTGATTATATGAATCCTGGAGATACTATTGTAGTTAATGATACAAAGGTAATTCCAGCAAGACTTATTGGAGAAAAAACTGATACTAAAGCAGTTATTGAAGTACTTTTATTAAAGAATATAGAAGGTGACGTTTGGGAAAGCCTATGTAAACCTGCTAAAAGAGTAAAAGAAGGAACAATTGTTTCTTTTGGAGATGGACTTTTAAAAGCTAAATGTATTGAGTGTTGTGAGGAAGGTATTAGAAAGTTTGAACTTATTTATACTGGAGTATTGTACGAGATATTAGATAAGCTAGGTACTATGCCACTTCCACCTTATATTCATGAGAAGTTAGATGATCAGACAAGATATCAAACAGTGTATGCTAAAAATATTGGAAGTGCTGCTGCACCAACTGCTGGACTTCATTTTACTAAAGAATTACTTGCTTCTTTAAAAGAGAAGGGGGTAAATATCGTATATCTTACTTTACATGTTGGACTTGGAACATTTAGGCCTGTTATGGTTGAAAATATCGAAGAACATCATATGCATAGTGAGTTTTATAGAATAAGTCAAGATGTGTGTGATATAATTAACGAGACTAAAAAACGTGGGAATAAAGTTGTAGCAGTTGGAACTACATCAGTAAGAGTTTTAGAAACAGTTGCATCAAAATATGGGCAATTACAAGAAGACTCTGGATGGACAGATATATTTATTTATCCAGGATATAAGTTTAAAGTAGTTAATAACTTAATAACTAACTTTCATTTACCAAAATCAACTTTAATAATGTTAGTAAGTGCTCTTGCAGGAAAAGAGAAAATATTAAATGCTTATAATATTGCAGTTTCTGAAAAGTATCGTTTCTTTTCCTTTGGAGATGCGATGTTTATAAAAGATGAATAGAGATATATTGACAAGCATATAGTTAATTGGTGATGATATGAAAATATGGAGTATTGTAGTAACAATACTTTTTGTTTTGTCTTTATTCTTTATATTTGATGATGACAATAGAAAAATAGAAAAAGACGTAAATAAAAGAGCCGTGTATTTTTCATATATAGAGTTTGAAAAATACATAGCAAATAGAAGCGAAGAAGAACAGAAAGAAAATATAAGAAAAGTATTAGATAATATTAAAGAATTAAACTTTAACACAATAATTGTCCATGTAAGAGCGTTTTCTGACTCAATATATAAATCAAAGTATTATCCATATGCTAACTATATAAAAAATGATAAAGGAGAAATACCAACTTATGATGTACTAGAGTATTTTATTAAAGAATCTCATAAAAGAGACATTTCTCTCGAAGCGTGGGTAAACCCATATCGAATTAGTAATTTAAAGGATGAAAGTAAACTTTATTCTAGGGATATTTATGATAAATACTTAACTGGTGCTACTGAGAAGGGAATTTATTTAAATCCTGCTTCAGATGAAGTTAGAACGTTAATTGTTAATGGTATTTTAGAAATAGTAAAGAATTATGATGTTGATGGAATTCATTTCGATGATTATTTTTATCCTGATAAAGAAATTGATTTAAAGTTATATGAAGAATATAAAAAAGATGGTGGAACTTTAAGTCTTGAAGAGTATAGATATAACAATGTAACAATATTAATAAAAGAAGTTTATAACGCAATTAAAAAAGAAAATAAAGATGTTTTGTTTGGTATTGCTCCTGAAGGAAATCTTGATAATTGTTATGAACATAGTTATTTAGATGTTAAAGAAATCCTTTCAAAAACTGGTTACGTTGACTATATCATGCCTCAGATATATTATGGATTTGATAATGAAACAAGACCTTTTAAAGAAACAGCTAAAGAGTGGAATGACTTAATTAAAGTTGATTCCATCAAATTAATTCCTGCCTTAGCATTTTATAAAGTTGGTACTTTTGATAAATATGCCTTAAGTGGAAGTAACGAATGGATGAATGAAAGTGACATTATAAAAAGAGAAATACTATTTTCTAGAAGCTTATCTCATTATGGAGGATTCTCGTTATTTAGCTATAATTATATGTTTAATAGTGAGTATAAAAATAACATGAGTGATAAAGAACTATCTAATATTAAGAAAGTTATATTAGAGTAGTTCTTTTTTTATGGTAAAATACTAGTGGGTGGTATTATGAATTTTTTAAATGAAATAAATAGTAAAACAAATATAATATGTCCTAGTTCAGTAAAAAATAAAATATTAGATTACATTAACAGTTTGGATAGATTAATAAATGTAAAAATATATAGTCTTGATGAGATAAAAAGACTAGTTTCTTTTGATTATGATGTTAATGCAATTCTTTATTTAATGGACAAGTATCATTATAGCTATGAAGTAGCTAAAAACTATATAGAAAATATGTATTACGTAGAAGATAAGGAGTACAACTTTGAGAAACTAGACTTTTTAGTTAAATTAAAAAAGGAATTAATTGATAAAAAGTTATTAACATTTAATTCTTTATTTGTTAAATCTAATAAAGATGTACCATTTATTGTTTATGGATATGATTATTTAAAGTCATTCAATAAGAAATTATTAAGTAATTTTAATTACAAAGTTATAGATAAAGATGTAATTGATAAAAATGTACCAGTTTATAAGCTTGATACATTAGAAGATGAGATAGTATTTGTTATAAATAAAATTGTTTCGTTAATAAAAGATGGGGTAGATATCAATAAGATTTTTTTACTTAATTTAGATGAATCTTATAATATGGAGATTATAAGACTATTTAAGATGTTTAATATTCCAGTTGATATATCAAAGTCTTCTAATATTTTAAGTACTATGATGGGAAATAAAGCTTATAAATATTTAGTTAGTACACAAAGCTTTAATGACACTTTAGAATATATTAAGTCAAATGGATTCAGTAATCCAACAAACTTGATAATCTATGAAAAATTCTTAGGAATATTTAATAAATACGTAGGACTTGATTATAGTTTTGAAAGTATTCTTGAATGTATTAAGTATGATCTTATAAATACTTCAATCGATAATAATAATTTAAAAAACAAAGTTAGAATATCTAGTTTAAATAATAGTGTGTTTTTAAGTGACGAGTATGTTTTTCTTTTGGGATTTAATCAGGGAGTACTTCCTAAGACTTTTAAAGATGAAGATTATATAAATGACAAGTTAAAAGAAGTATTAGGACTTGATTCAGTTAATGTAATTAATAAACTAGAAAAAGTTGCAACTTTAAGAAATATTAGGTCTATAAATAATATAACTGTTACATATAAACTTAATTATTTAGGTGATTTATATTATCCATCTAATTTAATTAATGAAGAAGGATTTCTAATGTTAGAAGATAATTCTTTTACAACAGTTAACTCGCTAATTTACTCTAAAATAAAACTTTCATATATGCTTGATGATTTAATTAAATACGATAAAAGAAGCGATTTGCTTTCAAAGTATTTCAGTTCATTTGATATTAAATATATGGAGTATGATAATAAATACAAGAAAATCGATAAAGAATTGTTATACAACTATTTAGGAAGAAAAATAGCTCTTTCATACTCTTCGATTGATACTTTTTTTAGGTGTCAGTTTAGGTATTATATAGAAAATATTTTGAAACTTAATAAGTTTGAAGAAACATTTTATACTATATTAGGATCATTATTTCACTATGTGTTATCTCATGTTTATGACAAAGATTTTGATCTTGAGAAGCTATATAATTATTATTTAAAAGATAAAGAGTTTAGTGTTAAAGAAAAATTTTATTTAGATAAATTAAAAAAAGAATTAGAAATTATTTGCAAAGAGTTACAAGAGTTTTATAATGATACTTTATTTAAAGATTACTTTACTGAGAAGAAGTTTGAAATTGATAAATCAACTGATATAGATGTTGTATTTAAAGGATTTGTTGATAAGATTATGTATAGAGAAAATGGAAGTAAAACTTATTTAGCTGTTATCGATTATAAAACAGGAAATGTCGATATAAATATGTATAACTGGGCTTATGGAATTGGGATGCAGCTTATAGTTTATTTATATTTGATTAGTAAAAGTGATATAGAAAATTATTCTTTTGTAGGATTTTATCTTCAAAAGATTTTAAGTAACGAGGTTAAAATTGTCAAAAATAAAACTTATTTAGAACAGAAAAAAGATAATTTAAAACTTGATGGGTATTCAACAAGTGATGAAGCTCTTTTAGAAATGTTTGACCCTACTTATGAAAATAGTAAATATATAAAAAGCATGAAAAAGACTTCTAATGGATTTTATGCCTATTCAAAAGTTTTGGATGAAGAAGTTATAAATAAGATTCCTAGTTTTGTCGATAGGAAAGTAGATTTTGCACGTGACAAGATTTTGGATGCTGATTTTATTATTAATCCTAAACAAATTAAGGGTGATAATAGCGTTATTGGATGTGATTTTTGTAGTTACAAAGATATTTGCTTTAGAAAGAATAACGATATTCAAGAAGTCCCTAAATACAAAGATTTGAGTTTTTTAGATGGAGGTGATAATAATGCCTAGTTGGACTGATGAGCAAAAGGATGCGATTATAAAGAGTGGTACTAATATTATTGTTTCAGCAGGAGCAGGAAGTGGTAAAACAACAGTATTAACAGCTCGTGTTGTAGAAAAGCTTAAAAGTGGGATTAATATTAATAACTTATTAATATTAACTTTTACTAATAAAGCAGCTCAAGAAATGAAAGAAAGAATTAGAGAAGCAATAAAAGAAAACGAAGAAATATCTTCTCAACTTGACTATATCGATAGTAGTTATATTACAACATTTGATTCTTTTGCACTTTCTATGGTTAAAAGATATAGTTATTTATTAAATCTTGGTAAAAATATTGCTATTGCAGATCCTTCATCAATTTACTTAGAAAAGAAGAAGATAATAGATGAAGTATTCGATAATTTGTATACATCTAAAAATCCTCTTTTCTTTAAACTACTTGATAACTTTACAATAAAAAAAGATGACGATATAAAGTCTTATATTCTTGCAATAAATAATAAACTTGATTTAAAGTATGATAAACTTCTATATTTAGATAATTACATTGATAGTTACTATAGTGAAGAAAATATAAACTTACTAATTAATTCTTATATTGCATTATTAAAAGACAAACTCTATGAAATAGAATCTTTAATTACTTATCTTAGTAATTATGTTGACTCAGATTATATTGATTCCTTAAATAAGAGTTTATCAGGTCTTCTTTCTAGTAATACTTATGAAGAAATAAGAGCAAACTCTTCAGTAACACTTCCTAGACTTCCTAGTGGATGTGAAGATATCGCAAAAAATAGTAAAGAAAATATTAAGAAAGTTATTGATTCTTTAAAGGACTTAACAGAACTTGAATCTATATGTGACCTTAAAGAAAGTCTTTTATCTACCAAAGACTATGTAGAAATCATAATAGAAATTATTAAAGAAATAGATAAAAAAATTAATTTATATAAATTTAACAATAATACTTTCGATTTTGTCGATATTGCTAAAATGTCTATAAGTATCTTAAAAAATAATGAAAACATTAGGTTAGAGCTTAGAGATTCTTTTAAAGAAATAATGATAGATGAGTATCAGGATACATCTGATTTACAAGAATTATTTATTTCATTAATACAAAATAATAATGTTTATGTAGTAGGGGATATTAAACAGTCAATTTATAGATTTAGAAATGCTAATCCATATTTATTTAAAGATAAGTATGATAGATATGGTGTTAATGATGGTGGAATAAAAATTGATTTAACTAAAAACTTTAGATCAAGAGAAGAAGTAGTTAATAATATTAATCTTATGTTTTCATCACTTATGACTGATTCTTGTGGGGGAGCTGATTATAAAAATTCTCACATTATGATATTTGGAAATGATGACTATCATAAGTATGGTGAGTTAAATATATCAAGTGACTTTGAAATATTTAATTATCAGTATGATAAAGACACTAATTATACGAAAGACGAAATAGAAATATTTTTTATTGCACAAGACATTAAAAACAAAGTAGAAAACAAATATCAGGTGTATGACAGGAAAACAAAAGGGTTAAGAGATGTAACATATAAAGACTTTGCTATTTTACTATCTGATAGAACTTCATTTGATCTATATAAAAATATATTTGAATACTTTAATATTCCTGTTACAAAGTATAGTA
This sequence comes from uncultured Clostridium sp., assembly GCA_902493795.1. Lineage (GTDB taxonomy): Bacteria > Bacillota_I > Bacilli_A > RF39 > UBA660 > RUG13868. The sequence continues at coordinate 38,544 of CABUQZ010000012.1, forward strand.
AGATTAACTTAATTGAAAAAGATGAAATAGTACTTATAAAAAATATTATTAAACTTTTAATTAATAGATTAAATAAAGTATATGATGTAGAGTTTAAATATGCTTTAACATCAGTTTTGAGAAGTTATTTATTTGAATATAGTGATCAAGAAATATTTAATATAATTACAAATAATAAGTTTGATTGTGACTTAATTAAAACAATTGATTTAATAGTAGATAATCTTAATTCTTTATCTTTAAAAGAAATTATTTATGAAATTATCGATAAGTTTGATTTCTATCAGAAGTTTATTTTGGTAGGAGATGTTAAAAATAGGATAGATAGACTTAATTCTATTATTAATTTATTTAGTAATTTATCTTCATTAAATTATACTTTGGAGGATGCGTACAACAGCTTGAATGAACTTATTTTGGATAGCTTTAAAATAGAAGTAGAAGAGTTAGATGTTATCTCTAATAGTGTTACTTTAATGACTATTCATGGCTCTAAAGGACTTGAGTTTCCTATTTGTTACTTTGCTTCACTTCATAAAAACTTTAATATTAAAGAGTTAAATGAAAGATTCTTATACGATAATAAATATGGAATGATTGCTCCTTATTTTAATGAAGGTATTGGTACAACATTTGTAAAAGAACTTGTAAGAAATCGTTATCTAAAAGAAGAAATAAGTGAGAAGATTAGACTTTTTTATGTAGCAGTTACAAGAGCTAAAGAGAAGTTTATAATGGTTACATCATTTAAAGATAAGGGTGTAACAGATATTAGCAAATCAAAAAGCTTTCTCGACTTTTTATCTTATATAAAAAGTTCACTTAGTCCTTACATTAAAGAAATTTCACTAGATAAATTAAATCTTACTCATAACTATAATTTAGTTAAAGAATATAATTATAAAGATAATATTTTAAAAACCGATGATAAAATAACTATTAGTGAAGTTGCTATTCCAAATGATGCAGTTACTTCTTCTAAAATATCTAAAGAAACACATGATTTACTTGATAAGAATACAAAAGATAAGATGAAATTTGGAACTTTTATTCACGAAGCTTTAGAGTTATTAGATTTTAAAAATCCTAATTATTCATTACTTGATTTAGATAATTTTTACATTGAAAAAATTAAACATTTTATATCACTTCTTGATTTAAATGATGTAGATATTTATAAAGAGTACGAGTTTAGTTATCAAGAAGATAACACAACATACCATGGTATTATCGATCTTATTTTGGAATATAAAGATAAGATTATGATTATTGATTATAAATTAAATAATATAAAAGATGATAATTATATTAAACAACTTGAGAGTTATAAGAAATATATATCTAAAAAATCAAATAAAAAAATAGATATATATCTATTTTCAATAATATCAGGTACTTTAGAAAAACTTCTTTAGAGAAAATACGTTGGACTATTATTTAGTCTTTCTTTTTTTATTTCTTCTTGAACTACTTTTTTCTCTTTAGGAGTTTCTTTTACTTTTTGCTCTTCTTTTTTTGGAGACTTTATTTTCTCTTTAGAAGATGGTTCGTCTTTAATTGCACTCATAACTTTTAGTGCTGTTTTAGCGTTATCGTAAAGTGGTTTTATTTGATAAAAGACTGGTATTGCTTGATTAATTACGTTTAGTGTTTTTTGCGTTTTATCAAGCATAGAAGCAAAACTTAGTTTTCTAAGACCTGAAAGTTTCATTCCACTATTATAATATGGATAGAAGTTATTATTCCACATATTTTACCTCTTTCATAATTATTATATGTTTTATTTAAAAAAGAGTTTAAATAAAAAAAAAGATGTGTTATACTTAATTATATTATAGAATAGTTTGAGGGGCGTGTTAGCATGGGATTAAACATATCCTTTGGTAAGGGCAAAGGGTCTTCAAAAAATCAAAAAGAACAAAAAAATGAGGTTGGGAAAGATATGGATAAGAAGGAAGTTTCATCTAATAGAGATGATGGGATTGTTTATAAAGATAATTTAGCTGATAAGACATTTGGTAAGTTTTTTGGAACATTCACCTCTTTCTTTGGAAAAGCAGGTCATGGTTTTTCATTTTTAATGGGACTAATAAAAAATGATAAGTCTGCGTTCCAAGTTCAGAAGTCTTCTGGTGAAGAATTAAGAAAAGAATTGGATAAAGTACAAAATGAAAGCCAAGAATACCTTCAACAAACTGATAAGGATGACAAGCTTAGAATTGAACGTGATAAGAATAAAAAAATGATTTCTTATCGTTATAAAGTTAAGGATTCTCGTGGTAAGATTGTTTCTAATACTTTTGAAGCTGCATCTAAAAGTGATATTAGGGTCTTTTTACAAAATGAAGGATATGAAGTTGTCGAAATTAAAGAAAGAAGCAAGTTCGATGTAGATATTAATTTCAATAATAAAATTAAAAATGGCGATCTATCATTTATGCTTACTCAATTATCTACTTATATTAAGGCTGGAGTTCCGCTTATTAACTCCGTAAGAATCCTTGCTAAACAGACTACAAATCCTGCTCAAAAGAAGATTTTAAATAAAGTTGTTTACGAACTTGTTGTAGGTGAAAAATTTTCTGTAGCCCTTGAAAAACAAGGAAAAGCGTTTCCATCTTTGTTAATAAACATGGTTAAAACATCAGAAATGACTGGAGACTTATCTAGTACTCTTGATGAGATGGCTGATTATTATACAGAAATTGAGAAATCAAGAAAAGCTATGAAATCAGCACTTATTTATCCATCAGTTATCTTAACTGCAACTATTGCAGCATTAACTTTCATTATAATATACGTTGTTCCACAGTTTGTTGGTATGTTCTCTTCAAATGGAGCAGAGCTTCCTGCAATTACTAAATTTATTATAGCTATGAGTGATTTCTTGGGTGCCAATTGGTGGAAAATTATCCTTGGAATTATTGCATTTATCTTTCTATATAGATGGTTATTTAAAAATGTTCAGTCGTTTAGAAAATCAATGCAAACATTTTATATGCATTTACCAGTATTTGGAAATATCATAATTTATAATGAAGTATCAACAATTACAAGAACATTTGCTTCACTTTTAAACCATAACGTATTTATTACAGATAGTATGGAAATACTATCAAAGTTATCAAGCAATGAAGTATATAAAGAAATAATTAATAGAACCTTAATTAATCTTAGTAAAGGTGGTAAAATTAGTGATTCGTTTAAAGGAGAGTGGGCTTTCCCTATAGTTGCTTATGAAATGTTAGTAACAGGAGAATCTACTGGACAACTTGCACTTATGATGGAAAAAGTTGCTGAGCACTTTCAACAATTACACTCTAACTCTGTTACAGCAATTAAAAGTTTAATTGAACCAGCAGTTATCGTTATCCTTGCTGTTGGAGTTGGATTCATTATTATGTCAATCATTATCCCAATGTTCGACTTATACGGACAAATCTAATCGGAGTATTTCTATGGAAGTTTATTTTACTATTATTACATTTATATATGGATTATTATTAGGATCGTTTTATAACGTAGTAGGTTATAGACTTCCTAATAATTTATCTATTGTTAAACCTGGGTCTTTTTGCCCTAAGTGTAACCATGAATTAAAGTGGTATGAATTAATACCTGTGTTATCGTTTGTTATTCAAAGAGGGAAGTGTAGAAAGTGTGGCTGCAGAATCTCTCTTTTTTATCCATTTATTGAACTTTTAACTGGAATTTTATTTGCTTTATCATATGTTGTATTTGGTTTTTCACTAGAGTTTATTATTTCAATACTTATCTCATCATTTTTAGTTATAATAATTGTAAGTGATTTTAGCTATTTAATTATTCCAGATGAAGTTACATTATTTATTTCAATTTTATCTATTGTAGTTATATTTATAATGGGTGGATGGAGTCTTGCATTAACATCAATTATCTTTGGTTTAATTCTTTTTGCTTTTGTATATTTAATAATGTTTTTGGGAAGCAAAATAATGAAAGAAGAGGTTCTTGGTGGAGGAGACGTTAAATTAATGTTTTTTGTTGGAATGGCATTAAATGTAATTGATCCGATTGATATTTCATCACTTTCTTCATTAATTGTTTTATTTAATGGATTCTTTGAAATATTTTTATCAAGTTGCTTGGCAGCTCCGTTTGCACTTGTTAGTTATTTTTCTAAGAAAAAAAGAATTATTCCTTTTGGACCATTCATTTTAACTGCGCTTTTAATGATATTTTTAATGTCATTTAGTTTTCCAAAAATTGTATTTTTGAACATACTTTAAAGTATGTTTTTTTTTCAAAAAAATATGTACTATTAATTAAATGAGTGATAAAATTATATATAGAATAGAATAGTTGATGAAGGTATAAGGCTTCGCTTTTTTCTTGTTTATTTTTGTATTTGTAGCTTTAATTGACTATTCTTTTTAATATGCTTTAAGGGTGATTTATATATGAGTAATGGAACAATGGATGTAAGATCTTATGAAATTGATTCAACAATTTCTTTTTTGAATAATTCAAGAAACAATATTAGTTCTTGTGCTGATAAAACGGTTTCTTTATTTTCTTCTTTTACAAATGTAGGTTTATTTAGTGAGGGAAGCAAAGTTATTCAAAAACAGATGAATTCAATTTCAAATAGTGTTGATAAGATGGGAAACTCTATCGAAAGGTTTGAATCGAATATTTTTGATAAAGAAGTAGCTTTAAAAACAAAAGCTCAAGGAATAGAGATTCCAAATGATTTTGTTACAAATGATAGTTCGTCACTTGTGCAAATGGATAGTGGGATGCTTTCAAAAAATGATGGTAACAAGATTAATGCTTCAAATGAAAATGATGAGAAAAATTTAAAATTTGATAGTTCGATAAATTTTAATAAAAATTTAAAAAATGTTGTCAAAGAATATGAAGAAAAAAATGGTGAAATATTAATTAACGGTAAAAAAGTTAATCTTGGAAGTATTGAAAGTAAAAATGATTCTAGCATAGACAATAGCGATGATAAGTCAATTATTGATAAAAAAATATTATCTTCAATAAGTAATGAAATAAACCAAAGATATAGTGAATTAGATATGGCTTTAGAAATCGAGAAAGTTTATTTACCTGGAATTAAGGTGTCTAATTTGACTAATAGTACTTTTGATGAGTCTTATGTAATAGTTAAGAAAGGTCTTTCTTCTATCTTGAATAATGGTAATTTTAATTTAAGAAGATATAACGAGAAGTAAATGGTGGTTATATGGAAATAAAAGTAAATCATAGTGAAGTAAATAGGTTTTGCGATGTCTCTCAAAACCAAAGTGAATTTATGAGAGAAAAAATATTGTTTTGGAAAGAAAGACTTACAGAGTTACAAGAAGTTTGGCAAGGAGAAGATGCTGATACCTTTTTTGAAAATGCTTTTTCTTATATAGAAAGGTTAAACATTATTCCAGAATGTTTTGATTCATTAAGTGGTTTTGTTGGTAATGCCAATAAAGAATATTATGAAGCAGATATGGAAGGGAAAAAACAATTTGAAAAAGATGTTATGGAGGAAGACGATGTCAAAGATAATTATTACGGATATTAATAGATTTGAAAGTATTGTTTCGAAACTTGAAAGTAGTTTTCCTGAGTTTGAAGAGCTTTTTAGAATGCAAGATGCTAATTATAATAATATAGATGGTACTGATGTTTGGAAAAGCGATACTCAAGGAGTTGTTTCATCAAAATATGTTGAGTTATCTAGAAATTATGAACCGATAAAGGAAACTTTGTTGAATTATATTAAGTATTTAAAAATTACTTTAGAAAATTATAAAAAATTTGAAAGTACAGTTAATAATTCTATCGAACAAAATTTGGATAATTTGAATGTAAATTAATAGGATTAAGGTGTGTTTATGGCGAGTAGAGAATATTTTATTGGAAAATACGAAGAATATTATAATTCCTTATCTGGGGAAGCTTCAGCTTCTGGAAAAGCTTCTGAATTTGTAACTGAAGTTAGTAACTTAGTTACAGAATTCAATAATGTTAGTCAAATTATGATTTACTGGAGTGGTGAAGCAAAAGATGCTATGAGTAGTCAATCTATTACAGCTATTTTAGAAAAATTTAAAACTACTCAAGAGAATTTGCAAGAGGCTTTATTTCCTTGCTGTGAAGCAATTGATTCTTTGTCACAAAATTTATCTAATATGAAAACCACTGAGGACTCTTGGTTGCAACTAAAAAATGATTTGGAACGCAAAATGAACAGTAAACCTAGAGAAAGAATTGAGGAAGGTGGGGTTACAAAAGATAATCCTAAATATAAAACTTGGAAAAAAGAAGTTGATTCTTTAGAGCAACAAATTTCAGCTCTTAAATCCAATCTTGATCAAATAAAACAACTTTGTGATGCAGATATTGAAAAAATTGAGACTTTAGAACAATCTCTTCAAGAATTTACAGATTATATGACACTTACTAATTCAATTATGGGTATTAATTCTGAATTTAGTAGTTATACTTTAGAACAGAGATTACAATATTTACAAGAATTAATTGATAATTATCAAGAAATATATAATTCTCTTAACACTTTATATGAACAAAAATATGGTAAAGGGTTTCAATTTACTGGAGAAGATTTCAAAAAATTAGATTTTTTATTTGATGCATTTGATATATATTGGATGAGTAAAGTTGATAGAAATACTCTTATTGTTTCAAATACAAGAGAACCCATTTTATTAAATATTGAAAAACTTACTCAAATAATATCATATTGCAATATGAATGATGTTTTTGGAAAAATTAATAGTTATATGAACGGTGCAAGTTGGAAGGATTCTGGACTAGAGTCATTATATGATAATGGTCAGTTCTATGATACGAATTCTGCCAATTTTATGAATTTTAATATTTATAATGAGGATAGATTTAAACAAAGACTAAGAGATAAATATGGTGTAAAAGGTGATGTTAGAGAATATTTAAAACAAAATTATGATTCTGTAGTTTCATCTTATCAAAATTTGATGACTTCATATGGTGAATATCAAAAACTTACTTCTGCAATGGCAGAAGTTAAGTCAAAAATCGATAATATCAAAGAAGCAAAAAAATTGATGCCATACGAAATACTAATGGAAAATGGTGACTTTAAATCTTACTTGACTGCTGATTATTCATATTATAATTTACTTAATCAAGAACAACTTGCAGTATTAAGCCAACAAGAAGTTGCTTTGTATGATTATTTGTATCGCACAAGATCAAAAGCAGAAGCCGATGCATATTTAAAAGCAATGGAAAATACAATGAACCAAAGAATTGGAGCTTATAGAGCTGCAGAATATATAGAATATATAAAAGATAGTGGTTACGGTTTTAACGATTTATTAGCTAGTGGTTGGGAAGGAACTAAAGATGGTGTTAGAAACTTCTTTGATGGAATAGCTGATTGTTTTCGTGTTGCATCAACTGAAGCAGGAACAAAGAGCGCACTTGATTATGAGATGATGTATAAAACACAATTTATGCAACAACTTATGAGTGATCCATCATATATAAATCAAGACGAGGTTAATGGCTTTTTAGGAGCTGTTAATTTAAATACTTGGTATAATACTGGTACATCAATTGGTAATATGGTTGTTCCATCACTTGTTAGTTTTATTCCAGTTGTTGGTAAGCCTATGTCTTCTGCTTTAATGACTATGTCAATTACAGGTAATACTGCAGTAGAAGCAAAACAAGAAGGTTACTCAACTTCTCAAGCATATTTATATGGTGCTGTTTCTGGTTTATCTGAAACTGCAACAGAGATTTTATTAGGAGGTATTCCTGGAATTTCTAACCTTGAAGGGAAAGGACTTTTTGCTGGAATGCTTAGTGAAGGTTTTGAAGAATTTACACAAGAATACTTGGATGTTGGAGTTAGATGGGCTATATTAGGAGAAAAACCAGAATTTACTTTAGCTAGTATGCATGACACATTTAGTAGAGCTTCGCAAGCTGGTATTCAAGGTGCTATGACTTCTGGTATTATGCAAGGTGGTAATGCTGGGTTAGGTGTGGTTGCAAATTCAACTACAAGAGCTCTTTCTCCAACTATCACTCATGCTGATGGAAGTGTTTCTAAAGCATATAATAGTTTTGGTGAATTTAAGAATACAATGGAATCTAATTTTTATACTCCTAAAGCTGAGACAGCTATTTCTGACGCAATTGCAAAAGTTGGCAATGGAGAAAATATATCTTTTGCAGATAAAATTAAGCTTAATAGAGCTATTTCTAATGTATCTGCCCAAGAATTATCTGGAATTACAAAAAATTTGACTACAGATCAGAAGGCTTCATTAAAGTCTGCTACATCTGGAATTGTAAAAATGTCTAGTGATACATCTGCAAAATTGGATACTGCTGATACATTTGCTCAGGTTGAAAGTGCTACTGATTCATTATCTAGCGTTAATAATTTGTCAAAAGATGCGTTAAATTCTGAAGTTACACGTGATGGTAGAACTTTAGCTGAGTATATTGCAGATACAAAAACAGAAACTCTAGATAATAATACGATGGAGATGATTAAGTCTGAAGATCCTAAAATCGCTAAAGAAATGACTAAAAGAATTGAAAAAAGGCAAAAGGCTCAGTTCAAAGCTTTCAAAAAACAATTTATGGATCAAAAACAAGAAGATGCAACAAGGACACCGGTAAAAACAACTGTACAACAAGACACACAGAATGCATCAGCAACTGCAACTACACAACAAGGTGCAACAGATGTACAAGTAAAAACAGCTGTACAACAAAATTCACAAAATACATCAGCAACTGCAACTTCACAAAGAGGTGCAACAGATGTACAAGTAAAAACAGCTGTACAACAAGATTCACAAAATACATCAGCATCTGCAACTTCACAAAAAGGTGCAACAGATGTACAAGTAAAAACAGCTATAGAACAAGAAGTACCAAAAGCACCAGTAACTGCAGCTATAGAACAAGAAGCACCAAAAACACCAGCATCTGCATCTATACAACAAGAAGCCCCAAAAGCACCAGTAACTGCAGCTATACAAAAAGGTTCACCAAAAGCACCAGTATCTGCAGCTATCCAACAAGAAGCACCAAAAGCACCAGTATCTGCAGCTATCCAACAAGAAGCACCAGTAACTGCAGCTATAGAACAAGAAGCACCAAAAACACCAGCATCTGCATCTATACAACAAGAAGCACCAAAGGTACCAGTAACTGCAGCTATACAACAAGAAGTAACAAAGACACCAGTAACTACATCTTCACAACTTAGTGATGTAGTAATACCTGCTGCTAATTCTGCAATTCTTGAGTATGTTGTTTCACATAATTCAAATGCTGGTAAAAAAGGTACAAAAATTAATGTTGATATGAGTAAAATTGATAGATCTTTAACTCCTGCTGGTAATTATGCTGCTGCAACAAGTGCTTGGAATGCTGCTGGAAGACCTAGTTCTGGTGAGACATATAGTAGATTACAGAGTGGATATGCATATTCAAAACTTGCTGGTGGTAGTAATAGGGCTGCTGTTTCTCAATTACACCAACAAGATGGAAATATAAATTATAAAACATCTATGTTTAGAAGTAATGCTACAACTGAACAAGGTATGTCAAATGCAACTTTTTCAGAGATGGTTTCAAAAAATGCTTCAGTTGAACAACAGAATGGAATAAAAGTACAAGAAAACGTTGAACAACAAAATGGAATAAAACCAAAGAATGATGTAAAAGTTGATATGAGTACTGATGCTGCAGAGTTATATAGAAGTTCCTTTGAAAAATGGAGAGCAAGTAATATGCCGAATGAAGGAGCTGTTTATGATGAATATATTGCTGCACGAGATTTGTATTATGAGACAATGGATATAGAAGATACTGAAATGGCAAACAGATATCATCCAGATAGAATCGGAACAGAAAA
>CABUQZ010000013.1 GCA_902493795.1 uncultured Clostridium sp.
TAATTATCAAATAGTTCTTTTTCAGTTTTAAATGTAGTTATAATCATATAATTATTATATATTAAAATAACCAACCTTGAAAAGGTTGGCGACTAAAATTTATTTTAGTCTTTTTTTATGCCACGTAGTCAGCCTGGAAGCCATACAAAGAAACAACTTTATAAAAAAATAATCTAATAGATAGTTTTTTCTATCTCACATAGTTAACTTGATATTTAATGATAATTCTATTTTCTATTACACATTATTTTTATAATATCATCAAATAAACTATACCATTTTACTTGAATGTATTCTCTACAATATTCATATTTAGGATTATAACTTAAATTTTTATCCCATTGTTGGATGAATAGTTTACTAATATGAACTCCAGTTGATTCAAAATTAGCATTTTCCAGTAAATAATTTACTGCTTCATCTTTTGTGATCCAAAGAAAATCGTTTAATGTACCACATATGAAAGCATCTACTTTTACCTTATAATTAATGTCAGAACATATTAAAAATCTTCTAATAAGATTTTCTGCTATATTTTTATCTAGTAAATCTATATTTATATTATCTATTTCAGAAGTATGTGTAAGTTTATATTCACTAGCAGCAATTCTTTTTGTACCACTATTATTGTTTGTTCCATCAGAATATAAATAGCAAAGCAAGTATTCGCTATCCTTAAATCCTAAATAATTTAGATATAGAACAAAATCATTTATTTTTTCAATATGCACTGAATTTTTTGCACCACATTTTATGCTAATGCCTCTTTTTTCACCATTGACTTCAATTACCATATCACATTTTGCATATTTTCCATATTTTTTGGCATTTACAATATCTTCATCATGAATATTAGGAAAAAGGTTTTCCAATAATTCCTGAAATAATATGTGTACTTCCTTTTTTTTCTTATTATTTAAATATGAGATAATTTCATATTCGTTTTGAAAACCATTCATATAACAACTCCTCCAATTATATTATTAGTGATAACTCTTAAAATTTCTTAATATTCTGATAAATATTTTAAAAAATATTTTTTTGATAAGCATATAAAACGGCATATTTTCTAAAAAGATAGTCACAACAAATATTATAAAAAAAGACAATTTAAGTCACATAGTCTTAGAATTGTCTCTTATAATATTTTGATATTATTTATCTTTTTATAATATTGTTTAAACACACAAACAATACTGTTTTATTTAGTATATATTTTCTTTTTCGCTTTTTCTTTTTCACTTTCCCTTAATATATAGTCATAGTCATATTTACTTATTCTTTTAGCACCTCCTAGTTCTGGTAAATCGATTAAACATAACACTTTTGTAACGTTTCCACCTAAACGTTCTACTAATTTGATAATTGCCTGCATTGTTCCGCCAGTCGCCATTAAATCATCGATTATAGCAACATTTTGACCAGGTTTTATTGCATCCTTATGAATTTCCAAAGTGTCTGTTCCATATTCTAAACTATACTCTTGTTGAATAGTTTCTGCTGGTAATTTATTTGGTTTTCTAACAGGAACAAATCCCTTATTTAATTTGTATGCAACAGGGGCAGCAAACATAATTCCTCTTGCTTCTGGGCCAACAATAATATCAACATCTTTATCAATTTGACTAGCTAAAGAATCAATAGCAAGATGATAAGCAAATGGATCTTTTAAAATAGTAGTAACATCTTTAAAATTAATTCCAGCTTTTGGATAATCATCAATTCTTCGTAATGTTGAGGATAATTTAAGTTTTACAAGATATTCTAACATTTTTTTATATTCATTTTCATGTGGAAGTAATTGATTGTTATACATTAGACGAAATAATTCTTCTATGCTAACGAAGCGAATATCAGAAACTTCATCTTTTTGAAGAACAATATCTTCTTTATTTATATTTTGTCTTGCAATAAACACATCAACAAGTTCATTACTATCGATATCATCGTATTTTAATCTCTCATGAATAGTTCCAAAGTACTCTATACTTCCCAAATCCAAATCAATTCCCAATTCTTCTTTTGTCTCTCTTGATAAAGCCTCAATAGAATTTTCTTTCGTACTTACATGTCCTCCAACAGAAACATCCCATGTGTTTGGATAAAGCTTTTTGCTTCCACATCGATATTGAAGAAGAATTTCTCCATCATCATTAATAATCCATAAATGGATTGATCTATGTAATTTTCCTTCTTTATGAGCTACATCTTTATCAATAACCCCAATTATTTCTCCTTTATCATTTAATTCATCAATCATTTCTTTCATAATATTTTATCCTTCCTATTTTTTTATTAACTTTTTTACCTCATTTTTTTCTTTTTCATCAACATCTTTTAATGATTGTTCATTAGAAATCGCATTAATTGCCTTTGCAAAATATTTTGATAGATCAACTTCGTGATACCATTTTTCTTTCTTTACTTCTTCTGGAACATAGGTAACGTTTGTTGTATATAAGGTATTAAAAATGCTATTATTATAAGCATTAATAAATTTATTAATACTTTCTTCACCATCTGTAAATAAAGGAAATGTTACCATAATATCAATTTTTTCGGCACCATTTGTTTTTAGTTTTGATGCAACATCTAAGATAGATTCTCCACTAGAAATCATATCATCAACAATAATTACATGTTTTCCTGATACATCATCTCCTAAGTATTTGTGTTCGACTAAAGGATTTTTTCCATTTATCACTTTTGAATAATCTCTTCTTTTATGAAACATTCCAATATCAACTCCCAATATGCTTGCAAATGAAATTGCTCGAGAAACAGCTCCTTTGTCAGGCGCAATAATTATCGTTTTATTTTTTTTGAATTCTTCATTTAACAAAAATTCTTTTAAGAGAGTATAAGTAGGCAATAGGTTATCAAAAGATGTCTTTCTTAAAATGTTTTGACATACAAAATTGTTATGTGCATCTAAAGTGATTATCCCATCTACATTTCGATTTTCTAATTCTATTAATCCTTCTTTGCAATCAAGAGACTCATCCACACCATATGGCTTCTTATCTTGCCTAGATTCATAAAGTAGTGGAGTAACAACATAAACAGCTTTTGCTCTTTTGTCAATTGCAGAAATAATTCTTTTAATATCTTGAAAGTGATCATCTGGACTTTTCATATAGGCTCTTCCTCGAGAATAATAGCAAGATTCTTCTCCATAGTTTCCTACATCTGATAAAATGAAAATTCTTTTTCCTGTTACATCATCATGTATTGTCGCTTTCCCTTCAGCATTAGAAAAACGATCTAGTTGTATTGAAATTCTTTTATCATGCAAATCTCCTTGAATAAGCCTTAATTGTTCATTTACAAGCTCTCCAAATTTTTGTATATTTGGCATAATGATAAGTTTTGTTTCGTCATTCATTTCTTTTCCCTCCCACAACAACACCAGTATATATTGACTTTCCCAAATTTTTTAAAAAACTATGTTAACTAATGGTAGAATTTTCTTGCAATTTCTATACACTTTAGATATAGTAATTTCGAGGTGTTAATATGAATCTCTATGAACTTGGTAATCATATATATAATCTTAGAGTTGCCAAAGGGTTTACACAAAGAGAAATTGCTGAAAAACTATCTATTTCGGATAAAGCTATTTCAAAATGGGAAAATGGAAGTTCTAAACCATCAGTTAACAATCTTCAAAGATTAGCAGAATTATTTGACATTACTTTGGAAGAATTATTGGAAGTTTCAAATAATAACAAAGAGAAGCAAATAACTAAAATTGTAATTACAGGAGGAAAATTATCTGGAAAAAGCACGTGTTGCAAACGAGCAAAGGAATATTTCGAAAAAAAAGGATATAAAGTTGTTATTGTTCCTTCTATGGAATCTATATTAGAGGAGAGTGGACTTGACAATTTTAACAATTATGAAAAACTTCTAAAAAGTAGATTGGAACTTGAGGAAACATTTAATAATCTGTTACAAGCTATGGATGAAGATAAAATATTAGTACTTTATGATGGTGCCAGTTTAGATATTAGAAGTATGTGTACAAAAAGAGAATTCACAAATATTTGTAATACACTATCCATATCAAGAGAAGATGTGAGAAATTCATATGACGCAATATTTCACTTAAAAAGTATTGCAAAATATGATAATAAACTTTTTGATAAATTAAATGATAACAGTAAAATAGATTCTTCTCTTGCAATTGCTCTAGATGATAAAATTATTGATATATGGATTGCTCATCCCAATTATAGAATGATAGATTGTAGTGTCTCTGTAGAAAATAAAGCAAAAAAACTGATTCAAGAAATTTCAAAGTTTTTAAATGAAGATGAAAGATTTTACATTGAAAAAAAATATTTAATTCGTATTCCAGATATATCTTATTTAGATAAACTGGGTGGTTGCAGCAAAGTAAAAATGACTTTGACTTATTTAAATGGATCTTCTGAACAATGTGATATAAAGCTTCTTTTACGTGATGAAGATGGTAAAAAGTTCTACCATAAAATAATCAAAGGAAATAATCAAAAAAGCACTATACCACTAAGTGCAGATGAGTATATTGATGAACTGGATAATAAGATGATTGATAGAAATCCAATTGTTAAGTATCGATATAGTTTTATATATCATTCAGTCTATTATAAAATTGATATTTTTGAAGACAAAGATTTTTCTATTTTGGAGGTAGATTTATTAAGTAGCCATGAAATTGTACGTTTCCCATCATTCATTGAAGTATTAAAAGATGTAAGTGATGATATAAATTATAAAAACTATAATCTTTGTAAAAAATAAAAACTTACGAATTATATAAATATCGTAGGTTTTTATTCTATATTGTTTTTATAATATTATTAATATGTAAGCTTGAATGTAGAAATGTTTATTATTATAACATCATTTTTATAGTGGTAAGAATACTAGAAATTAATAATCCATTATTAGGTATATTTTAAGTTTTAAAGGTTAGGTTTATCTTTTCGTATGAGAAAGTAGTAATTACGATATATCATTTTATATGACACAATATTTGTGTACTCATTTTTTTAAATTACATCATTAACCTAACTTATTTGTTATTTCACAATGCATTGACAAACTAAATTTAATAATATAAAATAACAACCTAACTAGGGAGTTGATTTTGTGAAAAAATTAGATAACATAAACAATTTTAGAAGAGTAGACTTATATGGTTATGGTGATATAGGAGATGAGTATAGCGGATCTTTTATTATTGATAGATATAAAGATGGTGAATTTTATCTTGTAATTGTATCTAATGGACTAGGATGGGATCACGTTAGTGTAACTTTACATAAAAAAAACGGAGCCAATATTAAAAGATGTCCATCATATGAAGAAATGCAAATGGTAAAAGAAAAAATATTCTCTGAAGAAGAAGTAGTATTTCAGCTTCATCCAAGGGAAGAAGATTATATTGATACTCATCCATATTGTCTTCATTTATGGAAGCCAAATAATTGTAATATGAGTATTCCACCTCTAGATTCTTTAAATGATGAGAATTTAACAGGAAATACTTGTTTTGAACATGAAGGCATTATTGTGAGAATTAAAACTGGTGAACTTGATGGATGGCAAGTAGCAAGAGTATATTGTTTTACTAAAGATGGAAATCTAGTTAAGAGCGGACCAAACTGGGATGTGATGTGTAAAGCAAAATCATATATTTTTGGTGAAGAGGATGCTGCATTTCAGTTTATGAAGAGAACATCTAATACAAAACATAATTACTTAGACATATGGTATCCAAAAAGTTTAGATTTAATGCCTCCTTTACCAGATCCTTTTTTGGTAGGTATAGATAAAAAACTTAGCAAGAAAAAATAAGAAGAGTATATTATTCTAAAAAGTGTTGTATTTTATTAAGATATTAGGTTGTAAATTTTTATAAACAGTATTTAGATTATCATTTAATTTTTATATTTAAAAAGCTATGAATTTTAATTATCATAGCTTTTTTATTTTTTTTCGAATTATTGATACGTATATTAATTATTTTTTATCTTTTTTTAATTGTAATTTTACGTTTTCTTCCTGCTCTTTAGGTATTGTGTCTGTATAATATACCCATTTATTATCTTTATAAACTAAAGGGAAAAATATGTCTAAGTTTCTCAAAGATTTTCCTTTACTTTTGTAAAAGTCGATTATTTGGTCAAGTAGTGGTTGTACTTCATTCATTTGTTTATGATTAGCACTATTCAATTGAAATGAAAAAGAACTTACTGGGAAAAATTTATATTCACCTAAAAAGTCTAAAAATAGATCATTTTTTCCTAGAAATACTGTTCTAAAATATGCCTCCTTGCTTATACATTCTTTTAAAGCAAAAGCTATAGAAGATGAAAATGCATACTCAGTTGGAGAATATGTCATAAGTACATGTTCATCATCTATTGGTAGATAAAAACAATGAAGATCTCCTGAATTATCAAAATCAAATACGTTGTTTTCAAACAAACCAGAATAAATTTGTGCATCACATTCAGTAAACGCTTCTTCAACAGGATTAAGGTAAACTAGCGGTGGAATTAAAATTTCATGATATTTAATATCTGGTGTTTCAACTTTAATTTCACAATTATCAATTTCTTCTGGTTTTAACACATCGTATTTGTCGCTTAATGAAGAATAAAGAGAAATACGATTTTTTATTTTTTCTTTAGCGCATTCTTTTACAATTGCATTTCGTCTTTCAATTTCAGCTTTTTTTGCATTTGGAAGCATTATTTTTTTCAAAGGAGGAAAGCCACTTAATGATAGATAATCAGCTGGAACAAACACTGTATTTTCCTCAATATTATTTATTCTATAATGAAGCATATGACCAACTTCATGGTAAATCATATGTTTATATAATAATTCCATAAATTTTTCTCTATCAATTTTTCCTGTCATAGTATCAAATACAGAAGGGTTAAGTGACATAACATTATTTTTCTTGATAAGCATTTTCTTCATTAAAGGGTTATAATTACATGCCTTTTTATCTTCTAATAACAAAATTGAATCTAGATTTTGTATTGCAGTATTTATTAAATAATCCAATAAATCATATTTTCCATCTATTGGTTTTAAAATATAATATTGATATTTATCATCTTCAACAGATACATAAGGTACAACTTTTTTATATTCAAAATAAACTTTAACTATAGAATCAATAATGTAATCAATTATCGTATCAATTTCAGCATTATTGTTTGGATTTAAATACTTTCTATATATATCCATAAAATCTTTCAATTTAGTTTTTTGTTCATTTGTTAATTTTTCATACATATTTATTTCTCCTTATAATTAATAATTTAAATAAGTTTTTAATTCCTTAAAACAAGTGTATAGTATACCACATTTTTTAGTATAATGTTACAAAAAATAGGAATACTATAATAAAAGTATTCCTAGTAGTAAATATTTTAAAAAAAGATGTAATTAATATAAAAAGTTAAATATATTTAGCTATTCACTAATGTTTTTTGATACCATTATTGATATCATTTATATTCATGCTATTAACATAATTAACGTAGTTTTTATGCTTTTGATAATGAAATTGACTTAGATAACCTCGTGCATTTTCAAATATCATACCATGTTCACATGCAAGTTCTTCAATAGATTTAGTTACTTTTTCTGGTGCAAAAGACTTAAGAAATTGCTTGCTTTCTAGACTGTTTTGCCACTCGTCATATTTATTCATATAATCAGTCATTTCTTCTAGTTTTATGTGAGCTTCCCAAGGGGCCAGCATCGGTTTATAATCTGGGTTAGGATATTCATAAAAACACTCACAATATCTCATAAGAAATTCTTGTGGAGTAATATAAGCTAGATATTTTGGTACATCTTGCATTTGAAATCTTTTTGCAAGTTCTAATAATCTTCTTTGTCCTTCTTTACCAACACATCTAACACCAAAATTAATAGTACCTCTATGATAAGAGAATTTTACTGCTTCATCATCAGTCATTGCTAAATAAATATCTTTATTTTCTTCTGATAAAGAATCGGCAATTATTTCAATCCAACATATCCCTTCATTTAAATGATCACTAACCATAAATGTGTATATATTCTTACTCCATAATTCTTGGCATGCTGGTAAACATTCTTGAATTATAAATTGTGTTGGATTTTTTTCTACTTCTTCTTGTGGACTAGTCATCGTTTCACAGTATCCATCATTTTCTGGTAAAAATCCTTTTTTTTCTAATTCAATAGCTCTTTCTTTTTTTTATTTTTCTTTCTCTTCTAGAGTAGGTTCGCAAAATCCAGCTGTAAACATTTCCTCACTAGGAAAGTCATCTAAATTAATTTCTTTTATTTCATTTTTATTCATAATAAGTCTCCCATGTATAACTAAATTCTAACACAAATTAGAAATATTATCGAGATTAATAGACAAATCAAATTTTAAAATTTATCGAATAAGAAAGAAGAAAAAAATAAGTAAAAAAGACTTGAGCTACAACTCAAATCCTTTTATTTGTATGAATAATTAAATTTATGTATTTCTAAAGTTTTATTAGATTTATCATATTTCATTGTATAAATTTCATAATTTCCTTCTGTTTCAGGTAAAGTATTGTACTTATTAGTTGTTTTATTATAAATAGAGTAATAGGAATCATCATCAGTTGTAAGTAGAGAAGGGATAAATATCTTTAATTCTGATTTTATTTCTGTACTTAAAATCCAATTGCTACTATTTTCAATACTGTCTACTAATTTACTAACATCTATATTATCGTAGTAAGCATTTATTATTGTGTAATTAGTTTTTCCTTCTTCAAAGTATATATCAGGACTATATATTTCAAGTTCTCCATTATTCGGAAGATTGGCATCTATTATATTTCTATAAGCATCTATTTTACTATAATCTTCTGAAAAAGTAGATGTTAATGAAAATGATCCATATACCAATAATAAGAAACCAATTATAAATCCACCTACAATATTTTTAGTACATTTAAATCCAACATTTTTGTATTTATATCCAAGTATAATTGATAATATAGGAATGGGTAACCAACACCAAAATACCCAAGAGTTTTTAATAAAATTAAATCCATGTTGTGGATTAATTTTATCAACTAAAGACATTGACCATAATGCTCCCCATAAGCTACCTATTGTTATAATAAATAGAATAATCATAAATTTTCTAATAAAATCAGGATTATGATATTTTTTAGCACTTTTTAATTTAGAAGAATCGCCCAAATGATTTTCTAAATTTTTAAACTTACTTCTAATAAAATTTATTAATTCTAGAGTACACAATTCTTTTTGAAGAATAATTATTTTATTAATTTTACTAAATTTCAAATAAAAGTTTGTATCAGTTTCAATAGAACAATCTATATCATTGTATTTAATTTTTATAGTTTCTATTTCACCTTGTCTTATAAAATAATCATCATAAAATTCGGTGTGAAAATTGTAATCACATTTTTCTTTCTTTTGCATTGAATTAAAGCTTTTTTCTGCATAATGTTGCAATCTAACCTTATATAATACCATTAAACAAATTTGATATCCTACAAACCAGGTTATTGTAATAACTGGATAGCTATAAAAAATTGTTAATATAGAAGTAATTATCACATTTTTAATTGTTCCTAAAATTACATAAGACCAATACATTTGTGGAAAATACTTAGCCATTCTTCCATATTCATAGCTATCGACTTTACTTTCACAAGTGTACAAACATTTACCATTTGCTTTTTTCTTTGTTTCTTTTTTAGTCTCTTCTTTTAATTTTTCAGGTTTAGCAACAATTTTTTCTTCTTGTTTAGAAATATATTGAATCTCTTTTTCTTTTTTTGTTTTGGATTTATTCTTTTTAACTTCATTAACAATTACAGATATAACAAAAGAAATAACAAACCATAAAATTACAAAAGCCAAAAATCCTTTTAATAATTCATCCCA
Organism: uncultured Clostridium sp.; assembly: GCA_902493795.1. Lineage (GTDB taxonomy): Bacteria > Bacillota_I > Bacilli_A > RF39 > UBA660 > RUG13868. Next base: position 9,961 of record CABUQZ010000013.1, read on the forward strand.
AGTTGTAATTTCTTTAAGAGATTCATTAGGTAAAAAAATCCTAATAATTACAAAAAAGAACATACAAATTGAAGGAATCCCAAATAGTTTTAGAAAAAATTTTGACCTCAAAATACTTTCCTTATTTTTATTTTTAATTCTTTCTTTTCTTTCACAAAAAATATAAGATATTACAAACCAAATTAAAAAGATAAAGATATCTGCAATTATAAATTCTTCAAGTGTTATTGGTTTTTTACTTTTATCTGATATTAAGACAATAAAAGATAAAACAAACCAAACAGCATAAGGAATTCCAAATAGTTTTAGAAAAAATTTTGACCTCAAAATACTTTCTTTTCTTTGATTTTTCAATTAAATCACCTCCATAATATTAAGAAATATTAAGTAATAAAATTATATCATAAACCTAGTGTTACTACAAATTGCATAAATAGGATAATAGTCTTTAAGAAAAATAACAAAAAAGAAGAGTAACCAATAATTGCTCTAGTAATTAGATAATAATTTAATAAAAAAACCAATATAAATACATACTAGCTTTGTTCTAATTTTAATTTCTTTGGAGGATCATTAACGATAGTACCACCATTGAACATAATTAAATTGTCAAATATATTAGGTATAACCTGTTCAGGATTTTCTAACACACCACTATTTTCTATCATTTGTTGTTGAGTTTTATTTAATGATTCTTTAGGGATTTTAGTAGTCAAAATGTTTAATAAATTATTTAAAAAATTTTCATCTTGCACCTCATTTAAAAAAATAATCTTGTCATAAAGGTTACCATAGAATAGATAAAATCTTCTTTTGTCCTTTTTGTATTGTGTCGTTCCACTATAATTACCAGCTATAAAAGAAAAATCTCCTTCGTTAATAGAAATAGAGCAATGAGTTAATCCATCAAATGAACCTAAATTAATAATTTTATCATCTTTAAAACAATCAGTTTTATTTTCATTAGAATTACGAAAATAATCTTTCATTCCCCATAGTATTTCACTTAATAAATAGTAATCTTTATTCATAATTATCTCCTATAATTTTAAATTATTTTATTATAAATACTTAATATTACAATTATACGATATAGATAATATAACTAAATAATCTTAAATGATCCTTTTATTATCTATGCTTTGTAAGTTAAAAAGGGTAACCTAGAAAATAATAATTTATTTAATTTTTTCTCTATAGCTGAGTTTATAAGTTTTTATTAATTTATATTCTCCAAAGTTTGCATCTAAAGGATTAGTAATTATTTTCTTATCAAAATCATAATTAATAACTGGCGCAAAATATCCCCATTTTTGATACCAAATTCCGTCATAGCTTTTTCTTATAAAATGAAAATTATTTCCATTAGAAAGTAATGAAATTATCCAACATATATCAATATAATCTTTACCAATCCAAGAAAAGGAATTATCAAGAAGTGTACTTTCTTGTTGTTTTATTCCCATAACCTCTAAGTCCAATAATAATCTTTCTTCAAAAGTTAATTTTCTTAATTGATTGATAGTCATCTGTTTAACAGTCGAACCAATTACGCCCAATTGATATGCATTCTTAATAATTTCATCTTCTTTAACATCTAATCCTAAAGAAAAGGCATAACAATTGGTAGTATCATTATTTTCCCAATAATCTTCACGTAAACTAATTAAATCTTTAATTTTATTATAATTTATTTTTAAATTTTCCATATTATTCACACATAATTTATTGTAACATATTTTAATTATCTCAAGAAATACCATATAAAAGGGGAGAATAAAAAGTTTTATCTTCTTAAGTTAAAGTTCTTTTTTTGATAATATTGTTCTTTTGTTATCTCATATTTATCGATAGGTCCTTCATAAACATCATCTTTATAATCATCAATTGTATTGCTGTAAGTTAACCCAATATGAGTAACACACTTTTGAGAACTTATATTATCTTTTAAAATTAAAGCATAAAAAGAATTAATGTTAAGTTTTTCGAAAGCAAATTCGATAACTGCAGCAAGTGCTTCTTGCATATATCCATTTCCTCTAAATATCTTTCCTAGATGATAACCAGTTTCAAATGAATTATTTTTTTCATCATAATGAACCAGTGCAATTTCTCCCATAAAAGTATTAGTTTCTTTATTTATAATTGCCCATTCATAAAAAGAAGGATCTACTTTATATTGCTCAACTTTTTCAATAAATGACTTTCTAGTAACATTATCATTTTTATGAACATCAAAACCTTGCAATCTACACAATTCTCTGTCACTACAACAATACTTATATGAATCATGATAATCAGATTCAATACATTTTCTTAAAAGTAATCTTTCGGTTTCTAATTCAATAGTTCCTAAATGTTTAATCATAAACTCACCAACTTCCATAAGTAATTATACAATATAAATAAAATACTATTATTAAATATTGTAATATCAATAGTAAAATCATTGAAACATTATGTAATTGTTTTTTTTGATTTTAAATGATAGAAATAAATAAACACTTTACATAAAAAAGAGCAAATAATTTCTTTGCTCTTAGCATAAACAATTATTTAGTCTTTTTTTTTGTTTTTGCTTTTTCTTCATTAATAATTCTTAAACTTTTTTCAATTTGTGGTTCTAATTCTCTAATTTCATCTAATGAATAATAGTCTTTTGCAATATGACCTTCTACATAATTACCAACCTCATTAAGACATACTTGATAATTATTTTCTATAAGATATTTAAAATATTCTTCGTTATAATCAGTTGCTATACCACTATTATATACTAATAATTCTTCTGTTTCTAAATCGTACATTTCTCCACCAAAAATCCAAAAAATAGTGTTAAAGAGAATCTCATTTACTTCATAAGTTTCTTTATTAAAAAATAAATATACATTTTTGCTATTATATAGTTTTACAGCCTTACCACCTTGTACAACGTATTTATAAAAGTCATCAATATCATAATATTCTTGAGGAATAGCCTCTCTAAGTGGAACTCCATTTTCATCTTTTTTTGCTTCACAACCTGTAGTTACAAGCGTTATACTAGCTAATCCTGTTGCTAATAATCTTTTTTTCATCTGAATTAATTTATCTTTATCCATAATTTTCCCCTCAAAAGTTGAAGCTTATTATAAAATATTTTAAGGAAAAAGTCAATATAACAAGTAAATCATAAAATTAAGTTTTATTACCATTATCTAAACGAGAAAAACTTGCGAGAAAAATTACTTTCGTAAGTTTTTATTATGTGTAAAAATAAAAAAGAGCAATATTTTTTGCTCAATATTAAGATATCTCTTTATTTATGTTTGCCTCTTTGATTTTCAATAATTACTTCCATTTGTTGAACTTTTGAATTTTCTGCAGATTGATTGTTAACATCATAGTTATCTTGTTTTTCTGTATCTAATTTATGATCTATATTTAAATTAACAAAATCTTTTATAATATTTGCATCATACTTATCTTTTGGTCTTGATTTTTTCTTAGCATTATAAATACTTTCTAATGTTTGCATTTTGTAATATGTACCATTATGTTCTTTTATTTGATTTGAAAACATCATAGAAGCATACTCGGAAGATAAATGATGTTCATCTACAAATAAACCTAAATCTTTATCGTGTTTTGGATAGTAATATCTTTTTAAAACTACTTCTTTATTTGGTAATCTACTAAAAAGAAATAGCCCTATACTAATGGGAGCTCCTTTGTATGACACTTTATATTCATGGCCATTTAGTTCCTTATGATCCATATTGCTTACAAATTCAAATTCATCACTATTTTGTACTAAATGATATAATTCTTCTAGTTGGTCTTCATTTATAAATAAATCTAAATCACCATGATATCTTTCAAGAGGGTGATTTGTAGCAAGATATCCCATTAATCCACCTGTGTAATAAGCATCAAAACCTGTTCCAATTAAACTATTGAATTTATCAAATACTTCAATTACTAATTTATGGTTTTCAGTAAGTGGCATTTCGCTATATTCTAAATTCATACTTCTAATCCAATTGAGCCTTGAGATTAGATCATCTTTAGTATGATACTTTGAAGAATTTAAAGATAAAATTAAATCAACATTTGAAAAAATATCTTTTTCTGTTAATAATCTTCTATCATATAATCTATATAAAGATATTATTATAGCATCAATACAATCATCAGCATTAAGAGAAGATAGTCTTTCTACTAAATTATCACACATTTCGTTATTATTTATTTTGGCTAAGCTAGCATATTTATACACAATGTCTTTAATAATTTCTTTTCTTGAATCATCCATATTTAACCTCATAAAACTTGTCTAACGATTATTAATTAAATATCATTAATACCTATAATGAGATTATACTATAATTAAAATTAATTTCCTATATTACAATTCAATAAAAAACTTAATTTGTTGACAATATAATTCAAAATGATAAAATGAGGATATCTATAGATAAAATATAATCGAAAAAGGGATGATAAATATGGATTATAATTTTAATTCTTTTCAAAAAAAAGCATTAAAAAGACTTTTACAATTAGATAAGTATAAAGAAATAAGAGAAGAATATAAAAAGGTTGATGTAAGTACTGATAAGAAGTTTCAAAAAAAATTCAATTCTCTTTATAAAGTGAGAAGAGATCCAACATGGAGAGAACATTTTTATAACTATTTTGAAAAAATAAAAAATGACTCTAATATTGATTTTAAAACTATTTTAATAGAATTATCAGGGGAAGAAGGGGATATAGAAGCTTCTTTTTCTAGCAAACTTCTTGCCACTATAAATCAAGATATGCCAATTTGGGATAAGTATGTCATAAGAAACCTTGATTGCAAAATAACTGGTAAAACTAGAAAAGAAAAAATAGAAAGTACTGTTAAAATATATGATGATCTTATAAATAAAGAGGATGAATTGCTAAAAAATAAAGAAGTAAAAGATACCATTAATAAAATTAATAGTATTTTTAAAGAATATGATTTAACGGATATTAAAATACTTGACTATATTTTATGGAATGATAGAGAAAAAAGATGACAAAGAACAGTAATGTCTTTAATCATCTTTTCTTTTTATTAACTTTTATTAAAAACGATAAGATTTTAGATTTAGATTTAGTTGTTTGTTTTTGTGGTGATTCAATTACTTCAGACTGATCTTCGTCTTCATCTAATTTAGCTTGTAACATATTTAAATAATCAGTTATTCTACTATCTCTTTCTACCATAATACCTTGAGAAAGTTTTTCTAACTTTTCTTTGTGCTTAGGATCATCCATTCCTTCTTTAGAAAATAAGTAATAGGTGATTTCATTAGATAATTGTTCATTAAAAGGAATTATCCCCATAGAAAGATTTTCTTCTGTATCATACCATAAATTAGAATTTAAAATAAACCGCATATCAAAATCATGATTAATGCTTTTTAGACTTGTTTTGTCTGTTGCTTTTTGAATTAATTGTTTACGAACTTTTTCACTATCTGCTTCACTTATGATAGTAACATCGGTTATATGGTGAAGATTAGATAAAGATTCTTGACAAGTCATAACTCTATATAAATCCATAAAAATTTCTTTATCAGATATTGTTTCTAATAAATCTAAATCATAAGATTTATATTTACTTTTTATGAAATTTCTATTCATTAGAAGAGAAACATAATGCATAACAAATTTATCATCAATTTTATTTATTTTTTTCAAGTTGTTTAAATACTCAGGATCACAAATTCCTGCAACACAGTCTCTAACAGGAATATAAGCATCTTTTCTATCATATTCACGATCATTATAATAGTCTATATCTGATTGAAATTTTTCTTCTGGATTAATTATGTAATAATACAATGCTCTTGCTGTTACCTCACTTTTGGCGTTAAGTAAAGCTTCCACTTCTTGTCGATAGTATTTACTCTTAACTATTTCTTGATTAGTCATAAGCTTATATAAAAATTTACTTGATACTGGTCTAGTAGCTAATATTTTCATATTTTCTCTATGATATTTATCTGATAGAGAAACAGGATTAACAGCAAGATTATTTAAACTATCTTCTGGATAAGAATGGCTTGGCTGCAAACAGTTACTACCAGCAATTGATATTAACCTCATATCTTCTTGATGGTATGGACTATTAATTGAATCCTTATCCTTAGCAACATCTGCAAGTGCATTAGCAACAACATAATCTAATTTTCTTTCTTTGTTAGTATCGCGTGCTTCGACAATAAGTCTCAAATCTTCATCATGATAAGGACTATTTATAAAATCATCTTCACCTAATACCCATAAACCATATCTAGCATCATCTGCTTTACTAAGCATTTCTAAGTCTTTATAGAAATTTTCACTTTTTAGAAAATTAGGTTTACATAATGTATCAAATAAATTAAAGCATCCATCTCCATTTTTTAAATTTGAAATTGCAGTAACTCTTTTTTTATAATCTTCACAATTTAATAAATCACAGTTAACTAACAAATTTTTAAAATCAAAGACATCTTCTAAATCAATATTCAAACTAAGAAAATTGCTAATTTGTAAATCATTTAAATTTGAAATCCATTTTTTAAGTTGAACCTCATCTTTAAATGCACTTTCCAATTTATATTTCTTAATTTGATTTATTATTTGTTTTAACTCAGTGTTTTTCATACCCAAAACCTCCTTTGTTTAATAATGTATTATAACACACGTTTTTTCTTTTTATATTATTTTATTAATATATTACTGATTTCACTAGAAAAAGATGGGGGACTACTACTATTTTTTTATTAAAAGTTCAATAAAATAAAAAAAACAATTTCTATTTAAATTGTCTTTCTTACTTTAAATTATCTAAACTTCCATGTAACTCTTTTACACCCCAACCAGTTAATTCATCTTTAAATGGCTCGTAAAACTCATTTAAAACATATATATTTTTATTATAAAAGAAAGCAAAGGCAATTTCAGCAAAAGAGTTTGGACCAATATAATTTAAAATACCATTTTTTGTAGCATTAACGACTAAAATTGTATCATTTTCTTCATCGATAATACGCTTGAAATGAGCACGAGATGCAACTTCTTTTGGTAAACCTTCCATACATTCTTTAGGTAATAAAACATTATATCCTTTTTCTTTTAGTTCATGTTCTATTTCTAAAATCTTACCTTTTACTTTCATACTTCCACATAAGACGATATTTTTATTAGTATTATTTAATTCCATAACTATCATACCTTTCAAATATATTATAACATTAATTGAGTTAATTGAATACTTAAATAAATTGACTTTGAATAAAAAGGTGTTAGTATATTATCTTCTTATAAGAGTAAAACAAAAGATAAATATACTAAAATAAAAGTATTATTAGTAACTTAGTTCTACATCAATAGATGTAGTAGTGATAAAAAAAGACACTAAATTAACAAAGAATTCAACTATCCATTTTGATACTTTAAAACAATAAACAAATAATGAGTAAATTAAAACAATTTAATGTATTAAATATTTAACAGTATTGTGTTAAAATACCATTTATAAGGAGTGATAAAATGTCAAAAGAACAATTTGTACGTTCTAATACACATATAAATATAGGAGATATTGCTTACCAAGAACATGGTAAAACTGTAGCCCTAAAAGCATCAGAATTCGCAAGTAAAAGTTATGATAAATATGAAAAAATGGTTTTGCAAGGACTAATTGATACATATGGTGAAGAAGAAGGATTAAAACATTTTGAAAATCTAAAAAGAGAAGCAGAAGAAAAATATAGAGATTTTCAAAATATTGATGCTACACAAGAAGAAAGAGAAGATAGTGTTAACATATCAAGAAGAAAATAAAAAAGTAACAATTACAAAATAGAAAATTGTTACTTTTTTTAAAAGTTCTTACCACTGCTGAGATCTAAAGATTACTTCGTTTGTTTTTTCGTTAAATGCAGCAAATAAAATATCACCATGGCTACAATAACTAGTGCCTTTACAATTACCTTCAACTAAATAAATTAAATAATCGTCTTCGTTTTTATAATATGAAGGAGTATGAATAAAAAGGTAAGGAAGTAAACCATCATTTTCAGTGTAATCTTTCTTATAACCAATAAAAATGGCTTTATCTTTATATTCTTGATCAAATTTATCTATTGTCATATCTTTATCAACATAGTATAAAGCATATTTTTTCCCTTCTTGGAAAAATATAGGAGAATAGTAAAACTCTACATTTTCTACATCATTTGGTATCTCATCAGGAAAAACATTTTTAAGTCTTTCACCTGTAACATAATACTTGTAATACTTTGGATTAGTTACAGGATTAATTGTTGCTTTTAAAGAAATAAAAGTAAACGAATAAAAATAATATACGATTAGTACTAAACTTATGAAAAATGTTATAGCTTTAAAATTAAAAACGATTTTTTTATTATCTTTAAACCTATAAATTAAGAATACAATAATTAAAAATAAAACAACAGGAAGATAACTTATAAATAATATAGTAATTCTTACTTTTATTGGAACACCAACAGAGTTAAATGAAAGAAAAGTACCAATAAGAAAAGTTATTAATCCCATAATAAAAGGAAATCTAATTTTTTTAAATGTACTTACTTTTTTATCTTGCTCTTCATTTCTAGTTTTTTTCTTCTTAACTGATTCATATATACAAAATATAATAAGTGAAATAATAAACCAAAGAATTATTACAATAATGTTATAAAATAGTAATGTAGTAATAGAAAGTGAATCATATGAAGTATTATTAATAGATTCTAAAAATAAAGAAAGTAAAATCCATATTAAAGATGGTATAAAGAATAATTTTAAGAAAAAAGTTGATTTAAATGCATCTTGTATTTTCACTATCATCACCCCTAAAATATAATACATTTAATTATATCACAACAAAGAATAATTTAAATAAATCGACATTATTATAATGATATTCCCTAAAAATACAATAGTTTCTGTATAGAAAATAAATTTACACCCAACAATATAGATGCTATAATTTGAGAAAAAGGAGGCTTTATGAAATATAAAAGAGTATTACTTAAACTTAGTGGTGAAGCATTGTCTGGAAAAAAAGAAATGGGAATTGATTTTGAAAGAGTGTTAGAAATTTGTAAAGAGATTAAAGAAGTGGTAGAAAAAACAAAAGTTCAAATGGCAATTGTAGTAGGTGGTGGAAACTTCTGGAGAGGACGTAGCAATAAGTATATGGATAGGTGTGCATCAGATCATATCGGAATGCTTGCTACTACAATGAACGCTTTAGCACTAGAAGATGCCTTTAAACAATTAAAAACAGAAGCAAGAGTTCAAACAGGAATTGAAATGCGTCAAATATCAGAGTTTTATATTAGAAAAAGGGCAGTAAGACACCTTGAAAAAGGAAGAATAGTAATATTTGGTTGTGGAACAGGAAATCCATTCTTTTCAACAGATACAGCAGCATCTTTAAGAGCAAATGAAATAAATGCCGATGTAGTTATTAAAGCAACTAATGTTGATGGAATTTATGATAAGGATCCAAATAAATATAAAGATGCTAAAATGATTCCAGAGTTAACATATTTAGAAGTTTTAGAAAAGAAATTAAATGTGATGGATTCAACAGCAACAACACTATGTATGGATAATGATTTACCAATAATTGTTTATAATATGAATGTCGAAGGAAATTTACTTAAAGCGGTTACTGGTAAGAAAATAGGTACGATTGTAAAATAAGAAAAAGGACAATAGTCCTTTTATTTTGTTCTATCGATTACTATTAGTGGAATAAATATTTCATCATCTGTATATCCTGCGTGATGTGATAAAAAGATATTATCAAAAGGACACACGATATTTTTATTTGTATAACTTATTGCTAAATAATCCCCAAGTTCATCTTTAAATATTTCATTTTCTTCTCCAATACCAAATAACTTGCTTTTTATAACATCATCTCTTGTGTATAAAGTGTAATAATACCCAAAATATTTATTAAATAGTTTTACAAATTCCTCTTTTTTTTCTTCTTTAATAAAAAAGTTAATAGCTCTTGATTCAATTGATGTCTTTTTAGATAAACAATCTAAAACATCTTTATAGTTTTCAAGATAAATATTTTCGATATTGATATGACCATGATCTGCAACAACGATAACTATTGTGTCATCTAGTTCTTCACAAAGTTTTTCTACTTTATCATTTCTTTCTTTAATTGCATTAAAAACTTCCAAAGAACAAGAACCAAGAACATGCATTAAACTATCTGGATTCACATCATATGCATAGATATATTTTCTTTTATCATTTTTCTCATTGCAAATATTCTTTATTTTATTAAACATATCATCTATTCCATTGTAAGGGTTATCTCCAAATGGCATTAAACTATAGGCTAAATCTACATTTTTTTCATTAATATCTTCGACAATTGTTTTGGTTTTCATATGTTTATTTTTGTATAATACTGCTTCATCTAAAACAGTTTCTGTTACATCATCTCTTTCAAATCCCAAAAAAGTACATATTACTTTATCAATATCCTTACAATATGTGTTCCATCCAAGCATTCCAGTTTCAACAGGATTAAGACCAGTAGTAATAGAAGTAGTAGCAGCAACTGTAGTGGCAGGAAATACTGTTGTTATTTTCTTTATTCTATTTTTTATAAAAAAATCATCTTTATCTAAAACTCTATCAATTATGTTTGAGCCCATTCCATCAAATAGGATTACAACAACATTTCTAGGTCTTTTTTCATCTAATATTTTATCTATATATGATAAAGAATTATGTTTACTTTCTAAATTAAAATATTTTCTTATTGAACACGCTAAATTTGTAATACATTCATTATAATTATTTCTTACCTCCATTTTATTTCTCCTTTTTTTAAATAATAACATAATTATTATAACTTTTTCTATTATATTTTACAGATATGATATATAATATAGATAATTTTATTAATGAATTGCGTGGTGATTACAATGAACAACATGACATATGAAGAAATAAAAAAGAAACTTGTTTTATGGAAAGAACAAAAAGATGAAGAAGCTTTTATTTGGATAGTTAATAATAACATTTATTTAGTATATTATATTGTCCAGAGATATTTAGGGAAGGGACTATCTTTTGATGAATTAAAATCAGCTGGAACTGAAGGGCTAGTAAAAGCAATCTGTAGATTTAACTATAGTTATAAAAATGTTGATCTTAACTCATTTAAAAGCTATATGTCAAAATGTATAGAAAATCAAATTATAACAGATATAAAAAACAATAGTAGACATAGTAATGAAGTAAGTATAAGTGAACCTATAAAAACATCTAAAGATGATGAACCTTTTCTTCTTGAAGAAGTTTTACAAAGTCCTGAAAAAGATCCAATGGATCAAGTAATCTGTAAGATGGAAGATAATTTTGTCGAAAATGCCTTGGCACTATTGTCACCCAAAGAAAGAAAAATTATCTGTCTAAGGTATGGTCTTAAAGAAAATGAAATTTTAACATTAAATGAAATAGGAAAAATGTATAATTGTTCAAGACAAGCTATATCCTCACAAGAACAAAAAGCTCTAAAGAAAATGAAAAAGGCACCAAATGCAAGAATTATGCAAGATATTATAAAACAATAAAAATGAAGCTAAAAAGATAAATTAGCTTCATTTTTTATTCCAAGTAAATAATTTTTTTAACACTTTATTATTATATATTTCTTCATCTTCATTATCAAAATCAACATCAGAAGATCTATCTTTTTCGTAATCTAACTGATAAAAAATATTATGCATAGACCATTCAACTTCCATAGATTCTGTTGTTCTATCCCATAAAGAAGGATTTTCTTTTTCATATTCTTGTAAAACTTCAATGATATTTTTTCTAATTAAAGGATCATCTATTTGATAAGAAGATATAACTTTCATATCGGGATTAGTAGAATCTCTTTTATCGATAACTAGTATATCGTGTTCAAGGGGATTTAACCTCAAAATATATTCTTCATCTCCAATATAAATTAATCCATCTTTATACCTAGCATACGCACAAGATGAATCATCTTCAATTATTTCATAACCTTTATTAATTTCTAATCCTTTACAAGAAGAAGATAATAGTGAAATAACTATACCTAAAGCTATAATGTTTTTTTCTAATTTACTCACTTTATTACCTCCAAATCTTTTTATAATTTAATAACAAAAAAATCACAGGCTATATTATAACAAATTACCTAAAAAAAACAATCTAAAAAGCTAATTAAACAAAAGTAAATTGAAAAAATCTAACAAAAAAAGAATTCTTTTTAATTAAGAATTCCTTACAAAACAATGTTATTTTTTAAAGATTTTAAGTACCTTTTTTAAAGGATTTTCTTTTCTTTCATTAGGAGTAATAGAAGAAACATTAAAATTTTTCTTTTCAATTTTTCTTCCTTCTTTTCCTATTGTGTCTTGTTTAATTTTCTTATGTGTAACTTGTTCAACTAATTTTTGTTGTTCTAATATATCAAGCATAATAAAATCTTCATAAGTCATTCCAAGAATTCTTGCTATATCTTTTTTTACAAGTTCAGATGCTGACATTTTATATGTTATAGCAGAAAGAAGTGTTTCTCTATCAAAAGCTATTTCACCAAAATACCCATACTTTTCTTTTAAAAATGTTTTAACATATTGATAGTATTCTTGAGAAACAGGAATAATAGTTGGACCAACTAAATTATTCTCTTCAAAAGTTAAATCCTTTAACTCTCTTAAGTTAAACCCTTTATCACTTAAAAACTCATCATGAATTAAGTCTATATCAGATTCATTTCTTGGAGTTATTAATCCATTATACAAATCGTATATTCTATAAACTTTATTTGGACTATTAGAAATATTATATATGTTTCCTAAATCTTCACCATTAAGAAATGTATGAAAATTTTCATAAAGTAGACCTGTATTAGGATTTCTTGATAGGGAAGTATGTATTTCAAATGTCGAATTATAATCCATAATACTTTCTAAATCAGCATTTTCATAATAATTAACTAAATCTTCAAATATTTGAGAAAATGACTTACCTTTAAAATAACTACTTAAAGTATCATCAGTAAATGTATACCTTTGTTCAATAAGATTAGAAAGCACTGTTTTATTCTTAAATATCGAAGAGTCTTTAAAACTTTTTGTAACAACGGAAAATATAACTCCATTTGGTCTTTTTTCTAGACTTTTTTCTGACATATCAAGGTTACTATGAATTTTAATTAACTCTTGTTTTACAGGATTATTTTTTAATATTTCAATAGAATCCTTTCTAACTGAAAGTTTAATATCATTTTCCTTATCCTTATTTAAATAACAAGTTATAACATCTTCTTTTGAATTAATATCGTATAATCTGTAACCTTTTAATATTTCAATAACTTCATTTTTTATAGTGTCATTTTTTGTTAGAGTACAATAATCAATTATTTTATTAAAATCATTTTGGATCATAATAGTACCTCTTGATTAGATATTTTAACATAAATATTTTTTTTATCAACGAAAAAAAGCATCTTTTAATGCTTAATTATTTTCGCTTTCTTCCTTTTCTAACATACGATAGTTAATTTTTCCAACCATTGTTTTAGGAAGACTATCTCTAAATTCTATTTTTTTAGGAATCATGTATCTTGCAAGGTTCTTCTGACATAACTCCATTATTTCTTTTTCTGCTTTGTCTTTATCTACATCTTTTTTTAAGACGATAAAAGCTTTTGCAACTTGAACTTTATATGGATGAGGTATTCCAATAACACCACACAATTCTACATCTTTATGTTTAGATATAATATTTTCAATGTGAGAAGGGTAGACATTATAGCCTGATGTGATAATCATTCTTTTTAATCTTTGAACGAAGAATAAAACACCATCTTCATCTAAATATCCTAAGTCACCAGTTTTAACCCAACGAACTCCATTTTCATCTGTTTTAATCATAGCATCTGTTTCTTCTTGATTATCAAGGTATCTTGACATGACATTAGGACCACTTATACAAATTTCTCCAATTTCCATAGAAGGAAGTTCTTCCATTGTTTCTTGATCCATTATTTTAACAACCATCCCAGGAAGTGGTATTCCAACTGAGCCTAATTTATCAGATCCTAAAGCACCAACACAGCAAGGACCACTAGTTTCTGTTAACCCATATCCTTGAATAATATGTTCACTACAATTGTGTTCTTTTAAAAAGTCATTGAATTTCTTATTCTTTTCAGGAGTAAGAGAGTCACCTCCACTAACTATATATTTTAAATTAGATAAATCAAGGTTAATGGCATGTGGACTACTAGCAAGAGCTTCAAATAAAGTAGGGACTCCAGTAATTACTGTTGGATTGTATTTTCTAATTAACTTATCAAATCTTTTAGCATCAAATGTTGGAACCAAAGATAATTTAGCCCCCATACATAAAGGCGCAGCAAGACTTACAAGAAGTCCAAAACAGTGAAACATAGGTAAAATTACTAAGAAGTTTTCTCCAACTCCAATTTTAGGAAAAACGATTACTGCTTGTTCCATAAGTGAATTAACATTTCCATTAGTAAGTACAATATTTTTAGGAGTACCAGTTGTACCACCACTATGTAGGTAAATAGCGTCATCGTTCATTCCACGACTTACATAAATACTTTTTTTATAACTTTTACCACGTTCCATAAAGTCTTTCCAATATAAGTATCTTTCATTAGACTTTGGAATTTTATTTTTAAAATCTTTAGTAATTGTATACAAAAGATTCATAACTTTAGGCATAGAGTCCTTAGGAGATACTAAAACAGTTTTATATACTTTTGTATCATCTATAATTTTATTTATAGTATCGTAAGCAATATTAACAGAAATTAACATAACTGAGTTAGTAGTAATAAGAGAATTTTTAAGTTCTTCTTCACTTGATAGTGGATGAACCATATTACTAATAGCACCAATTTTATTAACAGCATAAAAAGCAATAACAGCTTCAGGAGTATTAGGCATTAATATCGTAACAACATCATTTTCTCTAACACCATAACACTTTAAAGATCTAGCGCATAAATCAATCTTATCTAGAAGTTCTTTATATGTCATTTCTTCCCCAAAATAGTTAGTAGCTATTTCATATTTATGAGAATAACAACATCTTTCAAAATATTCATAGAAAGAAATATTATCTACAGTAACACTTCTTTTATCTTCATCATAATATTTCTGCCACGGATACTCTAATTTTTCTTTCTTTTTTCTTTTGAGTATATTATCAAACATTTTCATATAATTTCCACCTTTTTTCAACATTTGTTGAATAAAATACAAATGTATTATATAATTAATCTTGATCTTAAAACAAGCATCAATTTAAGTGCTTATGAAAGATATTAAACATTACTATTAAAAATGTTTAATTAGGAGAGTTATGGATAGAAGAGTAAAGTATACAAAGAAAGTTGTTAAAGAGACATTAATATCACTTTTAGAGGAAAAGGAACTAAACAAAATAACAGTAAGTGAGCTATGTGAAAAATCAGACATAAATAGAGCTACATTTTATAGATACTACATGGATATATATGATTTATTAGAAAAATTAGAACAAGAACTAATAGATGAATTAAAAGAAATACTTCCAAATTATTCAGATTGTTCTATGGGTGAAGTAATAAAAGAATTCTTAAAAGTCTTTTTAGAAAATAAAAAGTTAGTAAAAATTATTTTTAGTAATAGACAAAATATATACTTTTTAAATGATTTCTTTAATTTTATTTATGAAAAATGTAAAGATAAATGGCTTGAAAATGTAAATATGGATGAAGATGATAAATCACTTGTAGCAGTTTATGCCTTTAATGGAACTTTAGGAGTTATTAACTACTGGATTCAAAATGATTTTGAAGAAGAAATTGATTTAATTGCAAGTGTAATTGAAAAAATATGCTACAATGGACTATATGGTTATAAAAATAAATAGTATTTAGTGTTTATTATCATAGAAAAATATGGTAATATGTGAAATAGAAAAGAGGAGAAAATGGAAAGTTTAATATTAGTAATTAAAGGATTTTTTATTGGTGTTGCTAATGTAATACCAGGTGTAAGTGGTGGAACTATTGCCTTAATATTGGGTATTTATGAAAAATTAATAAGCACAATTGGAAATATTTATAAAAATTTAAAAGAAAATATTCTTTTCTTACTTCCTATAGTAATTGGAATGGGGTTATCTATTGTTACAACAAGTAAAGTAGTAAGTTACTCTTACAATAATTTCCCACTACCAACTCTTATGTTTTTTGTAGGACTAGTTTGTGGTGGTATTCCAATGCTTATAAAAAATGTTAAAGGTAAGAAAGAAAATAAAGAATTAAGTAGTTATATGATACTTATTCTTACGTTTTTATCAGTAATATTTATGGCAAGTTATAAGTTTATCTTTAGTATAAATAGTGAAGTAAGTTTTGCATCAATGAATATAGGATCATTTTTAATACTATTTGTAATAGGAATTATAGCATCTGCTACTATGGTTATACCTGGAATAAGTGGTTCACTTGTCTTAATGATTTTAGGTTATTACTATCCAATTATTGAAACAATTAATAACTTGTTTAAAGGTGACTTTTTACATAATGCTTTAATATTAGGAGTATTTGGAATTGGTGTAGTAGTAGGTATTGTCTTAATATCTAAATTATTAGAATTACTGTTTAAAAACTATAAAACAAAAACTTATTTTGGTGTCTTAGGATTTGTATTTGCATCTGTTATTGCAATACCACTTTCTGCTTGTTTTGAACTAAATAGCATCATATTTAATATAGAACATATAATTATAAGTTTAGTAATGCTAGTAATAGGAACAACAATAAGTTATAAATTAGGAGATAAATAAAGTACGAAAGTACTTTTTTTCTTTTTACATATCTTTACATAGTAGATTAAATTGTAAAACACCACGACTTGAAATAATAAAATAAAAGAGCAATAATTACAATAGAGGTGTATAGAAGTGAAAACATATTATGATTTAAAAAAAGAAGAAAAAAAAGATTACGAAAAAGAATTTAAAAAAACTCCTGGTGGAAAATCAATGAACGAGCATTTAATCATTGCTGGAATAGTATCATCTTTGTTTTTTATATTGGATTTAATAGTTGTAGTTATGTTACCATCAGATACATATAACTATGATGCAATATGTGGAGTCACAAATATACTTTTTTGGGTATCTTTTTTAGTAGAAATTGCATATAATACGTATTTTCAAATTTGCTTTTGCTCATGGTTAAAAAATAAGCATGATATTAAAAGATGGTAATATTAAAGAAATACGTTTTATTTAAAATATTAGTTATATAGCTAATATTTTTTTTATACAAAAATATAATTATATAGGTGAACTATGAATAATTATATTTTAGATCTAATTGATAATCTTGGATATCTTGGTATGTTTTTAGGAATGGTACTTGAAGCAGTTATCATAATAATACCTAGTGAGTTTATACTAGCAACTGGTGGAATTCTAGCTTCAAAAAAAATATTTAATTTTTGGATAACTTTTTTTGTTGGACTTTTGGGGAGTGTTTTTTGTGCCATTTCAATTTATATAATGGGTTATTATGGTGGAAGGCCATTTATTAAAAAATATGGTAGATTTTTCTTTATGAAAGAAGAAGATATTGATAAATCAGACTCCTGGTATAACAAATATGGTCTTCTTGCTGCAGCAATAGGAAGAAACATCCCAATAGTAAGAACACTTGTATCTTTGCCTATTGGAATAGCACGACTTTCTTTTCCTAAGTTTGTAATATACACAACTTTAGGAAGTATTCCATGGACTTTTGTCTTCGTTTATTTTGGTTACTCGGTAGGTAACAACTGGACTATTTTAAAAACATATGTCGATAGATTAAAAGTACCAATAATTATTTTGTTACTTGTATATTTTGTAAGTAAAATAATAAAGAAAATAAAAAAAGGATAATCGCTTATCCTATATAAAATTTATGATTTAAAAAGCATTCTATTGTTTTCTTACTAGGTGAAAAAATATTTTTTGGCAATTCATTTAAATTAAACCAACACCATTTTACAATTTCATTTGGTTCCATAGCTTTTGGAACACCTTCAAAATGTCTTGCTATCATACCAACAGAGATATAATGAGCATACTCGTTTTTATCTGTTTGAACACAGAATACTTCTAAATCTTTTACTATTATTCCTGTTTCTTCTTTAGCTTCTCTTGCACCAGCTTCTTCAAAAGTTTCACCATACTCGATATTACCACCAGGCATAGTCCATGTTCCTTCTTCGTGAAGTTCACTATCGGCAAGTTCTGCATCATCGTTTCTTAACCCTAAAAGAAGTTGATTACGTTCATTAAAAACCATAACTCCACAACCAGCTCCAATAGTATTTTTTAAACAACTCATAACTTCCTCCTATGATAATTATAAAAAAACATTTACATATTTTCAATAAAATAAAAACGAAAAATATTATAATGAAAAAAAATATGCTATAATATCTATAGTAGGTGAGAGTATGGAAGATAATAACACTCAAAAAAAAGTAAATGAAGAAGATGTATGGTATAACGTAAAACAAGTTAACGGAAAAACTATTATCGAGAAAATTGAAAAGAAAAAACTTTATAAAGAAAATAAAAATGAAAAAGAAGAAAATGAAAATTTAAACAAGGAAGAATCAAAACCTTTAGTTACTGGGGTTCCAGTTCGTTACGTATATAAAGAAGTACCTAAAAAGAAAAACAAAGGTAAGTTATGGCTAGCTTTAGGTTTAAGTGTTTTTGTTATTGCTATTATTTCTGTTTTAATACTTTCTATGGGAAATAGTTTCGGAAAAAGTGGTTCAAAAAATAGAACAATTATGATTTATATGGTTGGATCTAATCTTGAATCAGATGGAAGTATGGGAACATACGATTTGAAAGACATAACTTCTTCAGATATTGACTTAGAAGAAAATAATGTAATCCTAATGGCAGGGGGAGCTAAAAAGTGGCATAACTTTGTTAGTAAAGATGAAATAGGAATATATAGCCTAAAAGAGGATGGCTTTAAGAAAATTAAATCATTTGATTTATCAAATATGGGAGGAGCAAGTATGCTATCTTCCTTCTTAGAGTATAGTTATAATGAATTCCCAGCTGAAAAATATGATTTAATTTTCTGGAATCATGGATTAGGGGCTGCTGGATTACAACACGATGAAATATACGACAAATTTATTTCAATTACAGATTTAAATAAAGCCTTTAAGGAAAGTCCATTTAACGAAGAAAAACTTGAATTAGTTATATTTAATGACTGTTTAGGTGGAAATATTCACTTTGCTAATATTATGAAAAACTATGCTGAATACATGGTTGCATCAGAAGAATCAATGTATGTAGCATTAGCATTCGATAGATTAAACTTCCTAGAAAAAATAAAAGAAGATGACAATGGTTATGACATTGGAAAACATTTTATAGATCAAAATGATAAAAGCCAAGCAAGAATAAAATCTACATACCATCAAGATCTTGAATCAACTTTATCTATAATCGATTTAAGTAGAGTAAGTAGTCTTAATGAAAAATTAAACGACTTCTTTGACTCAATTAATCTTGATATTTACTATAATCAAGTATCAAGAGCAAGAGCAAGAGTCCATACATATGGCCTTGATTATCTTGATTATGACACTGTAGATATATATGAATTAGTTGAAGCATTAAGACCATACTCAAGTAATCAAACTTTAGCAAATGATGTAAAAAAAGAACTAAAAAAAGTAGTCAAATACAACAGTGCAAACAATAATTATTCGAATGGATTATCAATTTACTTTCCATATTATGGGGATGAAGAAACAGTTGAAACTCATTTATATTTATTCGAGAGTTTATGGAGTAATGAATACACACAATTTATCGGTAATTTTAATGATTTAACTAGTGAACTAAAAAGAGCCAGAAGAGTAGCATCAGGAAGTAGTGTAAATAAATTAAAAAATAATGGAGCAGCTAGCAAAAGTAGTGTTGTATTACAATTAACTGACATGGAAAAAGAAAAATATGAAAGAGCAAATATATATGTATTTGAGAAAGATAACGATAAATATAAATTGTTATTAAAATCTAATGAAGTTGAGTTAGTTGACAATAATTTAGTGTACAATCACTACGCAGTAATTAAAGATAAAAATAACCATAAATTAACTCTTATAGATGAAAATAACTTAAAAATGTATGGATCTTTAGATGATAAAGATGTTATAGCAAAAGTAAAACTTGAAAAAGGAAATATAGAATTCGTAAACTTTGTAATCGATACTAATAAACTACCATCATTTGGTATAGTAGAAAGAAATGAAGAAAGTAATTTATCTATGTATTCTTTGAAATATAATTTGTTTGAGGAAAATGAATTAAAAGAAGACTGGAAAGATACTGTAGAAAAAGAAAAAGTAGAATTTGATAATTCTAACAAATTAACAGCACAAGAAGGACTAACAGGATATTACATTTTAGTAGAAATGTATGACATTAACAATGACGTTTATTATTCTAATTTAATAAAAGCATAAAATAGAAATTTGGTGATAAAATGAATCCACAACAATGTAATGGAAATTTTAATAATAACTATAATAATGGTAATTATGGATCATTCGACGAAAAAAATCAAAACTTTGTTAACATAGAAAAAAATGACTATAATCCAAATTATTATAATAGTTCTTATGAATATCAAAATAATAATAGATATAACTCATATATAAGTGGAAAAAGTATCACTTCATCACCAAAAAAGAAAAACTATTGGAAGAAAATAACTTTAAGCGTTATCGTTGTTATTGCTATAGTACTATGTACATTAGTAGGAGTAAAAATATATAAAAACTTAAACAAAAAAAATAGGACCGTAATGATATATATGGTTGGATCTGATCTTGAGTCAGTATCTAAACAAGGAACATTTAGTATTTCGGATATAGGTGCCGAAAAAATAGATTTAAAAAATACTAATATTATTATGATGGCAGGTGGAGCCAAAGTATGGCATAACGACACTGTAAAAGCAGATAAAATTGGAATATATGAATTGGAAGAAAATGGATTTGTACTAAAAAAATCGTTTCCTATTGAGAATATGGGAAGTAGTAAAGTATTAGAACAATTCTTAGATTATTCTTATAACAATTACCCATCAGATAATTATGACATCGTTTTTTGGAATCATGGCTTAGGAGCCATTGGTTTAGAGCACGATGAAGTAGCAGATGATTTCTTATCAATAAAAGAATTAGATGATGCCTTTAAAAATAGTAAATTTAATAAAAAGAAACTTGAACTTACAATTTTCTTTAATTGTTTATCAAGTAACTTACAAATTGCAAAGGTAATGAAGAATTAT
Organism: uncultured Clostridium sp.; assembly: GCA_902493795.1. Classification (GTDB taxonomy): domain Bacteria; phylum Bacillota_I; class Bacilli_A; order RF39; family UBA660; genus RUG13868. The sequence continues at coordinate 31,421 of CABUQZ010000013.1, forward strand.
TCAGAGTATATGGTAGCATCAGAAGAAATACTATATATGTCTAAAGCACTAAATAGATTTGGTTTCTTAAGTGAAATAAAACCTGATGATAATGGTTATGATATTGCTCACAAATTCATTAAACAATCCAACAAAGTAGTCAGTGAATATAATGGAACTCATAGAAAAAAAGTGGATTCAACACTTTCAATAATAGATTTAACTAAAATTGATGAACTTGATAAAAATCTAAATGAATTCTTTGATTCTATTGATGTTAATAAAAATTATATGGATATAGCTAATATAAGAAGAAGTTTATATACATATGGAAATGTACAAACAACAGATTATGATGTAGTAGATTTATATTCATTAGTTGAAGAATTAATGTCACTTTCTAATAACAAACAAAAATTTAGTAATTTATTAAAGAGTATTAAAAAATCTATTGTCTATACAAGTAGTTTAAACAGTTACTCTAATGGATTATCAATTTATTTTCCATACTATGGAAGTAATAAAGTAATAGAAAATCATTTAAATGTATTTAAAAGTTTGTGGAATGATAACTATCTTTCATTTGTAAATAATTTTTATGAAATAAGAAGTGGAATTAATAGAGCAAAAAGACAAAACAAAGAGGATATTAATTTAAAAAATAATATAACTTATGATAATAACTTTATAAGTATAGCTTTAACAGAAAAAGAATTAAAAAGCTTTAGAGATGCAAAAGTTTATATATTTTCCAAAAATAATGAAAATAAATATGATTTATTATTAAAAACAAATGATATAGATTTGGAAAACAATAACTTAGTATTTGATAGTTCTAATTTGTTAAAAGTTAATAATAATTATGTGACGCTAGATAACATAAATAACTTTAAAGTATATGGGTCATTAAATGATGACAATAATAAAGTAGATGTTATTAATTACATAAATGTTAATGATAATAAAGCAAGTATTGTAGAGTCAATATTTAAGACTGATGGTTTAGTATCATCTGGAATATTAGAACTTGATGATTACAAGAGTTTATCATTTTATAAATATAGTTATAATTTATTAGAAGATGGTAAAATAAATGAATTCTGGAAAGATACAGAAGAAAAAGAAGAAATAGATGCTAATTTTGAAAATTTAGATATGTCTATTACTAATAATGATTTGAATAATTATTATGTTCTAATAGAAGTTTATGATATTAATAATGATGTATTATACTCAGAGTTAAAAGAAATAACAAAATAATTTAATAAAAAATATAAAGACTGCAAAGAAAAATATTGATTTTTGCAGTCTTTGTGCTATAATGTAGAAAGTTTAAAAAAGAAGTGAGTGACTATTATGAATAAAAGAAATATAGCAATTATTGCCCATGTAGACCATGGTAAGACTACATTAGTAGATGAAATTTTAAAATCTAGTGGAACATTTAGAGAAAATGAAGATACAAGTAATATCTCTATGGATAATAACCCAATTGAGCATGAAAGAGGAATTACAATTTTAGCTAAGACTACTGCTATTAATTATAAAGACTATAGAATTAATATAGTTGATACTCCAGGACATGCTGATTTTGGTGGAGAAGTAGAACGTATTATGAATATGGTTGATGGAGTACTTTTAGTAGTAGATGCTTATGAAGGTACTATGCCTCAAACAAGATTCGTTTTGAAAAAAGCTTTAGAAGCAGGAGTTAAACCTATTGTTGTAATAAACAAGGTTGACAAACCATCTGCAAGATGTAAAGAAGTAGTAGATGAAGTTTTAGAATTATTTATGAGCTTAGATGCAACTGAAGAACAATTAGACTTCAAAGTAATTTATGCATCAGCAATTAATGGAACAAGTAGCACAAGTGATGATTTATCAACACAACATAAAGGATTTAATGAACTTCTTGATTATATAATTTCTGAAATACCAGCTCCTAGTGGAGATTCTAATGCACCATTACAATTCCAACCAGCACTTTTAGATTACAATGACTTTGTAGGTAGAATTGGTATAGGAAGAGTTCATAATGGAGTAATCAAAGTTGGGGAAAATGTTTCATGTATGAGACTTGATGGAACAGTAAAACAATTTAGAATACAAAAATTATTTGGATTCCTTGGACTTAAGAAAATAGAAATAGAAAAAGCAGAAGCAGGAGATATAGTTGCAGTAGCAGGACTTTCTGATATCTCAGTTGGAGAAACATTATGTGAACCAGGTTCATTAAATGCACTTCCAATACTTCATATTGATGAACCAACATTACAAATGACTATTGGAACTAACACATCTCCATTCTGTGGAAAAGATGGAAAACTAGTTACTGCAAGAAAAATAGAAGAAAGATTAATAAAAGAAACTCAAAGAGATGTATCACTTAAAGTAGCGCCAAATGACGCTGAAAGCTTTATAGTATCAGGTCGTGGAGAACTTCACTTAGGAATTCTTATCGAAAACATGAGAAGAGAAGGATTCGAACTAGAAGTAAGTAAACCAAAAGTAATTATAAAAGAAATTGATGGCGTAAAAATGGAGCCATATGAAGAATTACAAATTGAGTGTCCTGAAGATACAGTAGGAAATGTAATAGAAGAACTAGGTCATCGTGGAGCTAACATGGATAGCATGAATAACTTTAACGGACTAGTAAGATTAGTATATACAATTCCATCTCGTGGATTAATAGGATTTACTACAAACTTCTTAACTTTAACAAAAGGTTATGGAGTAATAAATCACTCATTTAAAGAATACCTTCCAATTGCTAGCGTTGATGTTGGAGAAAGATCTTTAGGTGTTCTTGTATCAATAGATGAAGGAAAAACAACAGCATACTCTCTTGGTGGACTAGAAGATCGTGGAGTAATGTTTGTTGAGCCAGGTGTTGACGTTTACGAAGGTATGATAGTAGGAGAACATACTCGTGAAAACGACCTAGCAGTAAATGTTACAAAAGGAAAGAACTTAACTAACATTCGTGCTGCTGGAAGTGACCATACAGTTGTATTAAAACGTCCAAGACCAATAACTCTTGAATATGCACTTGACTACATAAATTCAGATGAACTTGTAGAAGTAACACCACATTTCTTAAGATTAAGAAAGAAAATACTTAATACACAAGAAAGAAAAAAATTCGATAGTAGACAATAATAAAAAAAGAAACTAGAATTATTTTAATAACTCTAATTTCTTTTTTTTTATAACTAGTGTATAATTAAAACTGGAAGTGATAAAATGGAAGCGTTAAGAACTGTACCTAAAAAAAACTACATGATTTACTCTTGTATTTTCGTAGTAACTTTTTTAATTGCAACAATAGCATTCATTTACTTTACAGATAGAAATTATAGTGAGTTAAAAATTCCTGTTCTAAGAGGATCAGTAACTGCTGAAATAACTCCAAATGACTTAAATGAATACCTAAACGAAAATCCAAACGTTTTATTATATATTGGCGATCCAACTGATGAAGAGTCAAGAACTCTAGAAAAAGAATTAAAAAGTACCATCAAAAGAAGAGACCTAGAGGTTGTATATGTTAATATAGTAGATACAAAAGATAAAGAAGAATTTTACAAGTCATTTATAGAAAATTATAGCTTGAATAGTACAAGAGAATTCCATATAATTGATACCCCAGCATTTGTAATACTTGAAGATAAACAAATAGTGGATATAGTAGCAAGAAATGGTATGAAAGTAGATAACTACGATATAGAAATCTTACTAGATAGAAACGAAATAAAAGGTGAGGAAAATGATTAACATAGTATTATATGAACCGGAAATACCTCAAAATACAGGTAATATAATGAGAACTTGTGTTGCAACTGGCACAAGATTACACTTAATTAAACCCTTAGGATTTAAACTAGATGATGCCCATTTAAAAAGAAGTGGGGTAAATTATATTGATAAACTAGAGTATTTTGTCTATGAAAATTATGATGATTTTCTAAGTAAAAATTCTGGAGAATTCTATTATTTTTCTAGATATGGACATAAGCCTCATACAAGTTTTGATTATAGTGATACTAGTAAGGATATCTATCTAATATTTGGAAAAGAATCAACAGGAATTCCAAGAGAGATATTAAAAGATCATTTAGATAGATGTATGAGAATACCTATGACTGCTAATGTTAGGGCATTAAATCTAAGTAACTGCTGTGCAATTGTCGTGTATGAAGTCTTAAGACAACAAAACTATAGAGATCTTTTATTTGATGAACCACATAAAGATAAAGATTTTATAATTAATGGAATAGACAAAGGACAAGGATAAAAAAAATTAAAAAAAATATTGACAGACAACTATTATATATGATATTATCAATATGTTGTTTGATTTGGGGCATTAGCTCAGCTGGGAGAGCGCCACGTTTGCACCGTGGAGGTCAGCGGTTCGATCCCGCTATGCTCCACCAAATTGAAATTAAACTTGGACAATTTGTTCAAGTTTTTATTTTATAAAAATTACTAAATTAGATTGAATAACATAAGTTATATTATAGAAAAGTTTTTATGCTCGTTATTTAAAATCATATGATATAATTTATACGATAGGACAGTGGATAAAGATGAAAGTAATGTCTTTTAACATTAAACATTTAATATTTGAAGATTTATTTGGATTATGGAGAAAAAGATATGAAAAAGCTAAAAATTATATAAAAAAAGAACAACCAGATATATTAGGAGTTCAAGAATTAACAAGAAAAGGAAAAAAGTATTTTACTAAAAATCTTCAAGATTATCAAATAATTGGTAAAAGAAGACATAGTATTATTTTTACTAATGAATATAATTGTATGTTAATAAAGAAAAATATAAAAATACTATCTCATAATACTTTTTCATTATCAGATAAAATAAACGTATTAGGAAGAAAGACAAAAAGCGATAAATTCCCAAGAATATGTGTAGTAGCACATGTATTAATAAACGACAAAAAATATATGATAGTAAATACACATATGGATAATAGTGATTATAAAAATAAAAAAAGATTACTAAAAATATATAATAATATTCTAGCATCTCAAAAGAAAGAAGATGAACTTGTAATATTAACAGGAGACTTTAATATGACAAGAAAAAATAATAATCTAGAAGAATTTGCAAAAGACTATAACGATCCATTAAAAGATGATAAAACTCCAACATTTATTGGAAAAGAAGAAAAAATGTCGCTTGACTATATATTTTTAGATAAAAGATTAAATTATAAAAATGCTAAAGTACATAGTGACTCTAATGATAATGGTTTTATAAGTGATCATCATCCAATAAGTTGTGAAGTAGAAGTATAAAAAAGTTCAAGATATTTTTCTTGAACTTTTATTTGTTCTTTTTACTATATTTAAAACTTTCTTTAATAAATGAATTGAATATTGGATGTGGTCTTGTGGGTCTTGATTTAAATTCTGGATGAAACTGACAAGCAATGAAATGAGGATGATTTGGAATTTCGACAATTTCAACAAGATTTGCTTTTTCGTTTATTCCAGAGAAGACCATACCATTTTTTTCTAAAGTTTCTTTGTATTTATTATTAAATTCGTATCTATGTCTATGACGTTCTTTAACATTTTCTTCTTTATAATCTTGATATGCTAATGTTCCTTTAGTAATTTTACAGTCATAGTTACCTAAACGAAGAGTACCACCCATATTAATAATTTCTTTTTGTTCTGCCATTAAATCGATAACAGGATTTTGTGTTAATTCATCAAACTCAGTGGAATTAGCATCAGCTATTCCGCATACGTTTCTTGCAAATTCGATAACTGCAAGTTGCATACCTAAACATAATCCAAGAAAAGGTATTTTATTAACTCTAGCGTAATTAATAGCTTTAATTTTACCTTCAATACCACGTGAACCAAATCCTCCAGGAACGATAATACCTTTAGAATTTTTAAAATATGGTGAAATATCATCAACTTTTTCAAGTTCTTCAGAGTTTACCCAGTTAATATTAACTTTAATGTTATTGGCGTATCCAGCATGCTTCAAACTTTCAGATACAGAAATATAAGCATCGTGAAGTTCAACGTATTTTCCAACAAGTGCTATTTCTACTTCATCTTTTAAATTATCTACTTTTTTAACTAAATCTTCCCAATATTTAATGTCGCTTTTATTAACTTTTAATCCAAATTGCTTTAAAACAATCTCATCCATTTTTTGATTATAATAATTTAAAGGAACTTGAAATATATTTTTAACATCCACACTATCGATAACGTTTTCTTTAGGAACGCTACAAAATAGCGAAATCTTTTCTTTTAGATTATCTGATAATTCTTCAGAACTTCTACATACAATAATATCTGGTTGAATCCCCATACCACGAAGTTCGATTACTGAGTGTTGAGTAGGCTTAGTCTTTAACTCATTTGATCCATAAATATAAGGAACTAAAGTAGCATGAACAAATAAAGTATCTTCTTTTCCAAGTTCATTTCTAATTTGTCTTAAAGACTCGATATATGCTTGAGATTCAATATCTCCAATAGTTCCACCAATTTCAGTAATTACAATATCTGCTTTACTAGTGTGTGCTGCTTCATAAACTTTAGATTTAATCTCATTAGTAATATGAGGAACAATTTGAACAGTAGCACCTAAATAATCTCCGCGACGTTCTTTTTCAATTACATTTTTATAAATTTTACCAGTAGTAATATTTGAAGTATAATTAAGTTCTTCATCGATAAATCTTTCGTAATGACCTAAATCAAGATCAGTTTCAGTTCCATCCGCTGTTACAAAAACCTCTCCATGTTGATAAGGTGACATAGTACCAGGATCTACATTAATATAAGGATCAAATTTTTGCATGAATACATTATATCCACGAGCTTTTAATAAAAGAGCAAGACTAGATGCAGTAATACCTTTACCAAGTCCAGATACAACTCCTCCAGTAACAAATACAAATTTTGTCATAAATACCTCCTAAAAATAAAAAAATCAAGAGAACTCTCTCTTGACGGCTCTCTTAAATTATAACACAGGGAAATCTTAAAAATAAAATCTTGTAATTAGAAAAAATATATTCTATAATTTTGATAGAACCCACTAAAAATGATATTACTTTGCAAAAATGCAAAGTTTTTTTATTATCTATTTTATTTACTAAAAGCTATATTTTGTGTAAAATAATACGTGAGGTGACAATATGTTAAAGGTTGAAAATGTAGTTAAGTATTATGGAAAAAAATGTGCAGTTGACAACTTGTCATTTGAAGTAAAAGATGGAGAAATATTTGGCCTTTTAGGTGAAAATGGAGCAGGGAAAACAACTACATTTAGAATAATTCTAGGACTTTTAGAAGCTGATTCTGGAAAAGTCACACTTAATAATAAAAAAATAGATTATTCTACTACTGACAAAATAGGATACGTAACAGAAGAAAGAAGTCTATTAACTAAAATGACAGTTAAAGAACAACTAATTTATTACGGGGTTTTAAAAGGATTAAGTGAAAAAAAAGTATTAGATAAAATAGATAATCTTTTAAAAGAATTTAATATGCTAGAATACAAAAACAGAAAAATAAAAGAATTATCTAAAGGAAATCAACAAAAAATCCAGTTTATCTCAGCAGTAATTAATGACCCAGTATTACTAATACTTGATGAACCTTTCACAGGTCTTGATCCAATAAATGTTGAACTTTTTAAATCTCATATAAGAAAACTTCAAAAAAAAGGATGTTCTATAATATTTTCATCACATCAAATGGAACATATCGAACAGTTTTGTGAGAAAATGGTGTTACTAGTCAAAGGAAAAAGTATTCTTTCTGGCTACGTAAAAGATATAAAGAAAGATTATCGTAAACAAAACATCATAATAAAAGGAAATATTAAAGAAGATGAGTTAAAGAAAATAAAAGGTGTTCTTGAAGTAGAGAAAAAAGACGACGAAATAAACGTAAAAATAGAAGATTACAAAATAGTACCAGAAGTATTTAAAAAGCTTTCTGATAAAGAAATTACTAAATTTGTAGTACAAGAAGCAACATTAAATGAAATATTTATTGCGAAAGTGGGTGAACTTGATGAGAAATAAATTTTGGTATTTAACAAAATATGGACTTAAGAAAAAATTAAAGTCTAAATCATTTATTATTTCAAATATAATTATATTTTTATTATTAATTGTAACATTTAATATCGATTCGATTATCTCATTTTTTGGAGGAAGTTTCGAAGATAAAAATAAAATATATGTAATAGATGATAGCAATTTGTTCTTTGACTCTTTTAAAACAAATTATCAAAATATAAAAATAAGCATAAATGATGAAGACGATGATAAAATAGAAATAATTAAAAGTGATAAAGAAAGAATTGAATTAGAAGAAGAAATAAAAGACACTACTGATATAATTATCGAACTAAAACAAGTCGAAGATAATTATCTAGAAGCTAATGTTATTACTGAAAATTATATAGATACACTCGAATATCAAAGTATAATTCAGTCAATAAATAATACTAAGTACGAAGTAGCGCTAAAAAATAGTAATATCGATTTAGAAGAACTTGCTAATATATCAACACCACCTAATATTGAAAGAGTTATATTAGATGAGACTAAAAACTCTGAAGAAGAGAATATGAATACAGTAATGAATGTTGTATTTCCAACTATCATATTACCATTTTTTATGTTAATACTATTATTAGTACAATTAATTGGTGGAGAAATAAATGAAGAAAAAACAACAAGAAGTATGGAAATTATTATTTCAAATGTACCTGTTAAAGTTCATTTCTATTCAAAAATAATTGCTAATAACTTGTTTATAATTCTTCAAACAGTATTATTATTCCTATATGGAGTAGTAGGATTTTTAATAAGAAATATGTTTAGTAGTGGAATAAGTTCAGAAATAACTGGAGGAATTAAGGATGTTCTTTCATCATTAACAAAGTCTGGAGTAATGGATAAATTGTATTACATCTTGCCATGTACTATAATACTCATGATTTTATCATTCTTAGCATATTCTTTAATTTCTGGAATACTTGCAAGTATTACAACAAACCCAGAAGACTTCCAACAAATACAAACACCAATTATTATGATATGTATGGTAAGCTATATGCTTGCAACAATGTCAGGAGTATTTAACGGAAGTGTATTTATAAAAGTATTAAGTTATATCCCATTAATATCATTTTTATTAGCACCATCACTTTTACTTATTGGACAAATAGGTATAATAGATATTGGAATATCTATATTGTTATTAATTTTATTTAACTGGGTATTAACAAAATATGGATTAAAAATATATAAAGTTGGAATATTAAATTATTCTACTGATAATATTTGGAAAAAATTACTAAAAGCGACAAAGGAGTAAAAAATGAAGAAGTGTGTAATAGTTTATAATAAACATAGTGGAAAAAACAAAAATAGAAATAGCTTTATTGATGACTTTATAAAGATACTTAAGGAAAATAATTATGAACCTACAGTAAAATATTCTGAGTATAAAGGACATGTTATTGATATTGTAAGTTCTCTTCCAGATGATGTTAAACTAGTTATCTCAATTGGTGGAGATGGAACATTTAATGAATCTATGAGAGGTAACTTTAAAAGAAAAAATAGACTATTACTTGCACATATTCCATTAGGAACTACAAATGATGTGGGAAAAATGTTTGGATATGGAAAAAATCCTGTTTCAAACCTAAAGCTACTTATGAGTGGTTGTGAAAGAAAAATGGATATATGTACAATTAACAATGAACCATTTATCTATGTAGCAGGATTTGGAAAATATATGAATATTCCATATGAAACAGGTAAAAAAAGTAAAAAAAGATTAGGGTATTTGGCATATGTACTAAATGCTTTAAAAAACTTCATTCAGTTTACAAAACTACATGATATTACATATGAAATAAATGGTGAAAAGTATAGTGGGCTTTACTCATTTTTAGCAATTACAAACGCAACAAGAATTGCAGGAATGAAAATATTTGATAATATTAAACTAGATGATAATCAGTTTGAAGTAATATTTTGTAATATCAAGAAAAGAAAAGATATTATTAAAACCTTAATGAGACTTAGAAAATCGGATATTGCGCATGTTCCTGGTGTTTACTTTCATGCATCAAATGAGTTAAAAATAAAAGTTAATGATGAGAAAAACTTAAAATGGTGCTTAGATGGAGAAAAGTTTGAAATGTCAGGAAACGAAATAGAAATAAAAATTGATAGAGGAACAAGAATAATGATTCCAACAAAAAACTTGGAAGAGTTATTTATTAAAGATAAAAAAGTACACAAAAAAAATATGTCAAAATAACATATTTTTTTTATTTTATATAATTATTATCCTTTAATGATGAAATAATAGTTTCTTCTGATTGATTTCCTTCAATTCTAAGAAGTAATGATGTTTCTTTTCCTTGATATATAAATATAGTAGTAGGAGTACCATCTACGTTGTATTTACTTTGAAAATCATTGTATTCTTTTTCGCTCATATCTGAAATGTTGATGTAATATCCAACCACATTATATTCATCTAAAACTTTCTCCATTTTAGGTTCATAAGCTCTACAATAATCACAACCATCTTTAACTACTACAAAGAAAAATGTTTCTTTACCTTCTAATTTGTCCATTAATTCATCATAAGATAATGATTTGAAGTTACTACTATCACAACCAGTAAAAATAAATAATGATAGAATAGTTAATAAAACATATTTAAATTTATTCATAATACACCTCTTGAAAATAATAGCACAATATTTTAAAAAAATCTATTACTAATAATACAATATCAACCATATTACAATTTCACTTTAATGAACATTTTAAAAACATAAAATAAATTATGAATTGAATTGTTTTGTAAACTATAAGAAATTATAAATTAAATGATTAAAAAATACCAAATTGAGAAAAATACTTCCATTTATTTTCATTTTAAAGTAAAATAAGTATAGAATAACTAGAATAGTTAGTGTAACAATATCGTATTGCATAAATAATTATAAAAATGAATGGAGAATATGTTATGGTAAAAGAAAAAATAAAAAGATTATATGGCTCATTTATTATAATGATAGTAATAGCTGGACTAAGTTTCTTTCTAGTACCAACTGCTGTAACTGAAGCAGATGGAAATAAAACAGTTTATCAAGCACTGAATTCTGGTATTAGTTGTGAAAGTGGAGATTGTAGAGGAGTTGCCGATGCCTACGCTTATCAAATATCAATTTGGAATTATGATAAAGGAAAGACACCAGTCCAAATAACAAAACCAATCTTAGTTTATAACCCTAAGATTTTAGAGACGATTGAACTATATTACAGTGTTGGATTACCAGGTAGTTATGACCAATTAACAAGTACAAATTATGGATTACAACAAATAATTGATTTACCAGATCCTACTAGTCCAGATGATAAAGGTGACTGGCATGGTAGTGGTAATAAAGATCCTGTGTTTGAAGGACTAGGTGACAACGTAAATACTGGATCAAGTACACATCATGGAATAGGTATCGATCCAATAACGCATGAAGAATATGAATATGAAACAAAAGGCCAATATTACTACACATGGGGAATAAATAATGCGGAGTATACTTGTGTATTTCAAAAAAAGCCATCAGGTGAACTAACGACAATTACTTCTCCTAATAAAAAAAATGGTAGAACAGGTTTTCAATATTTCTATCAGTCATTTATGACAAAAGCAAGAAAAGTTACATATAAAAAAGAAGATGTAGATTTAAGCGGATATTTAGGTACATATTCTATGAGTAATTTAAAAAGTGCAGCAGATATAGATGATTTTGTAAATAATACATTAGGAAAAGATAGGAACAGCGTATTAAAGTATTTTGGAATCGATTTACATAATTATACAAGCGAAGTTGATAATTTATATTATCTTGTAGAACCCGTTGAAAGAGTATTAACTGGAATTAAAAGAAATACCGGAACTTTTTTCATAAAAAGATTAATAAAAAAAATAAAAGATGATTCTGCGTTTACTACTGATGATAAATATTGGGAAGCAAATAATAAAGAATGTCTTAGCAAATGTACAACGTATGGAAAGTGGCAGGATGTTGCATGTATGGGAGCTGTAGCGGCTTGCAAAACAGGAAAACATACTGAAGGCGGTGTCGTTTATGAGTATAGATGCCAAAAAGAAAAAAGAGGTAGCTGTCCAGTTAATACGTTTCAACAAAAAAGAAAAGTAAGTAAGTCTACATGTCCAGATGATAAGTGTACAAAGTGGAAAATTATTGACTATAAATTGAAAATGGTAGCAACAGAAGGTTGTGGAAAAAAACAAGGTTACTATCTATACGGAAGAAAATCAGAAGGTTATTCAACACTAAAACCATCAAGAAAAATGGGATCAAGCTCATACTACTTACAAAGAGCAGTAAACTCATGTAGTGATAATGCGAAATGTGTCCTAGAAGACGATATGATAACATGTAAGAAAGATGCAAGTGGAAATACAATGTATCAATATTATATTGGACCAGACCAAGATAGAGCATGGGTAGGACCAACAAGTAGCAATCCATATAAAATAAAAGGAATGTCAGGTAGTGTATGTACAGGATATATTCCAGAAAGTAGTTATGAAGGATTCAGACATTATTTTATACCTGACGTATTAGATAGGACTGAACCTGGAAAGGGTTGTCAAGAAGTATGTGGAGGAATAGGAAATAAAACTTCAGATGAGTATTTAAAATGTTCAGAAAATTATTGCGACTCAGTAGTAAATAATGATTTAAGAGGAAATCCAAGAATAAGAAAAAAGAACTGTATATTAAAAAAGTGCGACTATAAATATGGAAAAGTACCAGAAGGTGGAAAATACCCAGACGATTTGGAGTCAAGAAATAGCTGTAATAACGCAAATCCATATAAAGGAAAAGAAAAGTTATTACTAGGATCAACCTCAGACTGTAATAAAAATGTAGCAAGTGGAAACCTAATGCAAAAAGAAAAAGGAGTAACAGTTTCATGTAAGGGAGATAGAGTAACAGATTTTGATAACGATGATACAAATGATACAATATTTGACCAAAGAAAATATATAAATACAGCGTGTATGGAAACAACATCATTTGAATATGAAGATTTAAAAACAGAAAACACAGATTTAAAACCAGGAAGTCCAATAAACTACTATGTAAA
>CABUQZ010000014.1 GCA_902493795.1 uncultured Clostridium sp.
CTCGCTATAATCTGACTTGACTCTTAAAATAAATTACCTAAAAATAGGTAAAAATATTATATAGTAAATTGGAAATAAAGTCAGTTCAATTTACTAAACTCATTATACGTGTTATAATTTTTTTTGTAATATAGGAAGTGATTTTATGCAGAAAGTAATATATTTAAAAGAAATACAAAAATATTCATCTTACTTAGATCAAGGAGTTATCGATTATTTAAATGAAGATCAGACAGAAACATTTGAAAGTTTTAAAGAATTTAATATCGTTGCATTTGATTGGTATGATATTGATAAAATAAATAAAGATCCTAGTAAAATAATGATCTATATCGATAGAGATGATTTGTTTTTTATTTGTGAAAATGACGAGGCTTTTGAGATAGCTAGTAAATATTTTGAAGTTAAAGAAACTAATGATACCTCACTTTATTATTTCTTTAAAAATTTATTTAAAGGTAGTACAAAGTATTTAGAAGATTTTGAAGATAAGATTTCTATGCTTGATGAATCGATCATCAAAGGAAAAAGTGAGAATACTCGTGAAAAAATTATTAGACTTAGAAGTCAAGTGTTAAGACTTAAGAAGTATTATGAACAATTTGATTTTATTTTCTCTGAGTTAACTTTAAATGATAATGATGTATTGTCTCATGACACTTTAAAGTATTTCAGAATATTAAAAAACCGTGCTAGAAGATTTATTACAATGGTTTCAAATGCTAAAGACTACTTAACTCAAGTAAGAGAGTCTTATCAAGCTCAGATAGATATTGAACAAAATCAAATAATGAAGTTCTTTACTGTTATTACTACTATCTTTTTGCCACTTACCTTAATTGTCGGTTGGTATGGAATGAACTTAAAAATGCCAGAGTTTGAGTGGGATTTAGGATATTTGTTTGTTATTGTTTTGTGTATTATTGTATGTCTTGGTTGGTATTTTATATTTAGAAAGAGAAAATGGTTTAAATAGCAATATTATGCTATTTTTTTCTTGTTTAAATAAGTCTTATATTATATAATATAGAAGAAATGTGGAGGTTATTATGGCTAAGAAAAGTTATGAAAACGAAGTTTCTATCAAGATAGAAGGTAAAGAATGGACAGATGCTCTTGATAAAGCTTTTAAAGATAAAGTAAAAACTGTATCTGTTGATGGATTTAGAAAGGGTAAAGTTCCAAGAGACATATATGAAAAGAAATTTGGAAAAGAAAGTTTATATATGCCTGCTAGTGATTATGTTATCGATGAAGCATTCAAAAAAGCTCTTGATGAATCTAAATTAGTTCCAGTAGTTCAACCTAGTGTTGATTTAAAAAATGTCGATGATAATGGAATAAAATTTGTATTCAAAATAATTACTAAACCTGAAGTAAAAATTAAAAAATATAAAGGATTAAATGTTAAACCTAGCGAAGTAAAAGTTACTAAAGAAGAAATTGAACATGAAATGGGTCATATTCTTGAAAGATACACTGAAACTCGTACTAAAGAAAGTGGAGAAGTAGCTAATAAAGATATTGCTATTATCGACTTTGAAGGATTTAAAGATGGAAAAGCTTTCGAAGGTGGAAAAGCTGAAAACTATGAACTTGAAATAGGAAGTAATACATTTGTTCCTGGATTTGAAGAACAATTAGTAGGAATGAAAGTTAATGAAGAAAAAGATATCGATATAACTTTCCCTAAAGATTATGCATCAGAAGAATTAAAAGGTGCTAAAGTAGTATTCAAAGTTAAAGTTAATGAAGTTAAAGAAAAAGTTGAAAGAAAATTTGATAAAGAATTATTTGATGATTTAGCAATAGAAGGTGTTGACTCTAAAAAATCTTTAGAAGAATATATTAAAAAAGATATTGCATCTCAAAAAGAAGCAGAAGTTGAAAATAAATATGTTGAAGACTTATTAGAAGCAGTATCTAAAAATGTTGAAGTTGATATTCCTGAACAAATGGTTGAAGAAGAAATCAACAGATTAATTGCTAGATTTGATGATCAATTAAAAATGCAAGGAGCATCTTTAGATTTATACTATGAACTTTCTAAGACAAAAGAAGAAGATTTAAGAGCTCAAATGGAAAAGGAAGCATATAGTCATGTACTTTACAGATTAGTTCTTGAAGAATTACAAGCAATTGAAAAAATCGAAGTAACTGATAAAGAAGTTGAAGAAGAAGTTGAAGATTTATCTAAAAAATACAATGTTAAGAAAGATGAACTTGTTAAAGGATTTGGTGGACTTGACTTAATTAAGTATGATTTAGAAGTTAGAAAAGTAATTGAAAAATTAAAAGAATACAATAAATAAATTAAAGCTACAAAATGTAGCTTTTTTTTTGTTCTAATTTATGATATATTATTAATAGAATAGAGGGTGTATTTATATGGAAAAAAAGAAAAAAGAAAAAAAACCAAAAATCGATTTTGAAAAGATAGATATTACAACAGCTACTGAAGATGACATAATTAATAGTGGATTGGGATATAATGTTAAAAGCGACGTAATTTGCTATTGTTTGATGGCACTTGTGTTTGTACTTATGCTTGTTCCACCAATTTTAAGAATAGTTATTCCAAAACCAATAACAAAAGAAATAAGAAATATTGTTTATGGAAATATAGATTGTTATAAGACAATATCACGTGATGGATATGAAATATCAACTAAATTACTTGGAAATTACAGGGATGGTAAATCTACTGATTTTACACTTGAGTATTCATTTAGAAAAATAAGAGAAGATGCACCTGATGATTATATTGTTTCTGAAATCAACGAACTTAATACAGTTGAATTAAAGGGATTAAAAAAAGAAAAAGAAGACAATAAATATGTGTATAAGTTTGATTTTAAAAATCATTATGATGAATTAATAACTAATGATATAATAAAAAATTATTCTTATGTTTATTCTGCTCAAGTATCTTATTTATCAAATAATGGATATTATTGTAGTAATAAAACTGAAACTGTTGAAGAAGAGGTTTATATTGATTCTGGAGAAAAAGTTGAGGAATAGTTAGGGGGAATATTTAGTGTCTTTAGAAGATAAAATATCAAAAATTAATAAATATATATTTAGAGGTTATGACATAAGAGGGGTGTATCCTACTGATTTAAATGAAGATGTTTCATATATAATTGGTAAGAGTTTTGGAACTTATGTTAGAAGACTTGGACATTTTACAGCAGTTGTAGGAAGAGATAATAGATATTCTTCAGATTTACTTGCTGAATCACTTATAAAAGGTATTTTAGATACAGGTGTTAATGTAATTGATTTGGGATTATGTACAACACCAATGTATTATTATGCTTGTATTAAACTTAAAAATCCTACTGGTATTATGGTAACTGCAAGTCATAATCCTAAAGATGATAATGGATATAAGTTTGCTTTTGATGATAGAGGAAATGCAAGAGGAGAAATGATTGAAGAATTTAGAGATTTTACTTTTAAAGGTGATTTCGATGATGGAAGTGGTCTTCTTGCAAAATATAATATTAGAAATGAATACATTGATTTATTTAAAAAGTCATTAGATTTTGGAGATAGAAGATTAAAAGTAGTTATTGATTTAGGTAATGGTACTACTTCTTGTATTGCTAAAGAACTTTATAATTTATTTCCAATTGACGTTGATGTTTTGTTTGGGGAAAGCGATCCAACATTTCCTAATCATCATCCAGATCCTTGTGTTGAAGAAAACCTAACAGCACTTAAGAAAAGAGTTTTAGAAACTCATGCTGATTTAGGTCTTGGTTTTGATGGAGATGGAGATAGACTTGGAGTAGTAGATGAATGTGGTAACTATATAGCAACTGATAAGTATATGATTATCATAATTAGAGATATTATCGATAAAGTTACAAAGAAAGAATTTTTGTACGACGTTAAATGCTCTAAATCTTTATCTGATGAGATAACTCGTCTTGGAGGAAAAGGAATTTGTTATAGAACTGGTAACTCTTATACAAAAGCTAAAGTAAGAGATGACGATTTGCCTTTTGGTGGAGAACTTTCTGGACACGTTTACTTTAATGATAAATGGCCTTGTTTTGATTCAGGGTTATATGCTGGATTAAGACTTATCGAAATACTTTCTAAAACAGATAAAAAGACAAGTGAATTACTAAGTGGAATAAATAAATATTATTCAACACCTGAACTTAAATTTCATTCAAGTGATGATAAAAAGTTTGGTGTAGTAGATAAAATTAAACAATATGCATTGTCTAAACAATATGATGTTTTAGATATTGATGGAGTAAGAGTTACATTTGATTATGGATGGGCTCTTGTAAGATGCAGTAATACAGGTCCAAATATAACTGCTAGATTTGAAGCAGATAGTGAAGAAAAATTAAATGAAATAAAAGACGAATTTATTGAACAAATAAATAAATACAATATTTAGTTTTTTCGAGGTGGATTATGGATTTAATAGAGCATTATACTAAAGTAAGTAGAGAAGAAGCTTTAAAAAATAAGACAATAAGAGATTTTAATGATAGTGTTGATAGAGAGCTTTGGAAAATTGAACATTTTAGAGCTAATACTAAAGTTATAAATAGAATACTGCATCCTTATACCACAGTAAGAAATAATATAAGATATACTAGATTAACAAAAATAAGAAATGAATTTGAAGCTTTCCTTGATTCTAGTATTTTGCTATACGAAAAAGAAGGAAATGGTAATTTAATAGAAGATTTAGAAAGTGCATCAAAGTATTACAAACCAATGTTTATAGAAAAATATGTTAAATCTAAGAAACTAATAAAATAATTTGTAAAGAAAACTCAATTTTGATTATCCTTAATTGAGTTTTTTTTCTTATTGATTTACAATATAATAGTAATAAAGTATTTCAATTTTGAATTATTTTGGAAAGGATTTTTATGTTAGAACTAAAAAGTATTAATAAGACTTATAAGTCTATTAAAACAACTAGTACTGAAGCATTAAAGAATGTTAATCTTAATTTTGGAAAAAGTGGTCTTACTTTTATACTTGGTAAAAGTGGAAGTGGTAAGAGTACTCTTTTAAACATTTTAGGAGGTTTGGATACTCCAACTAGTGGGGAAATAGTATTTAAAGGAAAAAGTTTTAAAGATTTTAAAGGTCGTGATTATGATTCATATAGAAATACTTCTATTGGATTTGTTTTTCAAGAATATAACTTAATAGAAAAATATAATGTATTTGATAATGTTTCTTATGCTCTAAAACTTCAGACTGCAAAAATTGATGAAAATTTAGTGTTAGATGTTTTAGATAAAGTTGGGTTAAAAGATCTTGCTAAAAGAAAAGTTAATGAGCTTTCTGGAGGACAAAAACAGCGTGTTGCAATTGCAAGAGCACTAGTTAAAAATCCAAGTATAATTCTAGCAGATGAACCAACTGGTAATCTAGATAGTGAAAACTCTAAAATGATATTTGAAATACTTAAAAACCTTTCACAAGAAAGATTAGTTATTGTAGTATCACATGATGAAGAATGCACAAGTTTTTATGGAGATCGAATAATAGAATTACAAGATGGAGTAGTTATAAGAGATACTAATCCTAATATAGTAAATGATGATAGCTCTTACACATTAAAGAAGAATCATTTGCCATTTAAAGAAGCACTTAGATTTTCCATAAAAAATTTATTTGGACATAAAGTAAAACTAGTGCTATCAATAATACTTATATCATTTGCTCTTTCGTTTTTAGGGCTTTCTGTTATGCAAAACTATTTAAAAGTAGATAGTGAATCAAAAAGAATGATTGAAGACTTTGACATAAAATATTTAAATATTTGGAAGCTAACAAAAGAAGATTGTGGATTTTTGGGTAGAGGTTATAGTATAAATTGTTCAAATCATGATGATATAACTGATGATGATTATCAAAAGTTAACTAAAGAAAAAAATACAAAAGTTCAAAAAGGATACTTTTTAAATGGTCTTAATTATCACATTATCGGTTTAGAAAGAAATTTTACTGAGGAAGAAAATTCTGATAAAATTGGTTATTATTATTCAGAATATGAATATGTAAGATCTTTTAGTGAGTTAGATAGTATGGATTTTAATTTTAAACTTATAGGAAGAAAGC
The DNA here is from genome assembly GCA_902493795.1 of uncultured Clostridium sp. Classification (GTDB taxonomy): domain Bacteria; phylum Bacillota_I; class Bacilli_A; order RF39; family UBA660; genus RUG13868. The sequence goes on from CABUQZ010000014.1 coordinate 6,112, forward strand.
CAGAAAACTATAATGAAATAGTAATTATAAAACCAGCAGCAGATTTTCTAATTAAATATGGTTATACTTTATATAGTGAAGATGGTGAAGAAATAATTTATAAACCAACTAGCTACGAAGAAATTGTAAATGACCAAAAAGAACTTAAGTTTGGATACACAAAAATTAAAATAGTAGGAATAATAGATGATGATTTAAAAGAGTTTGAACCACTAAAAAATATCTCTTCAAATGAATTACGTACGACAAAAGATGAAAAAATATTAAAATTAAAAGAAAAATATGATACCCTTTACCCAGTAGAATATTATGCTCTTTCTGGGTTTAAGGATGGTATTGATTTAAAAATACCAAAGCAAAATAGAGTGTCAGTTGATGATTATAGTGTGGATTTAAAAGTTATTAATGATAAAGAAATTTATACAAAAAATGGTTTACAAAGTAACATTAATTTAACTGAAAATGATGTAGTTATTAATATTGAATATTTAGATAAAATAACAAATAATGATTTTACTAAAGAAATCAATGAATACATAATAACAGGTTTAGAAAATAATACAGCTAATAGTAAAGAATTTTATAAAGAGGAATTTATCAAAGATTATTTAAATAAAAATAAGCTAGATGTTCAAGTGATTTTTTCTATTGATAATTATGGAAATAAAAAGCAAAAACTTTTAAATGTTGTAGGAATAACAGAAGATGATGTTTTCTACTCAAATGAAAAGCTATTAGATGAATATAGTGATGATAGATATAGATTTTTCTTGTATGTTTTAACTAAAGATATAGATAATTATGATGATTATTTTGAAGAATATCCTTTAGATAGAGCGCAATTTGTTTCTGATTCTAATTTGCTTCATGTGATTGCATATCAAAGTTCTACTATGCAGTCACTTTCAAAATACATATTAATTATAAGTCTTGTATTTTCGCTTTTTGCAATACTTTTACTATTTAACTTTATAGGTTTATCAATTACAGATAATAAAAAAGAAATAGGGGTATTAAGAGCTCTTGGTACTACTAAGAAAGATATATCAAAAATATATTCAATACAAGGATTATTAGTTGGATTAGTATCTTATATTATTTCACTTTTCTTAACATATTATTATGCAATAGGAGAAAACAACGTTATATTTAATAGCGAAAATACATCAAGTATATTTAGAATAAATCTTGTTGGACTTACTTCTCAAAGTATCTTAATAATGTTTGTTTTTATGGTTATAGTAGTTCTGTTATCAGCTTTAAGCGTATCTTTTAAAGTCTCAAAGATGAAACCAATTGATGCTATTAATAATAAGTAAAATATAGTTATAAGATTGATATTTTTATCAGTCTTTTTCTTTGTAATTATGTAATATAAAGAAAAATATTTTACTTAAGTCTTTTTTTTGTTATAATATATGTGATTAAAGGAAGGTGCAATTATGAGTGGACATTCAAAATGGGCAACAATTCATAGAAAAAAAGGTGAATTAGATGCACAAAGAGGAAAAATATTTCAAAAAATAGCAAAAGAAATAATGATAGCAGCTAAGGGAACAAATGGGGACCCTAACGATAATCCAGGACTTCGTGCTGTTATTGAAAAGGCAAGAAGTAATAATATGCCTAAAGATAATATTGATAAAGCAATCCAAAAAGCTATTGGTGGAGCTGGTGGAGAAGAATATGATTCAATAAGATACGAAGGATATGCAAGTGGTGGGGTTGCAGTTATGATTGACTGTTTAACTGATAATAGAAATAGAACTGCTATGCTTGTTCGTAGTACACTTACTAAAAAAGGTGGAAACTTAGGTACTGATGGATCTGTTTCATATTTATTCGAAAGAAAAGGTGTTATTGTAATAGATAAGACAGTTGATGAAGATACTGTTATGATGGTTGCTTTAGATAATGGAGCACTTGATGTTATTGTTAATGATGACACTTATGAAATATATACTGGAGCTAATGATTTCTTAAAAGTAAAAGATGCTTTAGCAGAAATTGGTGTTAAAGACTTTATCACAAGTGAAATTACTTTTGTTCCTAATAATTATATTCCAGTTGACGATGAGACTACTGAAAAGAATCTTGAGTTAATTGATATGTTAGAAGATATAGATGACGTTCAAAATGTTTACCACAATATGGAGGTGAAATAGTGAACGTATCTATCATTGGAACTGGTGCGTATGGAATTGCTCTTGCTTTAATGTTTCATAAAAACAATTGTAATATTAAAATGTGGACTAAATTTGAAGAAGAGAAGAATTCTATATTAAAAAACAGAATTAATGAAAAAGTTTTGCCTGGCGTAAAATTACCTGATGATATAACTATTTCAACTAATTTTAATGAAGTAGTAGAGAACGCAAAATTAATAGTAATTGCTGTTCCTGCTGGGTTTGTTGATGATATCAGTGTTTTGTTAAAAGATGTAATCAAAAAAGACCAATACGTATTGATTGCTTCTAAAGGAATTGAACGTGATAGTTGCCTTTTTGTAACTGATATTTTTACTAAACATATAAAATCTCGTAAATATGCAGTTATATCAGGACCATCTTTTGCTGTTGATATGGTAACAAATTGTCCTATTGGAATGAGTATTGCAAGTTCTAATAAACAAACTATAAAACTAGTAAAGAGTCTTTTAGAAAACGATTCTTTAAAACTTAGAGAAACAAAAGATGTGATTGGTGTTGAAATTTGTGGATCTATTAAAAACGTAATAGCAATAGCAGCAGGAATACTTGATGGTTTAGGATTTCCTGAATCTACTCAAGCAATGTTTATAACTGAATCAGTTCACGATATAAAAGAATTAATTAATAAGCTTGGTGGAGATAAGAAAACAATCCTTTCTTTTGCAGGATTTGGTGATTTATTATTAACAGCAACAAGTAAAAAAAGTAGAAACTTTACTTATGGTTATATGTTAGGTAAAAAAGAAAGTAAAGAAAAAATAGATAATTACGTGCAAAATACAACAATAGAAGGATTATATACAATAAAATCAATATATAAGTTATTAAAAAATAAAAAAGTAAAAATTCCTATAATAAATTTAATTTATGATATTATAGAAAATAAGAAAACAGTAGATGAATTACCACAATTTTTATTAGAAAAAAAATAAAGTATATGTTATACTGAGTAAAGTATTGATTATAAAAAAGCAATACATTTAATCAGTATAATTTTTTTGGGGGAGATATCATATGTCAGAAATTTTGTTATTTGTATGTCCTAGCTTACTAGCTTTAGACATATATAGAAGAATATCAGTTAGCGAAACAAAAAAAGATTTAGTATCTTACTTATCGACATTTGGAACATTTATGGTTTTAATTAATATGTTATCATTACTAGTTATAAAGTTTTATTCAAGTGTTGATGAACAACTACTTTCTTATTTAACTGATAGGTTATCATTTAGTTACAAATATTTAATTGTTGCATTGGTTTTTGCAGTAATCATATCTTTCGTTTATGATTATTTAGAGAAAAATTTTAAGTTTAGAGTAAAGGTAGAAAAAAATTCAAAAGAAAAGAAAGTAAATAAAAAGTAGTATGAAAAAAATATTAAAAGCATTTATACCAATATTTGTACTATTAATATCTTTCTTAATTTTTTCTGCTAAATGGGCTTTAAAAACTTTCTCTAATGTAACTATTGATGAGATAGTATATCATTTAATGGTTCCTATAGAAGGAACTAATATGGATACGATATATAGCTTTATTTTTGAAGTAATTCCAATTACTATTATTGTGGCAACTATAGTTAATCTTTATCTTTTTTATAAGTCTAAAACTAAGGTAACTTTTGAGTTTAGTTTTAAAGATAAGTTAAAAAGTATTCAGATATTTCCTCTTAGAATAAAAACATTATATAAGGGATTAGCTGTTTTTGTTCTTGGTATTACTCTTTTATATTTTTCTACTACTGATTTAGGAATAATACCTTATATAAAAGCACAATTACAACGTTCAACTTTTATAGAAGAGAATTATGTAGATCCTAGCACTGTAAAAATAACATTTCCTAAAGAAAAGAATAATTTGATTTATATTTATCTTGAATCTATGGAGAATACTTATAAGTCAAGAAGTACTGGTGGTGCAATGGATAGTAATTTGATTCTAGATCTTACTAAATTAGAAAATGGTAATATTTCTTTTAAACCAGGAGTTAGAAATATATATGGTAGTGGTTATACTATGGGATCAATGGTTTCTCAGACAGCTGGTATTCCAATAAAAATTGCAGTTAGTCAAGAATCATGGAACGCTAGAGAAAATATTCTTCCTGGGGCTATAACAATTGGAAATATTTTAGATAAAGAAGGATATAATCAAATGATTATGTTTGGATCTGATGGATCTTTTGCATCTCGTAAAACATTCTTTGAAAATCATGGTAACTATAAAGTTTGGGATCTTTATTCCGCAATAGATGAAGGAAAAATGACTAAAGATGATACTGTTTTCTGGGGATTTGATGATTCACATTTATTTACCTATGCTAAAGAAAAAGTACTAGAACTTGCAAAAAGTGATAAACCTTTTAATTTAACTCTTTTAACTGTTAATACTCATGCTGAAGATGGATATCTTGAAGAGTCTTGTTCTAAAAAATATGATGATCAATATTCTAATGTTATTTCATGTTCTTCAAAACAGGTTAGTGAGTTCATTAATTGGGTAAAGCAACAAGATTTTTATCAAAATACAACTATTATATTAGTTGGTGATCATACAACTATGGATATAGATTATTTTAAAGATATTGATAAAAACTATGTAAGAACTGTATATAATGTTATAATTAATCCGAAAAACAAAATAGATGAGTTAAATGTTAATAGGGTATGTTCTGTTGTAGATATGTTTCCAACAACTCTTGCTAGTTTAGGAGCAGAAATAGAAGGAAATCGTTTAGGACTTGGGGTAAATCTTTTCTCAAATGAAAAAACAATTTTAGAAAAATACGATTATAAGTATGTAGATGAAGAGTTGAGAAAGACTTCAATATTTTATAATAATAGATTTATCCTTAACAAAGAATATGAAGATAGCCTTACAAAAGAAAGCTAAAAAAAGAAAATGACAATTTTAGAATTGTCTTTTTTTGTTGTTAGTTTTTCATATTTGTTGTACAATTAATTTATACAATATTACGGAGGTGATAGTATGGAAGATGCTGCACAAACATTTGAAAAAAAAGATTATACAAAAGTTGATTTTCCAGCTGTTAGCGATATAGTCTCTGAATGGACAACTACAGTTTCTTTATACAATGATTCTTATGTAAAAGCACAAGAAGATGCAACATTTAAATCTTTAGAACAATTGGAATTATCTGGTGGATTTCCTAAAAAATTTGATGATGTAATGGAAAGTCTTGCTACTTCTGTTAATGGATATATTACTGAACTTAATTCTTATATTGATGAGTTATCAGCAGAAGACGAAACTTTGAAAGGATTATTCCCACCACCACCTGGAGGCGGTGGTCCTAAGGGTCCTAATGGCCCTAAAGGACCAGGCGAACCTGAAAATCCAGAAATTAATCCAGAAACTGGAATTGATAATGTTGAAAAGCAACTTTCTTATCTTAGTGATATTTCATTATCTGATTTACAAAATGTTGTAGATATACTTAATACGATTGCGACTGATAATAAAATTAGTATAGATGAGTTATTGAATAATGAAACATTAGGTGCTCAAATAAAAGAAATGTTACTTAAAAATGTTAAATTGTCTGAAACTTATAAACAAATGATTGAAGAAGGATCAGTAATTTCTTTGGTAACAAGTTTGAAATCATTAGTAAATGGAGAAGTTAAAGAAGCATTTGGACTTGATGAAGATACAGAATTAACACTTAAGAGTTATTTAGTAAATATTGCAAAAGATAATAACTTAGAGTATTCTGACTTAATTAAAGTAGATACTAATTCTAATATTTTAAAAACTGCTTTATCATCTATGAAAAGCGTTAATTCTTCTTTACAAGCGTTTACAAAGGATGACGTACAATCTAAATTGCTTGCAATTTATGATGGAGATTTAACTGATATGAAAATAGATGATGTATCTCAAAATATTATCAAATCTCATATTGATGTTTTATCTTCTTTAACTGATATAAATTATGAAGAATTGTTAACTGAACCTCTTTATGCTGAGGAAATGATGAATGTTACAGAAAGATTGCAAAGAACTACACTTTTTGCTGATTTATTATCAAATTGTAAAGGTTCTTCAAGTATTCTTTCTTCATTAGGTACGAAGGAGGGATAATATGGCGTATTATATAAAAGTTAATTGGTCACAACTAAAAAAAATGAGTGAAAATACTTTGAAAAATTCAAGCGATTTTGAAGCCTCTCGATTGAAATTTCAAGAAATAATTAATTCTTTAGGAGAGTGTTGGACAGGAATAGATTCTGATGCATTTATAAAAAATTGTAATCAATTTTTGAATAGTCTAAAAGATAATACAATGTATTTTCAAGCTTTAGGTGAATATTTCGATAAAGGTTCAAAAGTTTATAGTGGTGTAGTAAATACCCATTCTGAACAAGTAAAAAAATTAAATGATTTATTAGAAGAAGATAAAAATAAATATAAGATGTATGATGAGAATAATATGGGAGGTGGTATTAATGTCTAAGATTGGAATTGATACAGATACTCTTATGGATAAGATTCAGTCATTAAAAGAAGAAAAGAAAAAAATGGATGAAGTTTTAGAAAACTTTAAAGGAGAATCTTTAAAAATAGATAATTATTGGTCTGGTAATACAGGTGATATGGTTAAAGAGTCTTTGACAGATTATGCATCTCAATTTGATTTTATAAGTAGTAAATTAGAAAATTATATAATATTCCTTGAAAAGGTATCAGCAGCTTATGAAAATGAAGATGCTGGAATAAATAAGAAAATTGATTCAAATAGTGGGATTTTAGTTAAGAAGTAGGAGGGATTGTTTTGGAAAAAGATACAAAAATATATGATTTAAATAAAGAACTTAGTACAATTGATACTTCTACTTTGACTACTTTAAGTACAACAAATACTAGTGTTTTAGAAATCTTATCTGATAGAATATCTACTGTTACTAATAGTGCTAGTGATGATAATTGGGATGATGCTGTAAAAACGGGAATTAGTAGTGCAATTACAAGTATTACAGGATGTATAAATGATGTTATAACTTCTTGTAACTATATTGCTGATGCAAAACCTAAAATAGATAACTTAAAAAAATTATGTAATGATTATGTTACTGAGTATGATAGTTATGAAAAAATGGGACCTGCACCTGATATGTATTTACAAGAAAAAGATGAAGAAGGTAATATAAAAAAAGTAAGAAATCCAGAATATGCTAGTTATATGACTAGAAAAAATGCATTTGAAGATTCTTTACCTAAACTTGCAGAAGAAGTACATAGAGTAGAAAATGCAATTAAAAATTATTTTAAAGCGATTGATTTATCTACTAATACAATTGATGGAAGCATTTATGTTGAAGGTTCCAGTGATATTCAATTTGATTATTCTAAATATTTTGATGGACGTATGGAAGTTGAGTTTGAAGGATGGGTAGATCCTCCTGTTGTCACTGAGACAGTTAATCCTGTAGAACACGTTGATGTAGAAGATGAATCTATAGCTGGAGCTAATGAAACTCAAAATCAAACTATTGATAGGCGTAGTGAAGGTCAATATGAAATAAAATATACAGATGGATCAGAAGTAGATGCTAATAGAACTCAAACTGAAACCTATGAAGATATTAATAATGATGGAACAATTGATGATACTGATAAACTTATTTATGAAAAGATACATGATGATGGAACATTTACTGATGCAAATGGAAATGTTTATGGATATATTCATGATGAGGAAAGCGATACTATTGGACTGGTTAGTTCTAGTACTACTCTTACTGATCAAGAATCTGGTGAAACTGTATATAATGAAGAGCAAGAAAGACTTGGTGCTTATACAGATGCGTTTGGTATAGATTATATTGAAGGAGAAGAAGAAATTAGTCAAAATGGATATACTACTCATACTAGAACTGTTTCATATGGTAATGGTACTGATAGTGGAGAAAAAACTTATAGCTATACGGTAAAAGATGATGATCCAGCTTGTGGTGAATGTATAAATGGAGATGGAGATAGGATTGAGTACTTTAGAGGAGAGGATGATGTTCTTTACGAACGTGTTAATGGTGGAGAACCAGAAGTTCATGAACCAGCTATGGCGACATTTACAATATGTGATGATACTGGTAAGCTAATTGAGTCAATTGAAGTTGATGCAGAAAGTGAATTGGATATTCTAAAGATTAAGTCTTATCTTGATGATGGAAATTTAGCTTGTAATTATCCTAGTGGACAAGGTAGCGCAATGCTAGGACAATTATTATTAGGTGATACTGCTGTTTATGATGCTTGGACCGGTAAAGGATTTGAGTATCATATTGAATATAAGTAATAATTAAAACAAAATTTGTTAAGTAATTGATGCAAAAATTTTTCTATTTTCGCATCAATTTTTTTGTAAGAGAGGTTGTTATATGAATTGATATTTATTTGAAAAAGTTAAGATATTTTAATATTTGAATATATTTTATTTAAGCACTTTTTCTTTTTTCTATTATTTACATATTTCATTTATTAATATATAATATTCTCAATTGAAAGGAAGTATATTATGGAAAGAGAATTTACTGAACAAGAATTGGTAAGACGAGAAAAAGCAAAAAATATTCGAGAAATGGGAATGGACCCATTTGGACATAAGTTCAAACGTGATTCATATGCAGCTGATATAAAAGCCAAATATAGTGAAGTAGAGCATGACGCATTCGAAAATATAACTGATACTGCTACTGTTGCTGGAAGAATTATGTTTATTCGAAAAATGGGTAAAGCATCTTTCTTTACAATAAATGATAAGACAGGTAGTATACAAATTTATATCTCTATAAATGATATTGGAGAAGAAAAATATGAGTTATTTAAAACAGCAGATATTGGAGATATAGTAGGTGTTCATGGAAAAATAATGAAGACAAGAACTGGTGAAGTAACTATCAAATGTTTAGAGTACACACATCTTGTTAAAGCATTAAAACCACTACCAGAAAAATTTCATGGATTAACAGATATTGAAGAGCGTTATAGAAGACGTTATGTTGACTTAATTATGAATGAGGATTCAAGACAAGTTGCCTTTATGCGTCCTAAAATAATTAGATGTATTCAAAATTTCATGGATAACGAAGGATTTACTGAAGTAGAAACTCCAGTTTTAACAACACTTCTTACAGGTGCTAGTGCAAGACCTTTTGTTACTCATCATAATACTCAAGATATTGATATGTATTTAAGAATTGCTCTTGAATTGCCTTTAAAAAGACTTTTAGTAGGTGGAATGGAAGCAGTTTATGAAATCGGAAGAGTATTTAGAAATGAAGGAATGGATCCAAAACATAACCCTGAATTTACTCTTATGGAAGCATATCTTGCATATAGTGATCTTGAGGGAATGATGGATTTAACTGAAAGAATGTACACTAAAATAGCAAAAGATGTTGTAGGTAAAATGACATATAACTGGTGTGGAAATGAAATAAATCTTGAAGGACCTTGGAAAAGAATCAGTATGACTGATGCTATTAAAGAACAAACAGGAATTGATTTCAAAAAAGAAATGAGTCTTGATGAAGCATTAAAACTTGCAAAAGAACACGATATTTATGTAGAAGAACACGAAATGAGTGTAGGGCATATAATTAATAAATTCTTTGAAAAATATGTTGAGGAAACATTAATTCAACCAACATTCTTATATGGTCATCCAATTGAAATAAGTCCTTTAACTAAAAAGAACCCAGATGACCCTAGATTTGTTGATAGATTCGAATTATTCATCGGTGGTAAAGAGTTTGCAAATGCTTACACTGAGTTAAATGATCCTGATGATCAATTAGAAAGATTTGAAGAACAATTAAAAGAAAGAGATAAAGGAAATGAAGAAGCAAATGACATTGATATGGACTTTATCGAATCATTAGAATATGGAATGCCTCCAGCTGGTGGTATAGGATATGGAATAGATAGACTAGTAATGTTATTTACAGAACAGGAAACAATAAGAGAAGTTATACTATTCCCAACAATGAAAGAGAAGTAAGATAATACTTCTTTTTTCTTTTCTTTTTTTGTGATATTATATATTTATAAAGAGGATGAAAAAGATGAAAAAAGTAGGGTTGCTATTCGTTGCTATAGGAATTTTTTTGTGTTTTTATGGGGGATATTCTTTACAAAATGTAAAAGAAGAAAAGAAAGTAGAAAGTTTTAATTATTTTTCATCTCCAACAGATGAAGAACAAAAAGAGGTTTTAAATTTTCTTAAGTTAAAATACAATCTTGAATTTGAAGTTTTGGAACACACAACAAGATATTGCTTAGATTATAAAGATGATGATTATGAAGTTAATTTGTCTTGTAATAATGCTGACTTAATTGAAGATTTATATAAAATAAAAGATAATGACGGGATAACATTCTTTGTAAAAAAAGTAAAAGAAAGTGAGTCTTTTGACAAAAGCGATAATACAGAAAGTAATCAGATAAGTGGTTATTATGATAACTATGTAACATATAAAGCCATTAATAGATATGAAAAAGAGCTTGTTGAAATATTTAAAGTTCTTGGTAATTTAGTAGAAATAAATATTTATGATGGTTTAGGAATTGAAAGAGCTGATTACAAAATAGAAAATGGTAAGTATTCTTACTATGTTCTTTATAAAGATTTAGGAATTAATTCTCAAAGGCTAGTTGATGTTGATATTCCTTTTATGGACTACATTAATTTTATATCAAATATTGGAATTCCTTTAGAGACTAGTTTACATATTAGAGTATCCGCTGATTTAACTAGTGAAAATATTCAAGATATTGTCAAGACAATTGTTGAAAACAAAGATTTTATTACAATGAAATATGGAATTATTTCACAAGAAATTTTATTTGAATATAATGATAAGTATTTTATTAAATATTTAGAAGGAAATAGTTTAGAAATATTAAAATACAATGAAAGTATATTTGAAGATGGAGAAAGAGTTTACGCAAGTGTTATTGTGCTTGATTATTCAGATGTTTCAGAAGATAAGATTCTTTATGATAGATTTATTGATTTAGATAAAATAGATTTAAGAAAGTAGGTGTTTTATGTCATTAAAAGAAAAAATCGATATTCCTAAGTACTCATTAGGAGAAGAGATAATGAGTGCAGTAGTTCATGGAGTTGGGGCACTTTTATCAATTGCAGCTTTAGTTTTATGTGTTGTATTTAGTGCTCATAGTGGGAGTACTATTGCTGTATTAAGTAGTATTATTTATGGTGTTACTTTAATAATACTTTATACAATGTCAACTTTATATCATTCTTTAGCGGTTAATAATGCGAAAAGAGTATTTAGAATAATTGATCATTGTAGTATATTTTTGCTTATTGCAGGAACTTATACTCCATTTACCTTAGTAGCTTTAGAAAAACCATTAGGTTATATTTTGTTTTCGATAATATGGGGTATAGCTATTATAGGTATAATACTTAATGCTATTGATTTAAAAAAATATAAAGCAATATCATTTGTTAGTTATCTTGTGTTAGGATGGATTATCATATTTGCATATAATCCTTTGAAAGAAGCAGTTCCTTATGGAGGAATATTACTTCTTGTTTCAGGTGGAATTGTCTACACCGTTGGTGCTATATTTTATGGCTTTGGTAAGAATGTTAAATACTTTCATTCAATTTTCCATTTGTTTGTATTAGCAGCTTCAGTTTTACATTTCTTATCAATTTTATTATATGTTTTATAGTGTCTAGATAAATTTTTGGGAGGTAAATTATGAAGAAAAGAAATTATGCTTTTTATATTTTAGTGTTAGTAGCTTTTCTATCTTTAACAATTACTCTTGTTGTAAGAACCTTTCAAAATGATACTTTTTATACTATAAAAATAGGGGAAGCAATTACAAAATATGGAATTGATATGAAAGATCACTTTTCATTTGTTCCTAATCTTATGTATACTTATCCTCACTGGTTATATGATTTAATTATGTATTTATTGTATTCATTAGGTGGGTTTAATGCTATATATATTTCAACACTTGCTTTAGGATTTTTGTTATTATTTCTTATGTATTTCTTATGCAATAAAATTATAGATAACAAAATAATTTCTTTTATTTTGTCTTTTATATTTGGGGTTATGCTTTATGGGTATATTACTGCAAGAGCACAGCTAGTTAGTTATATTTTATTTTTAATAATATTGTATTCGATAGAGAAGCTTAGATCTTGTAAAAAGAAAAAATATATCTTTTATATTTTTATTTCTTCATTATTAATAAGTAATATGCATCTTGCAGTGTGGCCTTTTATTTTTGTACTTTTTTTACCATTTATTGTACAAGATATTATTTATTTAAGTATAAAAAAATATAATTTGAAATTTGTTAATAAATTCAATATTGAAATTGAGAAAAGCAGTTTAAAAATAACACTTGTAGCATTGTTTATTTCGTTTCTTACAGGGTTTTTAACACCAAACTTTTTAGTGCCATTTACTTATTTACTTAACACATATTCTGGAGTTTCAACAGGGTTTATTTCAGAACATTCTCCTATGACATTTTCTTATAGGCCAGAGTTTTATATTTTTTTGTTGTTTTTTTTAATTTTAATTTTATTTAAAAAGACAAAAATTAAATTACGTGATTTATTTTTAATATGTGGGCTTATTCTTTTAACGTTTATGTCAAGAAGAAGTGTTGCATTATTTTTTGTACTTTCACTATTTAGCTTTGGAAGACTTTGTAACTATAAATCTCTGTTACTAGAAAATGTTATTTATAGTAAATTGTTTAATAATATTTTAACTATATTTTTTATAGTAAGTAGTGTATTTGTATTTAAATATCAAGAAAATAGAAGTTATGTAGATCAAAAAAAATATCCTGTAATAGCTGCATCATATATAATAAATAACTTAGATTACAAAAATATTAAATTATATAATGGTTATGACTTTGGAAGTTATTTAATATATAGAGGCATTCCAGTTTTTATTGATTCAAGAGCTGATTTATATCTAGAAGAATTTAATAAAAATACTTATGTACTTAAAGACTATATGAATATGTTTTATAACTATGAAGAGTTATTTAAAAAGTATGATTTTAAGTATTTTCTTCTTGATAATAGTGATAAACTTAATAAAGTTTTGACAAAAGATAAATATAAAATTATTTATGTAGATAAATATTTTACTTTATATGAAGTTTTGACATAATTATAAGTTAGTATTATAATAACGATACTTTGGTTATAGGAAAAGGGTTGTATGAAAGAGTTAATTGTTAAAGAAGAAAAAGAATTATATACTTATTTAAGAGAAAATGTAAGTGGTAGTAAAAATAATATTAAATCATTTTTGTCTCATGAACTAGTTACTGTTAATGGTAAAGTAGTTACTAAGTATAATTATCTATTACACATTAATGATAGAGTTAAAATAGGGGCATCTAAGATAGATAGCTTTATTGGTAAAGTTAATATAATATACGAAGATGATTATTTTTTAGTTGTTGATAAGCCTAGTGGAATGCTTACTGTTGCTACTGAAGACGATAAAGATAGTAATAATAATTTATATTCTGTTTTATCTAAATATGTTAAAAAGAAAAACAGTAATAGTAAAATATTTGTAGTTCATAGGCTTGATAAAGACACATCAGGTGTGCTTCTTTTTGCTAAGAGTGAAAAGTTACAATATTTGTTACAAGATGACTGGAATAATATTGCAACTAGAATATATTATTCTGTTGTATATGGTAATACTAAAGAAGAAGGTACTATTAAATCTTATTTAAAAGAAGATAGTAATTTAGTAACTTATTCTACTGATACTGGAAAACTTGCTATTACATGTTATAAAAAGATTCAAAGTAATAATGATTATTCTTTACTTGAAATTCTTATTAAGACTGGAAGAAGAAATCAAATAAGAGTTCAACTTAAAGAAATAGGTCATCCGATAGTAGGGGATTCTAAGTATGGACATAAAGATAAAAATCATAAAAGAATGATGTTACATGCTGCTAAATTAACTATTATTAATCCACTTAATAAGAAAAAAATGGTATTTGAATCAAAGCTTGATAGAAGCTTTTATGAAATAGTTAAGTAGGATTTGTTAATTTACTAATTTTATGTTACAATTTAAATGTTTGCAAGGAGGATGTATGTTTGCTTTAGATAAGACATTTGCTAATATTAAAAGATATAGTTTTTTAATGAAACAACTTATAATGAGAGATTTTAAAGTTAAATATAAAAGAAGTGTTTTAGGAGTTGTTTGGAGTATATTGTATCCAGTTTTAATGATGTTAGTTATGGCTACAGTTTTTTCACAGATGTTTAAAGTTGGTAGAATGGAAGGAGTAAACTATTTAGTTTATTTGATGACTGGACTTGTTATGTTTAACTACTTTAGTGAAGCAAGTAATACTGCAATGGCATCGGTAGTTAATAACTTTGCATTAATAAATAAAGTATATATTCCTAAATATATATTTCCAATTTCAAAGGTTTTGTTTGTTGGAATAAATTTTTTACTTACATTGATACCGCTTTTTGTAATTATATTATTTACAGGTAGTGGAGATACTAGATGTGTTATTAATTTTTGGTATTTACTTTTGCCATATGTTTTTTTGTGTATGCTTTTGTTTACAGCAGGTCTTGGACTTTTGCTTTCAACAGTTGCAGTATTTTTAAGAGATATGTTTTATATTTATGGAATTGTTTTAACAATTTGGAATTATGTTACACCAGTATTTTATGATATATCTATTATTCCAGATGCATTACAACCTATATTTAAACTTAATCCACTTTATATGTTTTTAAATGGAGCTAGAACGATTATTCTATATGGAAAGTGTCCTGATATACTTGATTTAATTGTTATGTTTTTAGTAGGCTTTGGAACATTAATTCTTGGATCTATTGTGTTTAAGAAAAATCAAGATAAATTTATTTATTATGCGTAGGTGATTATAATGATGATTAGTGTTAAAAATGTTTCAATGAAGTTTGATTTAGGTGTAGAAAAAGGTAACTCATTTAAAAATAAATTTATTGCTATTTTTGATAAAAAAAGAAGACATAAAAAGGAATACTTTTGGGCTTTGAAAGATGTTAGTTTTGAAGTTAACAAAGGTGAAGTAATCGGTCTTATTGGTAGCAATGGTGCTGGAAAAAGTACTATGCTTAAGGTTGTAAGTGGAGTTATGAAACCTACAAAGGGAAAAGTTGAGGTAAATGGTAGTATTGCTCCAATGATTGAGCTTGGTGCAGGGTTTGACAGTGAGTTAACAGCAAGAGAAAATATATATTTGAATGGTGCTGTTCTTGGTTATTCACAAAGTTTTTTGGATCAAAAATTTAATGAAATAGTAGAGTTTTCTGAACTTAATGATTTTTTAGATGTACCAATTAAGAACTTTTCTTCTGGTATGATTGCTAAACTTGCTTTTTCTATATCTACAATTGTTAATCCAGATGTATTAATAGTAGATGAGATTTTATCAGTTGGAGATATCAAGTTTCAAGAAAAAAGTTTAAATAAAATGATGGAGCTTATTAAGGGTGGTACAACAGTACTTTATGTTTCTCACTCTTTAGAAAGCATAAGAGAACTTTGCGATAAAGTAGTATGGATTGAACATGGTCAAGTTGTTAAAATTGGACCTAGTGATGAAGTATGTGATGAGTACTATCTTAAACAGATGGGAGTTCCTTATCCAGGATCTAAGAAGAAAAAGAAATGAAAAAAAGAATAATTTTTACAATTCTTTCTATTTTATGGATGGGGATTATCTTTGGTTTTTCTAGTAAAGAAGCTGTAGAATCAAGTAAAGATAGTAGATCTTTTATAACGAGCACAATTGTTAATATATATAAACTATTTGATAGTGATGCAAGTGATGAAAAAATTAATGAGATAGTGGAAATATTTAATACTCCAGTTAGAAAGCTTGCTCATTTTAGTGAATATTTTATTTTAGGATTATTAATTCTTTTAACATTTAAAGCATATGGTATTAATAATATCTACTTAATGATTTTATTTTGCTTTTTGTATGCAGTAAGTGATGAAGTACATCAGTTATTTGTAGTAGGTAGATATTGTAGTTTTTTTGATGTTATTGTCGATACTTTGGGAAGTAGTTTTGCTATTTTATTTTTTAGAAAAAAATAAGAACTACTTTTTTTTTATGTCAAATTATGATAAAATTATACTTATCTTATATAATAGTATGGGAGGAATTATATATGAAGTGTGAATACTGTGGAAAAGAACTTCCATTGGGAACAACGGTTTGTGATGGATGTGGAGCTAAGATTGGAACTAATGCATCTTCTGTTGGAAACCAAAACCAATCTCAAGTAGGAAGTAATATGCAACCTAATTACAATATGCAACCTAACTATAATATGCAACAGCCTTATTATGGAGCACCAAAAAAGAGTGGTACTGGATTAAAAGTTACTATTGCTATTTTGGTAGTAGTAATTGTTGCTTTAGTTGGTGTAGGGGCATGGTTCTTATTTAGTAAGGATGATGATAAAGAAGAATCTTCTAATACTGAGAAAAATCCTGTTGAAGATAAGGTTGACGATAAGAAAGATAATGATGATAAAAAAGATAATGACGATGATGATAATGATGATGAAAAACCAAATTATAGTGATTTAGAAACTATAAATTTTGAAGGATATAAATTATCTGTTCTAGAAGGATTTGATACAGGTACAGAAGGTGGAACTCCTTATATTTACAATAATGAGTGTTTAATAATGTATATAAAATATGCATTAGACTATAATTCACTTGTTCAAAATAAAGATGCATTTATTACTGAACTTGGAAAACAAGGAATAAAAGTTAATTCATTTAATACCAAAACAATTAGGGGACAAAAGTATGTACTAATTGAAGGAGTTATGACTGCTAATAATGCTGAATTTGGTTATATGATTACTGATGTAGGTGGAGACACACCAATACTTTTAACTATCTTATCTTCAACTCTTCAATCATTTGATGACGATTGGTTTGATTATGGAGCAGAGTTTGTTGAAAGTGCAAGAAAATAATATTTAAAATGAGGATTTATAATCCTCTTTTTATTTTTTTTCTTTTTAATATAATTTTTCTAATTATATCTATTGGTATAACAGTTGATGCTAGAAATATCATCGTATCAAACTCAATAAAATTAAGTCCAGTAGTTCTAAATGTTTCTCCTCCAAAATATATCAGTATTATTTGAATAGTTGTAATAAAAAGAAGAATTATTAAGAAGCATTTATTTTTTAAAATATTTGAAAGAAGATTGATTCTTTCTGTTCTTGCATTGAAACTATTAAATATATCTATAAAAATAAATAATCCAAAGAAAGCTGACATTAGATAATCATAATTATTTTCATATATTTTAAAAATTATTGGCGACTTTAAAAATATGATACATAAAACAAAAGAATATAGTCCTGTTATTAAAATTTCACTAATCATATATTTATTAATTATTGGTTCGTTTTTATTTTTAGGTTTTTCTTCCATATATTCTTTTAGTGGTGGTTCGTAAGCAAATGCTAGTCCTGTTAAAGTGTCCATAACCATATTAATCCATAACATTTGAATTATTGTTACAGGTGTATCTATTCCGATAAAAGTTCCAATTAAAGAAAGGCCGATTGCACATAAGTTGATGGTTAGCTGACATATTATAAATTTTCTTATACTTTTAAATATTGTTCTACCATATAAAACAGCGTTAGCTATAGATTTAATATTATTATCTAATATAACAATATCAGATGCTTCTTTAGCAACTTCTGTGCCACTTCCCATAGAAAAACCTACATCGGCATTTTTTAATGCTGGAGCGTCGTTTATACCATCACCAGTCATTCCAACAACTTTATCAATACTTTGGGCAATTTTTACAAATCTTGTTTTATCTTGAGGAAGTGCTCGCGCAAGTATTTTTATTTTAGGAAGTAATTCAATTATTTCTTCATCAGTTTTACTATTAAACTCAGAAGAGGTAAGGGCAATATCATTTTCTTTTAAAAGATTTATTTCTTTTCCTATTGCTATTGCAGTATTTATGTTATCTCCTGTTATCATAATAGTTTGAATGCCAGCTTTTTCTATTTCTTGTAAACCAATTATTGTGTTTTCTCTTATATCATCTTTAATTGAGATAATGCCAACAAGAGTTAAATCTTCACTTTCTTTTTTTGTAGCAAGACAGACAACTCTAATTCCTTTTTTTGTAATATTATCAATATAATTATCAAGTTCAATTTTATTTTTAATTCTATCTTTTTTACCATTTTCATCGTAGTAGTATTTACATTTTGGGATTATTATTTCTTTAGCTCCAGTTAGAAGTTCTATTTTTCCATCATAATCAATTGTAGTAGAAGAGTACTTATTGCTACTTGAAAAGGGAGTGTTACTTATTACTTTAATATTATCTTCTTTTTTTTGGCTTATAAAAGAGAAGAGGGCTCTATCTGTTGAATTACCTCCTATAACTACATTATTATCTTTGTAACACTGAGAATTATATATTATGTTTCTTGAAAGTATATCATAGTATTTTTTATATTTAGATATTTCAAGTTCACTGTTAAATATTTTGTAGTTACCAAGCATTACTTCAACGACTTCTTGATTTCCTTTAGTTAGTGTTCCAGTTTTATCTGTAAACAAGATATTAATATTACCTGCTGTTTCAATACCAGTTATTTTTCTTACTAGAACATTTTCTTTAATCATTTTCTTCATGTTTTTAGATAGTACTAAAGTAATCATCATAGGAAGACCTTCTGGTACTGCTACTACTATAATGGTTACTGTAAGAGTAAGAGTATATATAATATAATTCATCATAAGAGGGAAGTTTGTTAGTGTTTCAATTATTCTTTGATAGTCCCAGTTATTATCTAAAACTATTTTAGAAAAAAGATAAGAAAATGATACTAAAAATGCTCCAATATAACCAATTCTACTTATTGTAATAGCAAGACCTTTAAGTCTTATTTTTAATGGGCTATCTGGTGACTTTTCACTTAGTTCTTCGTTTAATTTTCCATAGACTGTATCTTTTCCTACAGAAGTTACTTTCATAACTGCTTTTTTAGATGTTACAACAGTTCCCCTATATAAAGCGTTATCACCATTAAGTGTTTTTTCTTGTTCTTTTGATTCTCCATTTATCGAAGACTCATCAACTGAAATTTCTCCATCTATTACTATTCCGTCAGCTGGAATTTTATCTCCTTGTTCTAGAATAACTAAATCATTTTTAACAATATCATTTATTGGTACTTCAATTATTTTATTATCTCTTTTAACTTTGCAATTAATTAAACTTGCTTCTTCTTGCATTTTCTTAAAAGCTTTTTGACTACCATATTCTGATATAGTAGATATAAAAGATGATATTAATATTGCTATTAGAATACCCACAGTTTCAAATATATCAAAGTCTTGTATTAAAAAGAATATCTTTATTGCTAGTGCTACTAAAAGAATTTTTATTATAGGATCAGATAAAGATTCTAAAAATAACTCTAATAAACTTTCAGACTTTATATTAGTTAGACTGTTACTTCCATATTTTTTACGACTTTCTAATACTTCTTTTTCATTTAATCCGTTAGTATTCATAAGTCCTCCAGTTAAGATTATGAAAATATTATTTGATTTATTCGAAGATTTATGGTATAATTTAGGCAATTTACGGGGGTTGTTGTTATGAATGTTATTACACTTTCTAATAGAGCATTTAATCGTTTAGAGCCACTAGTTCTTTCTAAACACGTTTTACATACAGAATCTACTATGCTTAAGTTTAATCATCATGGACAAGAGGAAGTAATTAAAAAACTCTTTTATCAAGATGGTGAGATTTTTGCAAATAAACTTTATACTCTTGAAATGCTTTCAACAAATAAAGATAAATTGCCACATTCGTTTATAGTACCTGATTCGTTAATTTGTGTATCTGGTATTATTGAAGGATTTGCTAGTCCTTTTATGGATGGAATTAACCTTGAGGAAATGCTTAATGATGATAAAGTATCACTTGAAGAAAAGAAATATTTGTTTAAGAAAGTAGGAGAAATACTTTCTCAAATGAAAGCGATAAGAGAACATACTGATTTAAAAGATTTCTTTTTATGCGATTTGCACGCTTCTAACTTTATTGTTAACCCTAATAATAAAGATCTTGGAGTATGCGATTTAGATAGTATGAAAATTGCTGGAAATAAGTCATCTCACTCTAGATTTTTAAATGAATTTGCACTTATAAATAAAGTAGAAGGAAAATATAAAACAGGGGCATATGATAAAGGTGATATAGGTTATGTTACTGCTGATGAAAATTCAGACTTATATTGTTATATGATGATGATTTTAAGTTTCTTATATGGAAGTAGTGCTGTTAATAGTTTTGAATTAGGTAAGTTTTATGACTATTTAAATTATTTAGAGTATATTGGAGTAAATAAAGATTTAGTACATGAATTTGCATCATTAGTTTCCAATAAAGATAATGGAAATCCTTATTACTTAGTTGATTCATTAAATAAAGAACAAGTATGTAGAGCAAGTTACAAGGTTTACGAGAAAGTTAAGAATAATGATAGAAGACCTAAATAATATGTTATAATCATATTAGAAAATTTATAAGGAATATATCTTTTTGATATTTTCTTTTTTACCTTATAGGAAAGTTTATATCACAAAATAAAATGTATTTTTTAAATTTCCTTAAAAAACAGTTGACATACGAACTTATGATTGATATAGTGAGCTTACTGGTGGTAATGTATTGTATAAAACTTATAAATATAGACTTTGTCAAAATAGCGAACAAAAAGTTTTAATACATAAAACATTGTGAGAATAAAACAGAAAAGACAATTGATTTAGACGTAAGAAACTTTTGTATGTGATGTATGTGGATGTGTTAACAACCTAAATCAAAATGTAAGTATTAGTATTATGTTTGAAGAGTTAAAACTATTTACTCAAAGATAAAAAAGAGTAAATAAATAAAACAAGTACGATAGCGACTATCGGAATTTAAGCCTATGGAGAATAGAGGGTACTCTATCTGTGAAGTAGGAATTTTGAGCGGTGACGCCCAAAGCGATTAAAAAAAATATTTTTTTTAATCTTTTGTTCTCTTGGGGTGATGAAATGTCAAGGACAAGAAATAGTATTAAAAACTTAGTAACTGCTTTAGTTGGTCAAGCATTAGGCTTTATTATTAGTTTTGTAGCAAGAATATTCTTTATAAGAGTTTTAGGAAAAGAATATTTAGGTTTAAATGGGCTATTTACTAATATCTTATCTATTTTATCTTTAGCAGAATTAGGTATTGGGGAAGCAATAATTTTTAGCTTATACAAGCCACTTGCAGATGATGATAAAGAAAAATGTACTATGCTTATGCAACTATACAAGAAAGTATATACTATTATTGGTCTTGTTATATTATTAGTCGGTATTTCATTAACACCTTTTTTACCACTTATTATAAAGAATATGCCAGATATTCCTTACATTAGTTTTATTTACATTTTATTTGTAGTAAATACTTCTGTATCTTATTTCTTTTCTTATAAAAGAAACTTAATCATTGCTGATCAAAAAAGATATATAGTTACATTTGTAAGGTATGCTGTTCATTTTGTTTTTACGTTTTTAGAAATTATTTATTTACTTATTTGGAGAGATTACATTGGATATTTAGTTATTATGATACTTGCTACTATTGTAGATAATTTTATTGTATCTATGATTGCTAATAGAATATATCCATATTTAAATACTAAAAATAAAGTACCATTAGATGATGAATCTAAGGATAGTATTATAAAAAATACTAAAGCTTTAATGATTCATAAAGTAGGTGGAGTAGTAGTTAATTCCACTGACAATATTTTGTTATCTAGTATTGTTTCATTAAATTCAGTAGCACTATACTCAAATTATTTCTTTATTACTAATGCTTTAAATTCTATTTCGCAACATGTTTTTAATTCAGTTGTTGCTGGTGTTGGAAATATGTTTGTTGTTGATAGTAAAGAGAAAAAATATAGAATATTTAAGGATGTTTTATTTTTAGATTTCTGGATGTACTGTTTTATAGCAGTGTGTCTTTTATCTTTGTTTAATCCATTTATTGAACTTTGTTTTGGAAGTGAGTATTTATTCTCGTTTGATATAGTGTGTATTATTGTAATTAATTTTTATGCTTATGGAATGCGCAAGTCATCTGTTACATTTAGACAAGCATCAGGACTTTTTTATAAAGATAGATGGAAATCAGTATTTGAAGCGACAATTAACTTAGTATCATCCATAGTATTTGCATATTATTTAGGAACTTTTGGAGTATTTTTAGGTACTTTAGTAAGCTTTGTTTGCGTAAGTGTTTGGGTTGAACCATTAGTGCTTTATAAGTATGGATTTGAAGTTAAGTTAAGAGAGTACTTTAAAGTATATTTAAAATATTTATTAATTACTGTTATTTGTTCAGTAGGAACATATTACATTTGTAGTTTTATAAATGTAGGCCCTATATTATCATTTATTATAAAAATAATTATTTGTTTGATAATTCCAAATGCTGTTATAATATTGTTATTTAGGAAATCAGATGAATTTCAATATTTAAGTAATATATTAAAAAAATTTTTAGGAAAGATTTTTCATAAAAAGGTGAAGTATGCAAAGTAGAGATTTTAAGAAAGTTATTATATCTTCAAAAGGAGAAGCATCTATTTTAAATGGACATCCTTGGATATATGATGGAGAAATTATAAGTAAAGATGAAATTACTAATGGTGATATTATTGA
Source organism: uncultured Clostridium sp. (assembly GCA_902493795.1). Classification (GTDB taxonomy): domain Bacteria; phylum Bacillota_I; class Bacilli_A; order RF39; family UBA660; genus RUG13868. The sequence continues at coordinate 29,196 of CABUQZ010000014.1, forward strand.
TGTTGTTAGTCAAAAAGGAAAGTATCTAGGTAGTGGTTTTTATAATGATAATTCTAAGATAGTTGTTAGACTTATTAGTAGAAATGCTAATGATGTGTTTGATTCAGATTTTTTTAGAAGAAGAATAAGATATGCTATCGATTATAGATTAACTGTGATGCAAGATGAGTTAAACGCTTTTCGTGTTATTTTTGGAGAAGCAGATGAACTTCCTGGACTTACTGTTGATAAGTTTAACGATATTTTAGTAGTACAGATTTTATCTTTGGGAATTGAAGTTAGAAAAGATATGATTTTAAAAATACTATATGAAGAAATGTTAGAAAGTGGGTTTAATATTTCTGGAATCTATATTAGAAATGATGTTGATATTAGAAAAAAAGAAGGACTAGAAGAATATAAAGGTTGGTATGATTTAGGTTTTAGTAATCCTAGTGTTACAAAGACTGAAATCGTTGAAAATGGAATTAAATATATTGTCGATTTTGAAAATGGTCAGAAAACTGGTTTTTTCTTAGATCAGAAATATAATAGACTTGCAATTAGAAAAATTGCTAAAGGAAGAAAAGTACTTGATTGCTGTACTCATACAGGGTCTTTTGCAATGAATGCATATTTAGGTGGTGCTAAAGAAGTAACTGCTGTTGATATTTCAGAAAAAGCCTTAGATGACTCTTTAAAAAACTTTGAACTAAACAATATGAAAATAAATACAATATGTGGAGATATATTTGATGTATTAAAAAATTTATCTCTTTCAAAAAAGAAAGAGTATGACTTTATAATACTTGATCCTCCTGCATTTACTAAGTCAAGAAAAACACTTGATAATGCTTTAAATGGATATCAAGAGATAAACTATCTTGCTATGAAAGCGTTACCAAGAGGTGGGTATTTTGCTACTGCATCTTGTTCTCACTTTGCTACTCCAGAGTTATTTTTAAAAGCTATATATAAAGCTAGTTTAGATGCTGGAGTAAGATTAAAGCAAGTATCATTTAGCGAAGCAGCATTTGATCACCCAGTACTTATCGGAGTAGAAGAAACTAGGTATTTAAAGTTTTATATATTCCAAGTATTTTAATTGATATGAAAACCTTTTCATGTTATTATTCTTTTAGAAAGGTAAAGAATAAGATATGAAAAAGGTTTTATTTTTTTTAGTATTTTTATATGCTTTCTCTTTTTTTAGGGTAGATGCTGTTTCTTATGATTATCAAATTAATCTTGATGATTTAAAAGTTGATTACTATTATGAAACTGATTTTGAAAAATTCAAAAGTGATTATAAAAGTGGTAAGTTAAAAGATATTTATGTAACTGACTTTTTATTTGATGGAGTTGATGCAGTTAAAAATTATGATTTAGATGATTTTAAAAACAATGAAAACTTTAAACCATCTGTACTTAGTGGAACAGTTCTTAATATTAATAGAACTGGTAATATTGAAATAACTGGTACTTTAGAAAATGGTATGGTAGCAGTTAACACTAATAAGTTAAAAGGTGATTTAAAACTTTATCTTAATAATGCAAGAATTGATACTAAAAAGAAATACTGGCCAGCTATTTATGTTTATAATAACGATATTAATTATAAAGATGTTGATGTTTCAATTAACACTCTTTCTAATACAAAAAATTATATTACTGGTGGAAGATTAAAGAAAATAAGTTTAATGAATTCTAAAGAGTGTGAAGAAGATTCTAGGTATTCTAGTGAATATTATCACGTGTATAAGAAAGAAGATTACAAAAATATTTTGTTTGCTAGAATAAAAGCTGATAAAGAAGGAATAAAAGATGGAGATCCAACAGTTTATTATAAGAGTTCTGGTGCTATTTCAAGTGATATTAAATTGACGTTTGAAGGAGATGGGTATTTATCAGTAACTTCTTATAATAAAGAGGGAATTGAAGGTAAAAGTGATTTAGTCTTTAATGGTGGAGATTATTATATTTATTCCTTTGATGACGCAATAAACACAACTACTTCAAAAGAGTCTAGTATGTATAACACATTTTCATCAAATATAGTTATTGATGTTAATAGGTTAGTAGCAGTAGTTAGTCCTCTTGCTAAAGAAGGGGATGCAATTGATTCTAATGGAAGACTAACAATTAATGGGGGAGAAATATATGCTATTTCTAATCCTCATTCTCATGATTCTGGGCTAGATGCTTTAGAAGACTTTGATTTAGGTGAAGTATATATTAATGGTGGTACTATTTTAGCAACAGGCAATATGAAAAGTAATATTAGTGATGGTTCTAAACAAAAGCATATATCACTTAATGTTAACAGTATTAATGAAGGTGATTTATTTGCCATAAAAGATGATAATAACATCCCAATATTTGCTTTCAGGACTGATAGAAAATTTAAAAATATTGTCTTTAGTAGCAGTTTGATAACTAATAATAATTACCATATTTATAAAAATGGTGATATGGATGCTTTAGAAGAAGTTATAGTAGATAAGAAAGATACAAAGCTTAATAATTCTTTTATTAATTACAAAGATATAAGAAAATATGAAAATGGTGAAAAGTTATATGAAAATATAGAGTATTCTAAAAAAGATGATAACTCATTTTTAATTAAATTGTTAATTCTATGTTTTTCAATAGTGATTAGCTATTTTATTACGTTATTATTGTTTAGGTTTTTCTATAATATTAATCATTATGATATCATTAAGAGTAGAGATAAACTTATTTTATTATATATTTATACACTTTTTCTTTCTTTTTTAATATTTAATCTTATTGTAAGAATTATGGGATAAGATGAACTAGAAAATTGTTCATCTTTTTTGTTGTATTGCATTTTAAAAAATGTTAATATTATGGTAGAGAGAATAGGCTTTATGTGTGAATTGTTATAAGAAGGTGAATGTATGTTATGGAAGAAAAAGAAAATTAATATGGGAAATTTCTTTGGATTATTTAAAAATAAAGGTGTGGTTTTATTAACATCTGTTTTAGTATTTGTTTTATCTTTGGGTATAATATCATTTGTAACTAAAACAAACGTAATAACTTATATAACAAATAGAATATTAAAGGAATTGGGAATTTATACAACAGAAGTTAGAAATATTCAAATAGAATCAAGTGATTACTCTAGTAATACACCTGGATCTTGGCATATCGACAAAAGTGCTAAGTGGATTGGAACTCAAAAAGCACAAGTAACATTTGATGTTAATTCTGTTTTAAAGACTCAAGAAAATTATAAAGATGTAATATTAATATTAGATGTGTCAGGTTCAATGTATGGGGAGAAGCTTGAAAAAGCAAAAAGCGATGCTAAAGAGCTTATTTCAACACTTTTGAGTGATTCTCATAATAGAGTAGCAATAATTAAGTTTAATTCTACTTCTGAAGTAGTTTCTATGTTTTCAAATGATAAAAATGATTTGCTTTCAAAATTAGAAAATTTTGCTGATAGTGATAATACAAATTATAATGCAGCACTTTTAAATGTTAATGTTGTAATGGATGGTTATATAAAAGAAGAAAACAGAGATGTAGTGACTTTGTTTTTAACTGATGGATATCCTAATATTGACACTCCAAATCAGATTGGAACATATGAAGCATTGAAAGATAAGTATCCTTATATGCTTATTCATGGTATTCAGTATGAAATGGGAAGAAATCTTATTCAAGATATTATAGAAATTACTGACTCAGCATGGGTAGCAGATAGGACGACATTAAATAATGTCTTATTTGAGGCTTCTGTTTCACCAATTGCTTATGAAAATTTTGTAGTAACAGATTATGTAGATAATGATTATTTTACAGTTAATTCAGTAGATGATATTAAAGTATCTATGGGAAGTGTTACTTTAACTATTGAAGATGGGGTACAGAAGATAACATGGAACCTAGGTGATAACGCCTTTATGACAGGTGGAAATGCTAAAATGACTATCAATCTTTCTTTAAAAGATGAGTATTTTGGAAGTGATGGATATTATCCTACTAATAAGAAGGAAAAAGTAGAGTATAAGCTTCCAGAAGAAAATATAAGAACAGTTAATAGTAGTAATACACCAGTGTTAAATAGTATTTATAAAGTTAATTATGACGTTAATGCTCCAGAAGGGTGTAGTCTAGAGTCTATTCCAATTGAAAACTATTCTGCGTATCAAAGCGTAACAAAAAAACAAACAGAGTTATCTTGTAATGGATATTTGTTTAAAGGTTGGGAAATAGATAAAAATGATTCGAAAGATATAAAGAAAGTAAATGATGATGTCTTTGTGATGCCAATGCATGATGTAACAATAAGGGCAACGTGGAGTAAACAATCTGTAGTTAAAACAATGGATGGAAAAGTCTATAATAGTGCAACGCTTTATAGGGTATTACAAAGAGCAGCAGCGGAAGGCAAGTATGCTAAGGAGTATACAGGACTTCATCAAGATTCGATGGATGGAAATGGTACGCAAGGAATATATTATTGGTATGCAGATAATGATACTGATGGAAAGACAATTTTAGATAAAAATAATGTTGTATTTGCAGGATATTGTTGGCAGATGATGAGAACCACTGATACTGGTGGAGTAAAAATGATTTACAATGGTGAAGTTTCTTCTGATGGGAAGTGTTTGTCAACAAGAGGAAATCATACTGGAGTTATAGGTGATGATACTATGATTAATCTTGAAGGAACTTTCCTTTATGGAACAGGTTATAGCTATGATGAAAATAACCAAACATTTACTTTAAAAAATCCAAAAAGTGCAACTTGGAGTGATATAACATATAAAAATTTGGTTGGGAAGTTTACTTGTAAATCAGAAAGTGCGACTTGTACAACGTTATATGAAGTTAATGATTATTATGATTCAAAAATGGCGTTTGTAGTTAGTTATCAAGTTCAACCATATGCACATTATAATGAAACAGGTACAAGTCCATTTAATGCAAATTATAGATCAATAGCTATGGTTGGATATATGTTTGGCGATTATTATAATTATAAAACTGCTTCCGGAACAGCAAATGAAAAATATTTGAATGAAGAAAAATTATTTTCAGAAACATCTCTTGGAACAACATACTGGTATTCGGATGATGTGTTATATGGAAGTAATAAATATAGTTTAATAAATCCATATCAAGTTAGTTCTTCATCTGATTATTCCAGTCTTGTTGGTAAATATACGTTTAGAACCTCATCAGAAAATGATTCTTATTCATATGTTTATTATATTGCAGGTGTTAGTGGTTCAACGATGTATTATATAAAATTAGAAAATGGTGATTTATTGTCAGATTATAAACCATTTATTTTTGGTAGTTCGTATATAGATAATGGTAATGGTACTTATACATTGACTAATACAACTTCTGTTTCTCTTAGTGATTGGGTTCGAAATCATTCATCTTATAACAATAAATATGTTTGTGATGATAATGTTTCAGTAACATGTTCTAATTTAAGATATGTAACAAGTGCATGGGATTCTAGCTATTCATATTATATATCAGGTGGAAAGATCTTATTAGCAAAGAGTAGGGATGGATTAAAATTAAAAGATACTATTTTAGTGTCTACAGCTCTATTGTCAAGTAATTATAGTAATTATAGTGATTATAAATATACATGTAATACAATGAGCGATACATGTACAGAATCTAATTTAAGATTAATAGTATCGTTTAATGGAACAGGATATAGATATGCTCCTAATCATTATTGGGGTTCTAGTGTAACTTGGGATGGTACTAATTATACATTGGTAGATCCAATAGGCATAGAAGAATATAATAATTTATCTGCACTATCAACGCATCATTATTTTTGTGTAGAATATGGTGCTAAAAAATGTTCTAAAATAGCTTATGTATTTGATTATGGTGGATCTTATGATATGAATTATATTTTATTGGAAAATGGTACAACGCTTGATCAAGCATTTAAAGGAATGTTAGAAGGAAATAAATACAATTCAACTGTTAAAAATCATATTGATGCTTGGTATGAGAAAAATATGATGGATTATTCTGATTATTTAGAAGATACAATATTCTGTAATGATAGAAGTTTTAGGAGTTTAGGTAGTTGGGATCCTAATGGAGGAGATACTACAAAGGATTTACAATTTAAAGAGTATAATATGACTAGGGATTTAAGTTGTGCTAATGAAACTGACAAATTTAGTGTAAGTAATCCGAAAGCTAAACTTAAATATAAGATTGGTTTAATGACTTCTCCAGAGTTACATTTACTTAACAATACCGTTATTCGTAAATCTGGACAGATGTATTGGAATATGTCACCATACGATGCAAGTACCAATTCGGCAGTTCATGCTGTTACTGCTAGTGGATATACTGAAAATAATTCTAACGTAGACCATGCAATTAGTGTACGACCTGCTATTTCACTAATTCCTGGTATTGGATATACTAGTGGTGATGGAAGTATGGAAAATCCATATGTTGTTGAATTAGTAAGATAGGATAAAACATTAAAATAAAACATATACCTTAAAACTAGGTATATGTTTTTTTACTTAAATATATTTTTAAATAATGAATTTCCTATTCTTCTTCCAACAGTGTTTAAAGCACTATTGGTAACTTTATTTAATGCTTTTTCTGCTTTACTAGGTTTTTCTTTCTTTTCTTTTTTAGGTTTTTCCTTTTCTTTTTCTTCTTCTTCTTCTTTTGGTTCTTCTTCTTTTAATTTTTCTAATTTTTCTTTTACTGATTCAGTATCGATTTTATTTTCATATTTACCATATAAATAACTTCTTTTGATAAGCTCAAACCTTATATCATCATCGATTGCTCCCATAGAACTTTGGGGTGGAAGAATAGTTACTTTTTCGACCATTTCTGGAGTTCCATATTCATCTTGAAATGAGACAAGAGCAACTCCTGTTCCAAGGTTCTTAATTTCTTCTTCTGTATCTAGATTTGGGTTTATTCTAAATGAATTAGCAGCTGCTTTAATAGCTTTTTCATCGTTTTTAGTGTAGTACCTTAATACATGTTGGATTCTATTACCTAATTGAGATAAAATCTCATCTGGAATGTCACTAGGACTTTGTGAGATAAAGTAAAGTCCAACTCCTTTAGATCTTATAAGCTTTACAATTTGAATAATTGAATCAAGTAATTCTTTTGGAATATCATCAAATAACAAATGAGCTTCATCGATAAAGAGTACTAGTTTTGGTTTATCTAAATCTCCTTCTTCTTCTAAGCTATTGTAAACATATGTTAGAAGCCATAGTATAAAAGTAGAGTAGAGATTGTTTTTTTGAAAAAGCTTTGCAGCATGTAATATGTTTATTTGACCATTTCCAGTGTCTTTATCAAAGTGAATAAAGTCTTTTATATCGAAATCAGGTTTTCCAAAGAAATAATCTCCACCATCTTCTTGAAGCGATAAGATATTTCTTTGAATTGTTCCAATACTTTGAGTAGTTATATTTCCATAAGATAAAGAGTAATCTTTTCTTTTTTCTCCTACATAGTTAAGTAGTGCTCTTAAGTCTTCTAAATCTACAAGTTCAAGATTTTCATCTTCAGCTATTTTAAATGCTACTTTTAATACTCCTTCTTGAGTATCACTTAATCCTAGCATTTTAGAAAGAAGATTAGTTCCAACTTTATCAACAGTTGTTCTTATTGGGTGACCATATTTTCCATATACATCCCAAAATGTAGTAGGGTACTTTTTAAACTCAAAATTTTCTAATTTTAAATTTTCAATTCTTTTATTAACGTTTTCGTTAGGTAATCCTTTAAATGTAGTTGCTGCTAAATCTCCTTTTACATCTATTAGAAATACTGGAGTTCCTGCATCACTAAAACTTTCTGCTAAAACTTTTAGAGTAACTGTTTTACCACTTCCACTAGCACCACTTATAATTCCATGTCTATTAGCCATTTTAGGTAGAATATAAGCTTCTTTAGTATCATTTTTTCCAACTAAAATTTTATTATTAATATACATAAAAACCTCCAAAATATTTTCTTATTTCTTATTAAAGACAAATATTTTACTTATGATATAGTTTCCAACCATTACTACAACTTGATCTACAACATTATATATAACTAGTAATATTCCATTAAGTCCAAAGACACTTTGAAATATCCATGTTATTAAAACATCCATTATATATGTTCCTAATCTTCCTGTTACAAATAAAGAAAACTCTTTAAGATATTTTTTTGATTTTGAATTAAATACATATTTTCTATTAGGGTAGTAGGCAAATAAAACTGCTCCTAACCATGATATAAATACTGCATATTGTGTTTCTAGTAAATCATTTTTATCAAATATATTAATTAATAATAAGTTTTTTATTAGAACATAAACAACTGTAGTTAATAGTCCTACTATAATATAGTTCCAAAATTCAGGATTCTTGTAATAAATTCCCCAGCCAAAATTCCAAAATTTAACAAAGATATTTTTATCGTGACCTTTGATTATTAATTTTCTTTCTTTTTCTTCTTTTTTCTTTTTCATACTTTATTTTTCTTTTCTTGTTGATTCTAGAATATTCATATATATTTCGTAGTTTTGTCTATGTTTTTTAGCAATTACTTTTAGAATTATTCCAGTAATGTGCATCAAAATTCCTGTTAGTACACAGAAGCTTCCAACGATTAAACTTGGGAATTTTGCTACTAATCCAGTATCAAAATATTCTACTACTGGTGGAATTATAAAGAATAAACTAAGAAGTAATAAGAATACTGAAATTAAATTAAAGAATGCGTAAGGCTTGTATTCTTGGAATAGAGTAGCGATTGTTTTTAATACTTTAAATCCATCTTTATAAGTATTTAATTTAGATACTGATCCTGCTGGTCTATCACGATATTGGATTGGTATTTCTTTTACTCCATAGTTTTTATCAACAGCATGAATAGTCATTTCTGTTTCTATTTCAAATCCTTTTGATAAGACAGGAAATCCTTTAACAAAATTATAGGAAAAAGCACGATATCCAGTCATTATATCTTTAATATTATTTTTAAATAATTTGTTTATTAAGAATCTTACAATTCTATTTCCAAAGTTATGGAATGGACGTTTGTTTTCTTTGAAATATGTTGAAGATAATCTATCTCCAATTACCATATCACATTTTCCTTCTAAAATATAATCACACATTTCTTTGGCGTTATCAGCAGGGTAGGTGTCATCTCCATCAACCATTAAGTAACAGTCTGCATCAATTTCACGAAACATTGTTCTAATAACATTTCCTTTTCCTTGTTTGTATTCGTATCTTACGATAGCTCCTGCTTTTCTTGCTATTTCATCAGTTTTATCTTTTGAGTTATTGTCGTAGACATAGATGTCAGCATCTGGCAAGGCTTTTTTGTAGTCCGTTACTACTTTTTCAATTGTTTTACTTTCGTTATAGCATGGTATTAAAACTGCTATTTTGCTATTTTTCTTCATAATCATTATCCTTCCTTATGTATTTAATTAACAAACACCACATAGTTGGTAATAAGAACATGTATGGCATTGTATATCTAAAGTATGTATTTGCTGGGCCGACGAAGCAGACTAAGAGGGACGCTAGCATCGGTAGCATAGTAAGAAAATACTTTTTATTATTACTTCTTATGACATAGACACTTAATGTTAAAAGTGACCATCCACTAAATCCAATATTAGATAATAATCCAATGATTGGAATATATGGGAAAGTATCACCATAGGCACGTATTACATCTCTTGGAACTTTGAATACTTTATTTACGTTATAATCGATAACTTGTACATGAACAGTTTCTTCTTCGCTCATAAAAAACTTAGGTTTTGTATGTAAATACCATTTATGAACGTTTGGTGATAAGTATCCATTTGTATTTAAGAAAGTCGCTTCAATATAAGTTAGGGGATGCTTTAATCCTTCGTCAAACCAAACTTTGAAGTATTCTAGTAATTCCTCGCTAGTTGCATCTTTATTATAAGTATCTTTTACAGGATCACTTAAAGATGGGTCATATAGCTCATTTAAAGAGTCATATTTTAATATCTTATCAATTGTTTCTTTATCTTCTTTAGATATGTCATCTTCGTGATATTTTACTAATCTTGCAGTTTGTTGAAATGGTATTGATAACATTTCTTTAACACTTCCACTAGTTATTCCCATATTTGGAAGAAGTATTTTAGTGTAGCTTGTGTTAAACACTAATAAAAGTAGAAGTACTGCTAAAAGTCTTTTAAAATTATACTTTATAATAAATAAGCTAAATGGTAGAGAAAGAAGTATTACATATATTCCATTGTTTCTTGTAATTACTAGGAAGATACATACAAGTAATAATTTTAATAGTTTAGGCCAAAGTATTTTTTCTTTACTGTAGTTTTTAACAAAATCAAATAACATTAATACGTAAAGAACAAAGAAGTAGGTGTATAACGTATCTTTTATAAATGCGACATTATACATTCCATACATTGGTACAAATAAATACATTAAAAGTACTGAAAAATAAAATACATTTGGAACTTTATTATCTTTCATAAACTTAATCGTGTATGAAAGAGTTGATGCACTTACTAGAGTTTGTATTATTACAAAAATAAATAAACCAAAATTATCATTTAAAATAAATCTTCCTAATTCAATACACCATCCTAAAAGATAAGTTATAAATACTGGATGATGATTTGTTAAAAATACGTTAGGGTCTATTAAATTAACTTGTTCTGAATATTTAGTTGGAATATTGAAATACTCGTATATTTGAAATGTAGGGTCAGGTGATAGCACTCCAGGGTAGAACACAACTAAATAGATTAACCAAACAATAAGCATTGATATAAATGATACAAGAAAAGGCTTTTTCTTTAACTTGTCCATATACCATTTAACAGGTTTAATCTTTATATTTTTATCGTAGTATTCAATATTATTAATAAACTTATCTAAATAGGAAAATGCTACTCGTAAAAGATAAACCATTCCAATAAATTTAATAATAAATAAAATTAGTATTAACGGGTTCTTTGCTAGAATCGACAACGAATCTGATACTTTATAAATGTCTCCTGTACTTATATAAAATGAAAAGATAAGACATAATAATGACTTTAACTTTCCTAGTTTGATATTTCCAGTTTTTTTATAAAATAAATATAAAAGTATTGTTCCAAAAGCTAGAATAAAACTGTTTGAGTGATAAAACTCTTTAGCAAGATATTTTGCATTTATCACTCTTTCATATGGAACGTAAATTATTGTAATTGTAAATAATGCATATATAAAATATTTTAGTTTGTTTTTCATAAAAATTATTATAGTACTCCTTGATAGATTTATTATACTTAATTAACGATGTTTTGTCACTATAAATGAAGTGTAAGGCATATTATTAAGTGGTGATATAATGTTTTATAAAAAGATTGATGAAAGAATTAGAATGTTTTTTTTAGTTTTGGTTTTGTTTATGGTTTTTATTGTTGCAAGAGTCTTTTATATTCAACTTATTGATTATAGTAAGCTTAATTATAAAGCTAATGACTTGTGGAGTAGGAATCTACCTCTTGCTGCTGATAGGGGGCTAATTCTTGATAGGAATGGGGAAGTTTTAGCAGATAATATTACAACAACTAGTTTAGTACTTATTCCATCACAGTTAGAAAACAAAGATGAAGTATCGGCAAATATCGCTTCTATTTTAGGGGTATCTAAAGAAGATATGGATAAACATGTTTTTAAGAATGTATCAATAGAAAGAGTGCATCCAGAAGGAAGACAATTGGCGTTTGATGTTGCTGATAAAATTAGTAGTTTAAATTATAAGGGAGTTTATTTAGTTAAGGAATCAAAAAGATATTATCCTCATGGAAATATGTTATCTCATGTTTTAGGCTATGTTGGAATAGATAATCAAGGCTTATCTGGAATTGAGTTACAATATGATAAGTATCTTACTGGTGTTGATGGTGCTATTAAGTATTTTAGTGATGCAAAGGGAAATAGTTTAAAGTTATCTGATATTTATGTAGCACCTCAACAAGGAATGAATATTTCTTTAACAATTGACTATAATATTCAGGTTTCACTAGAAAGAGAACTTGATAATATCGTATCGATGTTTAGTCCTGATATGGCTCTTGCAATTGTAATGGATCCTAATACTGGTGAAATACTTGGAATGAGTTCAAGACCTAATTATGACCCTAATAACTATAAAGCAAGTAGTGTTACTACAATAAATAGAAATCTTCCTATTTGGGCTTCTTATGAACCTGGTAGTACGTTTAAAATAATAACAACCGCTGCAGCTGTTGAAGAAAAAGTAGTTGATTTACATAAAGATACTTTTTATGATTCTGGAAGTGTTAAGATAAGTGGATCTCGAATTGGATGTTGGAAACCAGGTGGACACGGACAGCAAACATTTTTACAAGTACTTGAGAATTCTTGCAACCCAGGGTTTGTTAGATTAGGTTTTCTTCTTGGAAAAGAAAGATTATTTTCTTATATTGATAAGTTTGGGTTTGGTAATAAGACTGGAATTGATTTAAATGGAGAAGGGGAAGGAATTATTTTCCCACTTGAAAAAGTTCATGATTTGGAGCTTGCAACATCAGCTTTTGGTCAGGGGGTTAGTGTTACTCCAATACAACAAGTAACTGCTGTTAGTGCAGTTGTAAATGGTGGTAATTTATATAAACCTTATATTGTAAAAAGAATTCAGGAACCAGAGATTAATACTGTAATAAAAGAATACGATAAAACTTTTGTTAGGAAGACAATTAGTCAAGATACTAGTAACACTATGAGATATGCTTTAGAAAGTGTAGTTGCTCGTGGTGGAGGAAAGTATGCTTATATCGATGGTTATCGTGTCGGTGGGAAAACAGGTACTGCACAAAAAGTTCAAGATGGAAAGTATTTAGTTAACAACTATATAATGAGTTTTATGGCAGTTGTTCCTGCAAATGATCCTAAGGCAGTTTTATATTTAGCAATTGATAATCCAAAACACACAGCACTGCTTTCTAGTTATACAACAGCTCCTATTGCAAGAAAAATACTTCTTGATATTATTACATCTTTAGGTATTCCAAAACAAGATGGAGGAATTGAAAAAATAAAACAATGGAATGATATTCAATATGTAATAGTACCTAATTTAGTTGGTAAAACACTTAAGGAAGCAACAAGAGAAGCGTATCCAGTTGAAATAGATGTATCAGGAACAGGTGAAAAGGTTGTTGAACAATCACCTAGTCCTGGAGAAAAAATTGATGTTAACAGTAAAATAAGAGTACTTTTAGGATAGAATATTTAAATTTCTTCAATATAATGGTATATTATTATTAAAAATGATGTTATACTTACAATTGACCTTATTATGCATATTATTTTTTATTGGACATAATAATTTAATGTAGGTTTATAAAATATAACTTGAGGTGAAAATAATGGGAATACTTTTATTAACTAAATCAGCTTTTGCAATCATGATTGGATTTTTATCTGCAATTGTTTTTGGACTTGTTTTAATTCCATATTTAAAAAGAAAAAAAATTGGTCAAAGAATTAGTATATATGTAGGTGATAATCACAAGAAAAAAGAAGGAACACCTACTATGGGAGGACTTATATTTGTTCTTCCAACGATAATTGCTACTTTGATTTTAATAGCAACTGATAAATTACAACTGACCCCTAATTTGCTCATTATTTTATTAGTATTCTCTGGATATTCATTTATTGGTTTTCTTGATGACTTTTTAAGTATCAAGAAGAAAAATAATGAAGGGTTAACAACATATCAGAAATTATTTTTACAATTAATTATCGCTTTGATATTTTTCTATTTGTATATGGAAAAAGGTGGAGAAACATCACTTGTATCTACTACACTGGGATTAAATATTGAGATGGGATGGTTTTATGGGGTGTTCTTATTATTTGTATTAATTGGTGCAAGTAATGCTGTTAATTTATCCGATGGGCTCGATGGTTTAGCTGGTGGGTTATCTGCTATTTCGTTTATTGCATTTGGTCTTATTTCAATAGTAGTAGGATTTGAAGAAATTGGTATATTTACATTTATATTAGTTGGTGGACTTATGGGATTTTTAATATTTAATACTCATCCTGCAAAAATATTTATGGGTGATACAGGATCCCTTGCTCTTGGTGCAGCAATGGCTGCTATTGCAATACTTACTCATAGAGAAGTAACATTACTTGTAGTTGCAGGTGTGTTCGTTGTTGAAACGCTAAGTGTAATATTACAAGTAATATGGTTAAGATTATTCCATCACAAATTATTTTTAATGACACCACTTCATCATCATTTTGAAAAACTTGAATGGGCTGAAACAGATATTGTTAAATTATTTTGGGTTATTGGACTCATATTAACAATGGCTGGAGTATACTTTGGAGTATGGCTATAAAGAACTTAAGGTTCTTTTTTTTTATAATTTATTTTTTTTATGAAAATAAAAAAAATCTTTATATATTTGTAAAATAAATGTTTTTAATTAACTCTCTAATTTGGAGAATTTAAAATTCTCTTTTTTAGAGGTGTAATTCTCTTAATAATTTTGCTATCTTTTAATAGGCGTTTATGCACTAGAAAGGAAGGTAACAATTATGCCAGATTATGAAATGTATTTTGATGAGAAAAATCAAAATAATTATTTAAAACATATTGATTATAATACTAAAAATATTAAAAATATTGATTATGTTCCAGAGCAATATAAGAGAAAAAATCGTATTGTTAATTAAGAAAGAAAGAAGAAATTCTTTCTTTTTTGACTATTAACAAAATGTTAACAAGTTTAAGGGTAACTTTATTTTGTAGTATATTTTATATTATATATAATTGGGTGTGATAGTAGTATGAATTTTAATAGAACAAGCTTAACTAAGATGGGAAAATTTATAGCTGATTTAAGAAAAAAGAAGGAATATACTCAAAAGCAGTTAGCTGAACTTCTTGATGTAAGTGATAAAACTGTATCTAAATGGGAACAAGGTATTTTGGCACCTGATGTTACAATATTAAAACCATTAGCACAAGCTCTAGATACAAATATAGATTCGATTGTAAATGGTGAAAATCATCAAAGTATTTTTAGATATAATATTGAAAGAAAAAGATCTAAATTTATGATTATATTTTCTATTTTATGTATTTTTATTGCAGCAGTTTCTTTTTGTTGTGGATAGTGTGAAAAGTTTTATGGAAAACTAGACACATTAGATGAGAAAGATATTAAGATGAAAATCTTGATACAACTCTATCTAAAAAAAGAAAAAATTGATCTTTGACAATGGAATTA